>CANQCN010000012.1 GCA_947589685.1 uncultured Clostridia bacterium
TAAGAAGCAATGCTAAAATTGTTTCTTTTGCACCCCAACATTTGTCAATTGAGCCTACCGACCACACGTGCGTCGGTTGATTGCTTGCTGCTACGCTGACGCATGCGCAATCGACACGATGTGCGCAAAAGCGCCGCCGCAGTCGGACTTGGGGTTGCGCGTGAACGCACGCGCGTTTGGATAGACTTTCGCCGAGGTCTCCCATACCCTCGGCAGCTCCGGGGTGGACCGCAATCTCGGCGCAGGTCCGTGATTGCGGAGTTTGATTGGACTGACCATTTGACGGTGACGTATTTCTTTATACCTTATAATTTTTTTTAATAAAATTTTATTGTATTATGACAGAAAATGCGGATTTGAATAATACTATTTTAGACATAGTAGTTTTGTGATCGTAAAAAGTTTTTTATACGAACTTCTTTTGTCGGAGAAAAGGCGATATTTTGCCGTTTTTAACGAAATTCGATCGGGGATCTGTTGTTACGCATAAAAAAATTTGTTTGTGTCAACAATGGTACTATGAAATATCCAAAGGAAAGAAAGTATGCAAGCAACAGCGACGAGCGAGAAAGCTTGTTTCCCGAACAATTCGATTCGGAAAATAAGTGCATAGAAATTTCCAAAAAACAGAAGGTGCAATAATGGAAGCTTACAAGGAGATCACGAGAGAAAATTACAAGGCGTATGTTTTTGAAAAAATGCCCAAAAGTTCGCATTGGAAGAACATGATTTGGGCTTTTTTGATAGGCGGAACGATCTGCGCGATAGGTCAAGCGTTTATTTATTTGTATTCGCTTTGGTTCAATATGCAGGACGCTTCCGTTCTCGCTTCGGGAACGTTGGTTTTCATTGCCGCGATGTTGACAGGATTCGGAGTATACGACCAAATAGGGCGTTTTGCGGGCGCGGGTTCGACAATACCTATTACGGGGTTTTCCAACGCGGTGGTATCGCCTGCGTTGGAGTTTCGTGCGGAAGGCTACGTTTACGGCGTGGGGGCGAAAATGTTTTTGGTCGCGGGGCCCGTCATCGTCAACGGCGTGACCGTTTCCGTTGTTATCGCCTTGCTTACGTTGTTATTCGGAGGTTGAGATGGATTATTACAAAAAAAGAACGCTTGTTTTTGCCAACTCTTTTGTTAAAGAAGGTTATACGGTAGCCGGTCCGAAGGAAAACGACGGACGTTACAAAGGCTTTTTCGATCTTGCTTTGACGGACGATATGTTTGCTCAAAATACGTTCGAACGCGCCGAACGAAAAATGTTCGAGCATGCCATCGACGGCGCGATCGCAAAAGCCAACCTCGATGAAAGCGAAATAGACGCATTGATCGCGGGAGATTTGCTCAATCAAATCGTTTCCGCGTCCTTTGCCGCCAAAAAAACGCATACGGGCTTTTTGGGAATATACAATGCGTGCGCGACCTTTGTCGAAAGCCTTATCGTCGGCTCGGCAATGCTCGGCAACGGTTTGGAAAACGTCGTGTGCGCCGCGGGCAGTCATTTTTCGACGGCGGAAAGACAGTACCGTTATCCGTTGGAGTTGGGAGTGCTTCGTTCTCCCGTTACGCAATGGACGGCAACGGGCGTAGGGGCGACGGTACTTTCGAACAGACGCGAATACTGCACGCCGCGCATTACGCGGGGTACGCTCGGACGCGTAGTGGACTACGGCGTGATGGATACCAACAATATGGGCGCGGCAATGGCTCCGTCGGCTTGCGATACGCTTGTTACCTTTTTCAAGGATACGGAGACTGCGCCGAGCGACTTCGACGTGATCTACACGGGCGATCTCGGCAAGCTCGGCAGCGATATATTGATGGATCTTACTGCGCAGGAAGGGTACGATATTTCCGCGCAGCTGCACGATTGCGGCGCGTCGCTATATTGGGACGAACAACAAACTTATCAGGGCGGCAGCGGAGCGGCGTGTTCGGCGCTCGTATTCAACGGCGTGCTTTTGGGACGGTTGCGCCGCGGCGAATACAAACGTATTTTGCTGGCCGGTACGGGAGCATTGATGAGTCCCACAACATCTTTTCAGGGGGACAGTATCCCCGCAATAACGCATCTTGTGGAGGTGACGGCGTAATGGACGTTTTTTTGATGTTTGTAAAAGCTTTTGTGGTGGGCGGAGGGATCTGCCTCATCGGACAGATAATTATCAACTATACGCATCTGACCAACGGCAAGATCTTGGTGCTGTTTCTTGTGGCGGGAGCCGTACTCGAAGGCTTCGGGCTGTACGGTCCGTTGGTGGAATTTGCGGGAGCGGGCGCAAGCGTACCCATTTCCGGTTTCGGATATTCGTTGGTAAGAGGCGCAGTGCAGGCGGCTGAACGCGACGGCGTATACGGCGCGCTTACGGGCGGACTTGCCGCATGCGCAACGGGAGTAAGCATTGCGATCGTATCCGGGTATCTCGTGGCGGTGCTTTTCCGTCCGCGTACCAAAAAGAAATAGTAACTTTTGCGTTTCGAACCGAATATAATGTGAAAAAAGGTATTCTATGGCGCGGTATTCGGTTGTAAGCACAAGCGTAAAAAAGCAAAAGCGTCGCAAACGGACAAGAAAGCTCGCGATCGGTTTGATTTTTACTTTTGTCTTGTCCGTTTTGTTGGCGCTGTTTTTTTATCGCAGGTCGATGAATCCGATCATTTTGGATATAGCGCAAACAAAACTGAAATCGGAGACGATGTTGGCGATAAACGAAGCCGTGTCCGTAGCGCTTGCGGACGACGTGGATTATTCGCAATTTGTGGTGGTGGAAAAGAACGAACAAAACGACATCGTTTTGCTGAGCGCCAACAGCGTGTTGGTAAATCGTCTTGCGCGCGATACCGCGATCATCACACAAAAAAAGATAGCCGAACTCAAATCTTTCGAAGTGGATATTCCCATCGGAACGCTTTCCGGTATACCCTTGCTGTCGGAACTCGGTTCGACGGTCTCCGTGACGGTTTCTCCTATCGGAAATGTGAGTTGCAGCTTCCAATCCACATTCGAATCTGCGGGTATCAACCAAACCTTACACAGAATTTACATAAACGTGCTGACCAAGACGGATCTTATATTGCCCACAATGCACGCCGAAGTGGAAAACAACACTCCTATATTGCTTTGCGAAAGCGTAATAATAGGCAACGTGCCGGAAACTTTTTTGCAGGGCGGGCTGTTGCTCGGAGTATCTTGAATATAACGGTAATCGAATATTTAATATTGTTGCAAAATTGTTGTCAATTGCAGTTTTTTTTGCTATACTTATTAAAAACAAAGACGAAGCACAAGAGTTTGCGGTAAACATGAGTCAAGCGAACGGGGAGCGGTGAGAGCCTCGTCCATGCGCAAAAAGATATTCACTTCCGAGTTCGAACGATGAAACGCAGTAGTCGTTTGCGGGCTGTTTCCGTTAGCAAACAGTTAAGGAAAGGCTTGCCTTTCGAATTTAGGTGGTACCGCGGTCTATTCGCCCTAAGCTATGCGCTTGGGGCTTTTTTAGGAGAAAATTATGACAATTGCAGAAATCAAATCGACATTCGACGCAGAAATATCGAAGTGCGTTCGACTTGCGGAATTGCAGGAACTGAAAGTAAAGTATCTCGGCAAATCGGGGGCGCTTACGGCTTTGCTCAAAAGCATAAGAGACTTGCCCGCGGAGGAACGTCCGACCTTCGGCGCGCAAGTAAACGAGCTTCGCAAACAAATGGAGGAACGCTTTGCGTCCAAAACGGACGAACTGAAAAAGGAGGAAATGCAACGTCGCTTGACGGAAGAAAAGGTGGATATAAGTCTGACTTCCTG
Organism: uncultured Clostridia bacterium; assembly: GCA_947589685.1. Classification (GTDB taxonomy): domain Bacteria; phylum Bacillota; class Clostridia; order Christensenellales; family CAG-314; genus Fimimonas. The sequence continues at coordinate 3,804 of CANQCN010000012.1, forward strand.
TCCGAGTCGCGGCGCGCTTCATCCCGTTACTCTCATCGAAAATCAAATATGCGAGCTTATGGTGGCTATGGGGTTCGAGGTTCTTTCCGGACCGGAGATAGAAACGGACTACTACAATTTTCAAGCGTTGAACATTCCTTACGATCACCCCGCGCGAGATATGCAGGATACGTTTTATATAACAGACAGCATTTTGCTGCGTACGCAAACTTCGGCTATGCAGGCGAGAATAATGGAAAAACGCAAGCCGCCGTTGAAGATCGTGTGCCCCGGCAAGGTGTTCCGCTCCGACAGCGACGCGTCTCACTCGCCCGTATTTCATCAGATAGAAGGACTTGTTGTGGACAAAAACATCACATTGTGCGATTTGAAGGGAACATTGGAGTATATCGCATCGCACTTGTTCGGCGAACAAACGAAAGTGCGTTTCCGTCCGTCTTACTTTCCTTTTACGGAACCGAGCGTGGAAGTGGATCTTACGTGCAGTAATTGCGGCGGCAAGGGCTGCGCTTTGTGCAAGGAGACGGGCTGGATCGAGCTGCTTGGCGCGGGTATGGTAAACCCCGTCGTGTTGGAGAACTGCGGCATAGACAGCGACAAATATACGGGGTTTGCATTCGGTATCGGCGTGGAACGCGCCGCCATGATCAAATACGGCATTCCCGATATTCGGCTGTTTTACGAAAACGATCAGCGTTTTCTCAAACAATTCGGCAAATAGGAGTATACTGCGATGAAATTACCTCTTTCCTGGATAAAAGAATTTGTAGACGTGGACGTAGACGTGCAGACGCTTTGCGACAAAATGGTGGCGATAGGTCTGGAAATAGAAGAAGTGGTCTACCTCGGCGAGCAAGTGACCAACGTTAAAGTTTGTCAGATAAAGGAGATCGCGCAGCATCCGAACGCCGAAAGACTGCTTTGCTGCAAGGTGGACGTTGGCGGTGAGACAATACCCATCGTAACCAACGATCATCATCTCAAAGCGGGAGACAAAGTGCCCGTTGCGTTGCACGGCGCAAATCTTGCTAACGGTCTCCATATAACCAAAGGCAAAATGCGCGGAGAAGAATCCTACGGTATGTTTTGCGGCGCGGAAGAGCTGGGCATAAACGTCGATATGTATCCGAACGCAGACGCGGAGGGCGTATTGATCTTGCGCGATAGCGCCGTCGTCGGCGAGGATATTCGCAAGGAAGTCGGTTTGGACGACTATGTTTTGGACGTAGCCGTAACCGCCAACCGTCAGGATTGCAACAGCGTGTTGGGACTTTCGCGCGAAGTTGCCGTGGCGCTCGGCAAAAAATGCAGGGAACCTGACGTGTCTTACAGCGAGGGCGAAGTCGCCACCGACGACCTCGTAAAGGTGGACATAAAGGCAAAAGATATATGCAAGGGATATTTTATGCAGGGCGTTACCGACGTAAAAATAGCAAGATCTCCCGTTTGGCTTACTTCACGCCTTGCCAAAGTGGGATTGCACGGCATAAACAACTTGGTGGATATTACCAATTACGTGCTGTTTGAGATCGGACAACCAATGCATGCCTTTGACTATGCCGACATTGACGATCACAAAATAGTGGTACGCAGAGCAAAAGACGGCGAGAAAATAATTCCGTTGGACGGCAAAGAGTACACGCTTTGCGGCGAGGACCTCGTGATAGCCGACGAGGATCGCGCGGTGGGACTTGCGGGCATAATGGGCGGCGCCAATTCGGGCATTAAACCCTCGACAAATTGCGTGTTGTTCGAATCGGCGACATTTGCCCGTATGAACGTGCGTCGTACGGGGCATCGCTTGGGCTTGCGTTCCGATTCGTCGGCGCGCTTTGAAAAGGGCATTGAAACCTACACAAATAACCTCGGCTTGTCGAGAGCGTTGCATTTGGTAGAGCAGCTCGGCTGCGGCAAGGTAACGCGCGGGCGTATCGGCATAGGCGAGATCGCGCAAAGTAGGACGATCGTTTTTGACAAACGCCGTATATCCAAGCTGTTGGGTATAGGCATACCCGATGAGCGTATCTTGGATATTTTGGGCGCGCTGAACATTTCGACGACGATAGACGGCAATACCGTCAGCTGCATTGTGCCGCCTTATCGCGACGATATTGCGCGCGATTGCGATATCGTCGAGGAGTTGATACGCGTTTACGGCTACGACAACATAGTGGGTACGTTGATGGAAAAATCTCGCATAACATGCGGCGGCAAAACGACGGAGGAAAAACGCATAGATCTGCTTAAAAACGTGCTTTGCGGTTTGCGCTACAACGAATGCGTGTTTTATCCTTTTGCGGGCAAGGCGCTTTTCGACAAGGCGAGCGTAACGCCGACGGACGAATCGAAGTATATCAAAGTGATTAACCCGATAGGCGAAGAGTTGTCAATGATGAATCGCTCTCTTGCGCCCAATATGCTGCAATGCGTGGCACTTAACTTGTCCCGCAACAATTCCGAATTGAGATTGTTTGAAACGGGCAAGGCGTATCTTGCGCAAGAGCATCCTCTTGCCGCGCTGCCGTACGAGCAAAAACGGTTGTCAGTTTGCGCCACAGACATCGATTTTGACGCTTTTCGAGAAGATATTTTGCAAGTTATTCGTTGTATCAGCGACGGAACGTTGCGCCTTGTGCGCTCCGATTGCGATATTCTTCATCCGGGGATAAGCGCGGACGTCATTGTCGACGGCGTAAAGATCGGATATTTCGGAAAAATTCATCCGCAAATAGCTGCCAACTTCGATATAGAAACCGACTGTATGTATGCGGAGATATGTCTCGACAAATTGTTTGAGCAGGGGCGCTCGGAAATAAAGTATCGGACTTTCCCGAAATACCCCGCCGTCAGCCGCGACTTTGCCTTTTTGTGCGACGAGGATGTTGCCGCGCAGGATGTTCTGAACGAATTTTTAGCTCTCGCGTCTACGGAAAGCGCGCAGTTGTTTGACGTTTATCGCGACGACAAGCTCGGCGCGGGCAAAAAAAGCCTTGCAATTACCGTTGTGTTCCGTGACAGAAACAAAACCTTGCAGGACTCCGATATTGAAAAACAATGCGGAAGAGCGTTGCGGGCGTTGAAGGAAAAATACGGCGTAACGTTGCGCGAACAGTGATTTGACGGAGAAATCGTGATCGTATCCACAGAAAAACGGGAAATTCTTGCTCCCGCGGGAAGCGCGGAACAACTGACGGCAGCGGTGAACAACGGCTGCGATTCGGTATACCTTGGGCTTGACTGCTTCAATGCGCGAATGAAAGCGCCCAATTTTACGAGAGAAAACTTTGGCTATTGGCTGGACTTTTGCCATTTGTTTGGGGTAAAAGTGTATGTGACGATCAACACTTCGCTCAAAAACGACGAATTTGACAAGGCGGCGGATTTGCTGAAATTTGTGTATAAAAGCGGCGCGGACGGAGTGATAGTGACCGATATTGCGCTGATGAAGATAGCGGCGCGGTTGCGAGACGACGACTTCGAGGTTGCCGCAAGTACGCAGCTCAACATTCATAACGGCTGCGGCGCGGAGTTTGCCCGAAAGTGCGGCGCGACGACCGTCGTTTGCGCGCGAGAGTGTTCGCTTGACCAAATCAAGCGTATCGTCGAAACGGGCGTCAAGACGGAGTGCTTCATACACGGCGCAACGTGCGTGTGTCAATCGGGACAATGTTTGTTTTCTTCGATGGTGGGCGGCAACAGCGGCAATAGGGGGCTGTGCGCGCAGCCTTGCAGAAAACTTTATTCCGCAGACAAAGGTAAAAGTTTAGGTTATTTGTTGTCGGCAAGGGATCTGTGCGGATTGGATATTGCCGAGGAGCTGAGCGAGGCGGGCGTCGTCACGTACAAGATAGAAGGACGCAACCGCCGTGCCGAATATGCGGGGATTACTTCGCGCATATATCGAAAGCTTTTTGACGGCATTCGTTGCGACGATGTGGACAGAAACGCGCTTGCGGAAATTTACAATCGCGATATGTCTGCCTTGCAATATCTGCGCGGAGGCAATTCCGATATTGTTTCCCCGCTTTGTCAAAATCATTTCGGCGTTGCGATCGGAAAAATCTGTAAAAACAAGATAAAAACCGCCGTACCCGTAATGAAAGGGGACGGTTTCAAGGTGTTCGACAGGGGACGCGAGGTGTGCGGCGCAACCGCAACGGAAAGCGGAACGGGCTTGATAGCCGCAAAATTTGCCGACAAAGTATATGACGGTATGGATGTGCGGAGGACTACGTCCGTGTCCCTTTGCAACGATATTTTGTCAAAACGCCGTACTTTATCCGTAAAACTCGTGTTTTCGGCATATCCGAACGAAACGGCGACAATTTGTGCAATTTGCGGCGACGTTTCCGTGGAAATGCAATCGGATTTTGTCGTTCCGCAAGCGGAAACGGTGCAAACGACAAGGGAAGAATTGACTAAACAACTTCAAAAAAGCGGCAATTCGTACTATACTATTTGTGACATAGTAGTTGATTCGGGCGATATTTTCCTTGCCAAATCGCAAATTAACGGATTGCGGCGCGCTGTATTGGAAAAATTGACGGATAAGCTGCTGCAAAGGTACCGCGAGCGCGTCGAATTGCGTAGCGGCGCGGATTTGGAGAAAAAAAATTTCGTTGAACAGTCGAAGCGGCGCGCGAAAATATCGCGAGTTGCCGTAACGTGCTATACGAAAGAACAGCTCCGAGCCGCGGCTGAATGCGCGGATATACTTGTATTCAAACCGAATGAGCTTACGCGTTCCGCGTATGATGTCGCGCGTGCATTTGGCGCCTATCTTGACTTGCCTTCTTTTGCCGACGACGCGGTACTCGATATGTTGAAAACGGTTCGACTGCGCATTGTGGCAAACAACGTCGGACAAGTGGAATGGGCAAGACAACTCGGACTGAATTACATAGCGGGCGGCGCGTTGAATATTTTCAACGATCATATGGCGGAACAATTCGAGGACGCGGATACGTTTGTGTATTCGTCGGAACTGACATTGAGTGAAATTTCGCGATTTGCCGATCAAAGCGGGCTTGCGTTTGTTGATGGAAATATTGTGTTGATGAAGTTGGTCCATTGTCCGTACAAGGTCGCTACGGGGTGCGATTGCTCTGCTTGCCGAGGCGACGAGCCGTTGACATATCGAGACGAACAAGGTAACGAATTTTATATTTACCGTCGTCGAGCGGGACGATGCACGTTTGAGCTTGTCAACGGAAAAAAGCTTTCCGCGATCGCTCGTATCAAGCGCGGCGGAGGTTATCTCGTCGATTACGACGAGGCGGTCGTGCGTCATTACAAGCTGCTCAACGATGAGATCGACGACGGATATACGGAAAACAGACCTTATACGAAAGGCAGGCTTTTCGATAAAATAAATTAGACTGTTGACTGAAAAATGATAAACAACAAAACTCTTGGTAAACTTCAATACTTCGACATTCTCGACTCTGTGGCTTCCTTTTGCGTTAGCGGGATCGCGCAGCGAAAAGTGAAGGAGCTTTTGCCCGCCGCAAACTATGAGGACGCGCGGCGACTTTTGGAGGAAACGAAGCAGGGCTACGATTTGTTTCAGTTCGAAACGTCTTTCGACCTGTCGGTGGACGACGTGTCCGAGACGTGCAAATTGGCGCGCGTCGGTTCGTGCTTGTCTATGAAGCAGTTGCTGCAAATCATGCGAGCGCTTCGCACGGCGCGGTATTTGCAGACGGCTCTTTTGACGGATTACGGGATAGATACCTCGTTGTTGCAGGCAAAGGCTTATGCTCTGTACGGCGACAAGCAGTTGGAAGACGACATCGACTTTGCGATACTTTCCGACGAGGAAATGAACGACAAAGCCTCCGACGATCTGTACGTGATACGCAAAAGAATAAAGTCCATAAACGCCGACATTAAGCAAAAGCTGCAAAGCTACACCAAAAACAGTGAAATGTCAAAATATTTGCAGGATTCGATCGTTACAATGCGCGGCGATAGATATGTTATACCCGTAAAACAGGAATTTAAGGGGTTTGTAGCTGGGATCGTCCACGATCAGTCCTCTACGGGCGCAACGCTTTTCGTGGAACCGATGGCGATCGTTCAACTCAACAACTCGCTGAGAGAGGCTTTGCTGGAAGAAAAAGCGGAAATTCAACGCATTTTGCAAGCGTTTACGGATAGGATATCTCCCAATGCGGAAAAAATCGCCCTTTCGGTGGACACCGTAAGCGATATCGATGTGATTTTTGCCAAGGTAAAATATGCGTTGGAAAATAAGTGTACGTTGCCAATGCTCAACAACGACGGTATTGTCGATTTCAAAAAAGCTCGGCACCCGCTTTTGGATAAAAAGAAGGTCGTTCCCATCTCCGTTAAGCTGGGCGACGACTACGACGTGATAGTGGTTACCGGACCGAATACGGGCGGCAAGACCGTGACGCTGAAAACCGTCGGTTTGATGTGCGCAATGGCAATGACGGGGCTGTTTGTGCCGTGCGGTGAAGAAAGCGTTTTGTCGTACTTCGACGACATACTGTGCGATATAGGCGACGAGCAAAGTATCGAACAAAATTTGTCTACGTTTTCGGGGCATATAACAAACTTGCGGGATATTTTGGACGTGTGCGGCAAGGGCGATCTCGTGCTGATCGACGAAGTAGGCGCGGGCACCGAACCGAACGAAGGCGCGGCTTTGGCTCTTGCGATAACGGATTTTTTGCGCAAAAGCGGAGCCAAATGCGTTGTGACGACTCACTACGGCGCGTTGAAGGAATACTCGCTCACGACGGAAAGAGTGGAAAACGCTTCTATGGAATTCGACCTTCAATCGCTTGCGCCCACCTACCGTTTGATCATGGGCGTGCCCGGCAGCTCCAATGCGATCGCCATCGCGTCTAAATTGGGGCTGAGACAAGATGTGATAGAGTTTGCGCGGGCAAACGTATCCGAAGAAAAGCTTTCCTTTGAACGCGTGTTGCAAAATGCCGACGAAATTCGCAAAGAATACGAATCGAAGCTGAACGACCTTTCCAATGAGTACAAACAGCTTCGGGAAGAAAAGGAAAAAACGCAAAAACTCAACGGAAGTTTGCAAAAAGAAAGGGACAAGCTGCTTGCCGGCTCGCGCGAGGAAGCCAAAAAGATAGTTTCGAAAGCGAGATCGGAGGCGGCGGAGCTTGTAGATGAGATCAAATCCATACTCGCCAAAGAGACCGTATCCGACAAGGATCTCTTTGCCGCACGAAGCGTAGCAAAAAAGCTTAACGACATTGACGTCAAGCAGGACGACGACGGCGAAGAATTGATATTTACGGGAGACAAGGTCAATTTCGACAAGCTTAAAGTGGGAGACGTGGTGTACTCCAAAAAAATGGGCGTTCAGGTCCGCGTTGTCGAAATACGCGGCAGATCGAGGATCAAAGTGCGTTGCGGAGGCATATCCACGGAAGTCAAGGCGGACGATCTGTACGAGAGCGTATCCGAAATCAATCGTTCGAAGCTGCGCCCGCATAACGGAGCGCCCAAGACGCAATTGAATACGCGCAGTTTCAATAACGAAATAAACGTCATTGGTCAAACCGTTGATGACGCCATAATGGCTGTGGACGAATTTATCGACGCGGCGGTTGTGGCGGGACTTTCGCAAATTTGGGTCATTCACGGAATGGGAACGGGACGCTTGCGCGCGGGACTTCACGAACATTTTCGTCATCATCCGAACGTTGCCGAATTTCGTCTCGGTGCGTACGGCGAGGGTGAAAGCGGCGTAACCGTCGTAAAGCTTAAATGAGACATAGTAGTGTGAAATTTGACAAAATAAAGAATACTATTTGTGACATAATAGCCCTAAAATAGTAAAATAATTGAGTAAAGGTAGAAAATGATCCATTATTTCGACAATTGCGCCACAACAAGAGTTGATGACGACATAGCGGAAATACTGCTGCGGTATAATACGGAAAAGTACTTCAATCCCTCCGCTCGAAGCACGTTCAGCTTGCAGATAGCAAACGAGATCGCCGACGCGAGAAACAGGATCTCAAAGGCGTTGGGAGCGGGCGCGGGAGAAATTTTGTTTACGTCGGGCGGAACGGAAGCGAACAATCTTGCCGTGTTCGGCTCTCTTAGAGCAAAAAGAGGCAATATAGTCGTGACTGCTACGGAACACTCCGCAACTTTCAACACTGTTGCCGAGCTGAAAAACAGAGGATACGAAGTAAGAATCGCAAAAGTTTTGTCCGACGGGCACATAGACGTAGAGGACTTTGTTTCCAAAGTGGACGACGAGACGCTGCTCGCTTGCTTTATGCACGTCAACAACGAATCGGGCGCGGTAAACGATATTCGGCAAATAAATCAACTTGTAAAAGCGCGAAATCCACGCACGGTTACTTTTTCCGACGGGGTGCAAGCTGTTGGAAAAATTTCTGTAAATTTACGCTATCTCGGCGTGGATCTGTATTCGTTTGCCGGTCACAAGATACATTGTTCAAAGGGAATTGGCGGTCTTTACGTCAAAAACGGCGTGCGGCTTGTGCCGACGATATTCGGTGGAGGACAGGAAAAAGGGTATCGTTCGGGTACGGAATATGTCGGCGGTATAGTTGCGCTTGCCGCCGCAGTGGAAAAAGCTGTGAAAAATATCCCCGAAAACACCGAAAACTACGTCAAATACAAGCAAATCGTTCGCGAAGCGTTGAAAAACGTTTCGGGCTGGCGGGAAAACTGCACGGATAATGTTTCGCCCGCAATAATGTCGCTTGCTTTTTGCGATATCAAGGGCGAGGTCTTGCTGCATATGTTGGAAAAATACGATATTGTGGTGGGTACGGGTTCGGCTTGCAGTTCCAAAAATAAGCAAAGCAGGTTCGCAGCCGCAATCGGTTTGGGAGCAGACTATTCCGAAGGAATACTCCGTATTTCTTTTTCCAAGTACAACGACGATGAAGAAGTGACCTTGCTTGCTCAAAAGCTTGCCGAAAGCGTAGTCGAACTGCGCAAAACAATGCTCGGTTGACGTTTTGCGACCAAAAAAAACGTAAAGAGGAAAAATATGAAAGTAATAATCATTCGCTATTCCGAAATACATTTGAAAGGCAACAACAGAGAATTTTTCGAAAGCGCGCTTGTCTCCAATATAAAGTCCGTTTTGAAAAATTTTCGTTATGATTTTTCGCGAAGCAACGCGCGTTACGTTGTACGCAACTTCGAAGAAAGCGACTTGGACGACATCGTCGAAGCGGTCAAAAACGTCTTTGGCGTACATTCGCTGAGCATAGCCGAGGAAGTAAATTCCGATTTGCAACAAATATCCGCCGCAGCTCTTTCGTTTGCGCCTGCAAGCGGCACCTTTAAGGTGGTCACAAATAGGGCGGATAAGCGTTTCCCAATGCCGTCGATGAAGGTATCCGCGGAGATCGGCGGGGATATTTTGGAAGCGAATCCGAATTTGAAAGTGGATCTGTTCGAACCTGAGCATACGGTATATATCGACATACGCGAAAACGGAAAAACCTTTGTGTACGGAGAAACTGTCAAAGCCGTGAACGGCATGCCCGTCGGCACGGGCGGAAAGGGCGTTGTTATGCTTTCGGGCGGTATCGACAGCCCCGTTGCCGCTTATATGATGGCAAAACGCGGAATGACTCTTCGCGCGGTACATTTTCACAGTTTTCCGTACACGAGCATGCAAGCGCGGCAAAAGGTTTTGGACCTTGCCAAAATAATTAAAAAATATACTCTTCACATGACGGTGGACGTGGTCGGTTTTACCGAAATACAGACAGCCATTCACGAAAAGTGTCCCGAAGAGTATATGATAACCATTATGAGACGTTTTATGATGCGCATTTCCGAGAGGATAGCCAAGTTGCACGGCGCGGGCGCGGTCATCACGGGAGAGAGCCTCGGACAGGTGGCGAGTCAAACGCTTGAAAGCATAACAAGCACCAATTCGGTGGCTACTATCCCCGTGTTCAGACCGTTGATAGGGTTTGACAAAGACGAGATCATCGAGATATCGCAGCGGATCGGCGCATTTGAAACATCGATTTTGCCTTATGAAGATTGCTGTACCATCTTTTTGCCCAAACGACCCGTCACCAAACCGCGCTTGGAACACGTTTTGAAGGTGGAAAGCGTTCTCGATGTGGATAAGCTTGTGGAAAACGCGCTTTCCGATATCGATACAGTGGTGATCTGACGGCAAGCAATAGCAAAATCGCAAAGTCTTTTTCGTCGGATATTTTGCGCGAAAATATACGACGAGCTTTATCATTGCGCCCGAATAAGCTTACTGTCAACGTCGGCAAAATGTCGAAAAGTCGCTATCGAGCGTCAGCCCCAATACCAAAAATCTGTAAGATCGGGAAAATCCGTTCGAGGCGGGTCGTCTTGTCGGCGGTTTTGTCGGTGTACTTGCGCTTTGGGCGTTGTGTAAACGAGTCTGTTGTTCAAATACAATTCCGCATAGTACTCCGCGTCTCCAACGATTTCTTCCGTGTAAGCGTCGCCGTCTATCGGCAGAAGCTCGGCTGTTCCGTCGGTCAAACGGTACAATTGCCATTTGCCATCCGTTTGCGGCAAAAAGATATGCACGGTGTTGCCGTCACAGTTGACATTCAGACGATATTCGTAGCGCGTTTCGTTCAAAAGCTCCTTGGGCTGATTGTTTTTGTCGAACCAAAACTTTTCGCCGTTGACGGTGCGTACCACCAATTGATTGTCGTACAGACTGTGCTTGTCCACATCCAATCTGACTACGGTCGACGGCGGAACAAAAGCCGCGGGCGCCGTTTCGGCATACATTTCGGACAGCACTCTGCTTGCAAATTCGCAAGGCGCCGTCGAGCCGTTTACGTTGTTGGGCAAGTCGCCGCTGTACCAAAACACAAAGGTGTTTTCGGTGGTGTAGCCCGCGACCAATGCGTCGCTGTTTCCGTCGGAATTGCCTACGGTACCCGTTTTTGCGGCGATCTGATAGCGGGCATTTTTAAGAGCCCTTGCCGTCCCCGTTTCCACGGTATTTACAAGCATATCCGTCATCAAATAATTTGCTCCCGATCGGAAAACGCGGTCGTTTTGCTGCTCTCTGCTGTAAATCATTCCGTTTTCGTTGTAGATTTTTTTGATAAAACCGACTTCGTTGCATTGGCCGTCATTGGCAAGTGTGGCGTAGCATTTGGCAAGAGTAAGCATATCGATACCGCCGTTTGCATTGCCCAACGCGAGGGAAAGATTTTGTTCTCCCGTGATACCGAGTTTTGCAAGATACTTTTCCGATGCGGAAAGGGTCAGCGCGTTCAGCGTTTTCACTGCGGGAACGTTCAGACTTTTTGCGACGGCATACTTGACCGTTGTCCAGCCGTTGTACCCGCCCGCGTTTGTGGGCTTGTAACCGTTGAAATCCGTCTCTTCGTCCAATATCGGCGAGGCTTGCGTAATGATCTTTTCGTTGAGCGCAGGCGCATATACCGCGATCGGTTTCAACGCGCTGCCCACTTGCCGTTTTGTCCCCGCGCTTTCGCCGCGCGTTAAACACGCCTCCACTCCGCCCGTATTGTTGAGAACGATCGCCGACATATCGGCAAGTTTTCCGTCTTTGCATACGGTGGAGTCGGCGGACATTTGTTTATATAAATTTTTTTGCACATCTTGTTTGCAGTAGGTTTCTATTACAAAATCGGATCTTGACAGCTGCAACGGACTCATATTCAGCAGCGCGCATGCCTCTTGCATAACGTGATAAACATAATTTTTTTCGTTGTGCGGCGCTTGCGGAACATATTGTATCGGTTCGGCAAGCGCTTCGGCGTAAACGTCGTCGTCTATTATTTTTTGTTCCGACATAAGTTTCAAAACGGTATCTCTGCGCGCCCGACATTTTTCGGCGTTTTTGTCGGGAGCATAAACGTTGGGCGCCTTGATCATTCCCGCAAGGACGGCGCTTTCCGATACGGTCAGTTCCGTCGCGCTTTTGTTGAAGTACACGTTTGCCGCAGTTTCTATGCCGTAGGCGCTGCGCCCGAAATAGATCGTATTGACGTACATTTCCAAAATTTCCCGCTTGCTGTATTCTTTTTCCAGCTCTTTGGCAAGCATCATTTCGTTTAATTTGCGCTTGACCGTTTTGGAATTGTCCAGATGTGTGTTTTTTATAAGCTGTTGACTTATCGTCGAGGCGCCCTCTTTGTAGCTAAGGCTTTTGAGATTGTTTATCATTGCGCCCGCTACCCGTCTGAAATCGATGCCGTCATGCTCGAAGAAACGCTTGTCCTCAACGGCTACAAACGCCATATAAGTGTAGTCGTGCAACGCGGACAGCGGTATCTGCTTGCAATTGTTGAGATAAAGCGGTTCGTTTATTGCGTTGCCGTCGTCGTCCAATACGGTCAAGGCGGTGTATACTTCGTTGAGCTTGTCTTTGTCGAAATCGACAAATTCGCTCCCCCGACGAAAACTGTCGATAAATATAACTCCGCCGAGCGCCGCGCATATCGTTACGACTGCGCATACAATACCGAAAATTTTCCAAAATTTCCTTTTCATACTGATATTTTTTGTTATTTGTACTTTTATATTTATTTTTCTTGAAAAAATATTGAATTGATAGTAAAATATAAAATATATGTGAAAGTCTGTCGCGAGACGCTTTCGGAGGAAAATTTGAAATATTACATTCATACATACGGATGTCAGATGAACATCCACGACTCGGAAAAAATAGCGGGAATATTGGAAAGTATGGGCTATGCTCCTTGCGACAAGTCGGAAGAAGCGGATGTGGTGGTTTTTAATACCTGCTGTATTCGCGAAACCGCCGAGCAAAAAATTTACGGTCACATAGGCGCGCTGAAAAAGCTCAAACGCGCCAACCCCGATTTGATAGCGGTTGTTTGCGGTTGTATGTCGCAGCAGGATGGCGTCGCGGAAAAAATCCGCGCAAGCTATCCGTTTGTGGATATAGTGTTGGGTACAAGTAATCTCAATTTGCTTGGCGACGCTATACTTTCCGCACAAAAGAAGAAAAAATATTTCAATGTGGATTTCACTCGGTACCGCGAAGAGGATTTTGTGCAGTCCCGCACAAGTTACCCCAACGCCTGGGTAAACATAAATTTCGGCTGCAACAATTTTTGCACCTACTGCATTGTGCCGTACGTGCGCGGACGGGAGCGCAGCAGACCGCTCGACGACGTGATGACGGAGGTTCGGCAATTGCTTGCGGACGGATACCGTGAAATTACGCTTTTGGGACAAAACGTCAATTCCTACGGACACGATCTCGACGGCGGAGTAACTTTTGCAACGCTTTTGCACGCGATAGGCGGTTTGTCGGGCAAGTTCCGCTTGCGTTTTATGACAAATCATCCCAAAGACCTGTCCCGCGACGTGATCGACGCCATTGCGGCGCACCCCAACATCTGTCACAACATACATCTGCCCGTTCAAAGCGGAAGCACGGAAATTTTGCGCAGAATGAACCGTCGGTATACGCGCGACGGCTATTTCGCGTTGATAGATATGATAAGAGCTTCGTTGCCCGACGTCGGAATAAGCACCGATATAATGGTGGGATTTCCGGGAGAAACGGAAGAGGACTTTTGCGATACGTTGGATCTGGTGCGACGAGTAAAATTCAGTTCGGCTTTTTGTTTTGTCTATTCTCGCCGAAAGGGCACGCCCGCATATTCTATGGAAGATCAAGTACCGCCGACGGTAAAAAAGGACAGAATAACTCGTTTGCTGGCATGTCAAAATGCGGTAACAAAGGAAATCAGCCAAACAATGATAGGAAAAAATTACGAGGTTTTGGTAGAGGGGGCAAATTTCCGCTACAAAAACACAATGTGCGGACGTACGGACGGCGGAAGGCTGGTCAACTTTAAGTGCGACGAATCGCAAATCGGCAATTTCGTGACGGTAAATATAGAACGCGCAAGCTCTGCCACGCTTTGGGGAGTCATTACGGAGGAAAAATGAACGAGAACATTTCGCCAATGATGAGACTGTATCTGCAAACCAAGGAGCAGTACAAGGATTGTATTTTGCTGTATCGCCTCGGCGACTTTTATGAAATGTTTTTCGAGGACGCCGAAAGGGCGAGCAGAATACTCGATCTGACCTTGACGGGCAAAAATTGCGGTTTGCCGGAACGCGCGCCTATGTGCGGCGTTCCATATCACGCCGTGGATAACTATATCGCCAAATTGATCGCCGCCGGTGAAAAAGTGGCTATTTGCGAACAGCTGAGCGAGCCCAACGGCAAACAGTTGGTCGAACGGGATGTGGTGCGCGTCATTACTCCCGGAACGGTAATGGAAAGCGATATTTTGGAGGGCGGAAAAAGCAATTTTATCGCGTCCGTTTATTCGCTGGACAAGGTGGGCGTTGCACTTTGCGATCTTACTACGGGCGACGTGCTTGTGTCGGAGTTTACGGGGACGGGGCTGATAAAGGATCTGCAAGAGTTTTTGGTGAGCTACAAGCCCGCCGAGGTCATCGCTAACGGCAACGCAAAGCAAATGTCCTCCGTGTTGGAATGCGTTTGCGCGGGATACGTTCCCGAATTTTCCGAGTACGGCGAAGAAAATTTCGACAAACGGTTTGCCAAAGAAAAGCTTTTGAAACACTACAAAGTAAGCACGCTGGACGGCTTCGGCTTGCAAGGCAAATCCGCCGCCGTGTGCGCTTGCGGCGCAATGCTGCAATATCTTTCGGAGACGCAAAAGCGCGAATTGCCTCATCTTATGCCCGTAAGATACGTTGAAAAAAGCAAGTATATGTCTATCGACGTAAAAACCCGCAAAAATCTGGAATTGACGGTCAGTTATCGCGAGGGAAAACGCAAAGGAAGCCTGTTGTGGCTGTTGGATAAGACGCAGACTCATATGGGATCGCGAATGCTTTCCGATTGGATAGACCGACCCTTGCAAAAAGCGTCGCAAATAAATTGTCGGTTGGACGGCGTCGAAGAGCTGTTTAAGGGTTACGTTTTGCGGTCGGAATTGAGCAAGCGGCTGCAAGGTATCAACGACATAGAACGTCTTGTTGGCAAAATAGCTTACAACAACGTCACTCCCAAGGACTGCGTTACTTTGAAAGAATCTCTTGCGGCGCTGCCGGAGGTGAAAAGGCTTATCGCGCGCACTCAGAGCAAAATATTGCGCGATATAGACGGAGCGATCTCCCCTTTGCCCGAAGTGGTGGATCTGCTGGAAAGAGCTATAAGAGATGACGTGCCGTCGTTGATAAAAGAAAACACCGATTACATCCGCGCGGGCTACAACGCCGAGCTGGACGAGCTGTACGATCTTGCGAAAAACGGCAGCGCGCGTATTTCCTCGTTGGAGGCGTACGAACGCAATCGCACGGGGATCAAAAATCTAAAACTCGGCTACAACAAGGTATTCGGATATTACTTTGAAATTACTACGTCAATGTTGTCGCTTGCTCCCGACAATTTTATTCGCAAGCAGACCTTGACCAACGGCGAGCGTTTCGTCAGTCCGGAGCTTAAAGAGCTGGAAGAAAAAATGCTTACCGCCATGGAAAACAAGGTGAAACTTCAAAAAAAGCTGTTTGACGAGCTACGCAACAATCTTTTGCAGTACATTCCCGTCATGCAACAAACGGCAAAAGCCGTCGCGTCTTTGGACTGCCTCAATTCGCTTGCGACCGTCGCCCAGACAAACGATTACTGCAAACCAAAAATAAATTCCGCGGGAACGCAACTGCG
This sequence comes from uncultured Clostridia bacterium, assembly GCA_947589685.1. Taxonomy (GTDB): domain Bacteria; phylum Bacillota; class Clostridia; order Christensenellales; family CAG-314; genus Fimimonas. The sequence goes on from CANQCN010000012.1 coordinate 19,519, forward strand.
CGTTACGGAAGGCAGGCACCCGATAGTGGAGTGCTACTTGAAACGGGACAATTTCATTGCAAACGACGTCAATCTGGATACGGACGAAAACCGTACGATGATAATTACCGGTCCCAATATGGCGGGCAAAAGCACATACATGCGGCAGGTCGCGCTGATAACGCTTATGGCGCATATAGGCTCGTTTGTGCCCGCAAAGAGCGCGGAGATACCCATTGTAGACAAAATTTTCACACGCGTTGGCGCAAGCGACGATATTGCTTTTAATCAAAGTACATTTATGGTGGAGATGGTAGAGGTCGCGAATATTCTCAACAATGCGACGAAAAACAGCTTGATAATTTTGGACGAGATCGGACGAGGCACGTCTACATTCGACGGCTTGGCTATCGCTTGGGCGGTAATGGAATACGTTTCTCAAAAAATATGCGCCAAAACGTTGTTTTCTACGCATTATCACGAGCTGACGGATCTGGAAGGGCGCGTTGAGGGCGTAAAAAATTACCGTATCACGGTAAAAGAGCTTAACGGCTCCGTCGTGTTTTTGCACAAGATCGCACGCGGCGGCACAAACAAAAGCTTCGGCATAGAGGTCGCTTCCCTTGCGGGAGTTCCTTCCGACGTTTGCGGGCGCGCCCGCGAGATCGTGACTTTGTTGGAAAACAGCAACGTCAGCTTGAATATCGACAAGGCGGAGCAGCTGAGCGCGTCGCGACAAGTGACAAAAACGTCGCAGGAGGTCAGTTCGATATTGCGCGATATAGATATGAACCGCGTGTCTCCGATAGAGGCTTTCGACATACTTAATACGCTTGTGAAAAAGGTAAAAGAAAATGGCTAATATAAAGTTGCTTACGCCCGATATTTACAATAAAATCGCTGCCGGCGAAGTGGTGGAAAAACCGTACGGCGCAGTTAAAGAACTCGTGGAAAACAGCGTGGACGCGGGTGCTACGCGTATCGTCATCGAAGTGGTAAACGGAGGGTTCGATCTGATCTCCGTAACGGACAACGGATACGGCATCGCCGAGGACGATATGGACCTTGCGTTTGTAAAGCACGCCACAAGCAAGCTTGCAAGCGCGTTGCAGCTAAGCGCGATAGAAACGTTGGGTTTTCGCGGAGAGGCGTTGTCCAGCATAGCAGCCGTTTCGCGCGTAACGCTTGTCAGCCGTACGCACAACTCGGACGTCGCCGTTAAAGTGTACGCCGAGGAGGGCGAGATAGTCGACAAGCAGCACGTTTCAGCCAATGTCGGAACGAGAATAGAAGTTCGCGATTTGTTTTACAACACTCCCGCGCGAAAAAAGTTTTTCAAAAGTCCCGCCTACGAAAGCGCGGAAATTACCAAATTCGTTTCCAAGCTTATCCTGACAAACCCCACATTGGAGATCAGCTATATATTGGACGGAAAAACAGTATATGCAACCAAGGGAAACGGTTTGGAAGAGGCAATTTACACGGTTTACGGCTCGAATTGCTTGGAAAACTGTATAAAAATCGATTTTGCGCGCGAGGGACTGCGCATAACCGGATATATAAGCAATACGGAATACACCAAAGCCAACAGAAACTATCAAACACTGTCCGTCAACGGCAGATATGTTCTCGACCAAGGGGTAGCCGCCTCGATCATGCAAGCATACAAACCGTATCTTATGACAAAGCAGTTTCCGATGTATGTGTTGGATCTGTTTATCCATTGCGATCTTGTGGACGTAAACGTACATCCCAAAAAGAGCGAGGTGCGATTTGCCGATCCGCGACGGGTGTGCGGCGCTTTTTACTACTGCGTAACGGACGCGTTGCGGCGTTTTTCGAACAAGCGCGTTGAGGAAAACTTCGCGGCGGCGACTCGTGCGGAAAATCCCGCGAGAAAATACACGCAGGAGGAGTTTCTCGCAACCTACAACAAAATGGCTGCGGAAGGGCAGCTCGATATGATGAATCGGGATCAGGCGGCCGCCGTAGAAGATATGGAAAGGTCCACCGAACGGGCGGACAAAAAGTCCGTTGCGGAGCTGGGCGAATATCTCGAAAAAGAACTGAGCGTCGAAAAGGCGCGCATAAATCTCGGATTGGACGAACCGTCGAAGGTAATGCAGCCCGCAGTGGTGTTGCAGCCTGCGACGCAGCCGCCCGTTTTTGTCGAGAACGCAGAAGATGAACTTTTCAATCGGGCAAAGATACTCGGAGCGGCATTTAAGACGTATTTGATCCTCGAATTGGACGACAAGTTGATATTTGTGGATCAACATGCCGCCCACGAGCGTATGCTTTTCGATAAGTTTATGGCAAGCAAAACGCACGATATGCAGTCCGTTTTGATACCGTACGTGTTTTCCGTAAGCGACGAAGAAGCGCAGTTTATCGAGGAAAACCGCGACAATATATTGTCGGCGGGTATCGAGCTAAGCGAATTCGGACAAAACACTTACCGCATAACGGCGGTCTCGACGCTGCTGTCCGATCTGCAAATGGAGGATTTTGTGCGTTATTTGCTGTCGTCCGTTGGGGAATTTCGCTTGGACGACAGAACGTTGATCGTGGAAAAGCTTGCGAAGAAGGCTTGTAAAGCCGCCGTAAAAGCAGGCTACGCGCTGAACGAATATGAAATAAAATACATTCTCAAACAAGTTTGCGACAACAAAATATTGCAATGTCCGCACGGCAGACCGATAACGGTGGTGTTTACCAAAACGCAAATCGAAAAAATGTTCAAGAGGATAGTGTGATGCGTACGCTTGTCGGTATCACGGGCACAACGTCGGTGGGCAAATCCGCGGCGGCGGTTCTCCTTGCAAAACGTCTGCATACCGAGATCGTCTCCGCCGATTCGATGCAAATTTACAAAGGAATGGATATCGGCACCGCCAAAATAAGTTCTGCTGAAATGCGCGGCGTGCCGCATCATATGCTGGACGTTGCTTTGCCAAACGAGGAATATTCGTCCTTTTTGTATCGTCAGCAAGCGGCTGAGGTCATAAGCAAGATCAAGGGATTGCCCATTGTGGCGGGCGGAACGGGTTTTTATTTCGATAGTTTGGTTTATCCGCCCGAATACGGCGCAGCAAACTCCGAAAGACGGCGCGAGCTGTTGGAAATATACGAGCGGCAAGGCGTAGGCGCTTTGCAAAAAATACTTGAAAAAGCGGACGCAAAGGCGTTTGAACGTGTGGATATTCACAATTACAAACGGGTCATTCGGGCTATTGAAATAGCGGAAAGCGGAGGCAGTATATCGAGAGGCAGTACAAGAAAAAATCCGCAGTATGACTTGAAGCTGTTTGTTTTGCAAAGAAACAGACAAGAGTTGTATCGTCAAATCGACGCGCGCGTAGACAAAATGATAACCGACGGACTTGTGGACGAAGTGAAAAAGCTTGTAGACGTCTACGGAATGAAATGCAATACGCCCGCATTTCAGGCAATAGGGTACAAGGAAATAATAAGATATCTTTCGGGCGAGTGGGATCTGCCGCAAGCTATCGAGCAGATCAAGCTCAACACCAGACATTACGCCAAGCGTCAGATATCTTACTACAAGCATATGGACGTGACTGCGTACATAGATGTGGACAGTTTGACCGCCGAGGATGTGTCGAATCGCATTGCAGAAGAGTTGAAAAACTCCAAAATAGACATTTAATTGATTGAAATGACGCTAAGTATATCAGAAAACGGCAAAATAGAGAATAATATGTCTGACATAATACTATAAACGAGGAAAATATGAACAAAGAGATAGCCGAAGCATTGCAGAATACGAAAGAAGTGTTTGAAAGAATAGACGAAGTGACTTTGTACAACCAGGAAAAGGTCATCGACGCATTTCGCGATCGCAACGTTGCGCTCAGACATTTCAACGGAACGAGCGGATACGGTTCGGACGACGTCGGGAGAGAGACCTTGGGAGAAGTTGTTGCGGACATTTTTTGCGCAGAAAAAGCCATCGTCAGCCCATTGATCGCTTCCGGCACGGGAGCGATTTCGCATGCGCTTTTCGGCGTTTTGCGCCCCGACGACTGCGTTTTGTCCGTTACGGGGCAACCTTACGACACGTTAAAGGACGTTGTGTACAAGCAAGGTATAGGCAGCTTGAAGGACTTTGGCATTGATTTCGAGTCGATAGAATTGCTCGACGGTCGGTTTGACTTCGGAGCTATCGAAAAATTTTTTACTGTGCGCAAGGTAAAAATGGTGTATGTGCAGCGCTCCAAGGGTTACGCTTCGCGACCGGCATTGTCTATTGCTCAGATAGAACAGTTGTGCGATTTTGTCAAAAAAATCTCCTTCGAAACTATCGTTTTTTGCGACAATTGTTACGGCGAATTTGTGGAAAAATTCGAGCCTACCGCGGTGGGCGCAGATTTGTGCGCGGGTTCGTTCATTAAAAATATCGGCGGCGGACTTGCCCCGACGGGAGGCTACATTGTCGGGCGCGGGGATCTTGTTGATCTGGTCGCGGGACATCTTACGGCGCCGTCCGTAGGCATGGAAGTGGGTAGTTATACGGCGGGATACAGATTGTTTTACCAAGGACTGTTTTTGGCGCCGCACACGGTAAATCAAGCGCTTAAAACATCGATATTGTTTTCTTATGTGCTTGCTAAGCGCGGATTTGAGGTTACTCCGCACTTTGACGAACACTTGGGAGATATAGTGTGCGCCATAAAGTTGGGCGATCCGAACAAAATGATAAAGTTTTGTCAAGCGATACAGTCCATTTCGCCCGTGGACGGCTTTGTAAAACCCGAACCGTGGAATCAAGCCGGTTATTCGGACAAGGTAATAATGGCTGCTGGGTGCTTTGTGGAGGGCGCTTCGATAGAACTGAGCTGCGACGGTCCGATAAGAGAACCTTATACCGTTTATTTACAAGGCGGATTGACCCTCGAACACGGCATATTGGCTTTGGAAAAGGTATTGCAAACGCTGCAATAACGGTTTTTTATTCTTGCGGGAAGCAATGTAAAACAAATTTTGCACAATTGACAAAGCTATTTGGTGGATTTTGCCCGACATGCGTGTTATTATCATAACGTACTCGTAGCGACCCGGACGCCGCGACGAAAACAAAAGTCGAAAGAAAATTTTATTCGATGGGAGAAAATCCGTGAAAAAAATCAACTTGCTTTTTGGGTCAATATTAGCGGCTGTTTTAACAGCGTGTTCGATACATGTTGCCGTTGCGTTTGTAAATATCGCCGAAAATCCGATGAATAGCGCGCCCGCGTCGGTAGCTTTTCTTTTGATCTTGCCGTATGGGCTTGCTGCGGCAATTGTCGCCGTGATATGGGCGGTCGTCGTGCGCAGAACAAGGAGACATTGAATGAAATTCGGAAACAAATTGATCGAATTGCGCGAACAACGCGGATTGTCGCAAGAAGAACTTGCCGACGAGCTTCGAGTTTCGAGACAGACGATTTCCAATTGGGAAAACGACAAGGTGAGCATTGACGTTGACAAGGCGGCGGAAATTTGTCGTTTTTTTGACGTGGATATGAACTTTCTATTTTTGGACGAGTCAAACGACGCGGAAAATCTTTCGGCGGCAGCCGTAGAACAAAGGCTCGGATCCGATCAAAAAATGGCGTCGTCTCGTTCCTCGTCAACGGTTTTGTGGAGATCGGCAATTGTTGTAAGCGCGATTTTGTTGGCTGTGTTTGCCGTTTTTGAAATCGTGGTTTGCGCGTTGTATTTCGGGCTTACAAATGCAGGCGCAGGCGATATAAGCGTGACCGACGGCGTTGTAACATCGACGTCTACGTTTACATTCCTCCCATCGTTCTTCGCATTATTTTGGTGTGCAATGGTTTTCGGCGGACTTGCGACGTCGATGTCCGTCGTGATGTTGGTCGTTTCCGTAATTTTTTACAGAAAATACTGCAAAAAAGACAAAAAGACCGACTTGTCAAAGCAACGTGAGGATCTTTCGTCGGATACCGCCGAATAAGCGCCGTTGAGACAGAATAAAAAATCGGTAAAAATTTGTGATATTTTGTTCATTCGATCTGACAGATCGGCAAGATAATTTGCGATTGAAAAATAATCGTTGATAAGCCGTACTTTAAAAATTTGCAAAATTTGAGTTACGATAAGAGCAATTCGTTTGATAAAAATTTCAAAAGCAAAATTCGATAAATTTTTACTTGCTTAAATTGACGAGCTTTTTGTTGAAAATCAAAATTTTTTTGACGTAAAATATCGGTGCCAAGAACGCACAGTTTTGTTGCGAAATTGAAAAATATTTTTATTACTCATTTTGATAAAATGTTTTTGATAATTTATTGTGTTTGATAATTTACGAAATTCCGTCTGAATGTCCGTATCGGTCAGTTTGAAGCGCCAACCTCTCTCAAAAACCCCGTTTTAGCCTCTATCTATTCGCAAAAGCTGCCTTTTGCGAATAGATATGTGGGTGTGTGGGTGGCGTGATTTTGCAAAAAAACAACGAAAAACACTTCTATTATTGCAATGAAGTGTGTTCCCCATTCGTAACTCGAACCGCCGCTTCGCCATCAAAGAGCATTTCAACCAAAATCAAAGAGCGAAATAGAGCATTAGATAATCATTACATATCAATATGATTAAGAAAGTTTACACTACTTTTGTTGAAAAAAATTATCGAGGGCACCGGAATTTATTAACTTGCTTGCGATAAATCTGAGTAACCGAACACCTCGACCAATCGATTTAGAATATTGGTTATTTTTTCCGTTTTGCAAGCTTCCACAAATCTTTCCGACACAAAAATGTGTCCGGGATTATCAATCGTCGAAAAGATATCATACTCAACCTCGTTTAAACCATCGAGGTAAAGCTTCGCATCTTTGGGAATTTTTAAAAAATCTCTATTTCCTAAACATTTTGAGCAACCACATGTTCGATTATGTACTACTATCAAGCATTCATTCTCTTTATCCACATATCTCCATCGCAAAGGTTCAAAATGAACTCGCGTTTCAAAGTAAGATCCTTTAACAGATTCAATAGTTTTATGTCGCGTGGTTTCCATATATTTATACTCTCTGATTTCTTCAATACCTTTAAATTGATATTTTTCAATCATTTTTAAAAATTTTTCAGATACGGCGAGTTGGAAGTTTACAACACCAACAGAAATATCTCCCACGCTGTCTTTATTAAATACAGCAATAAACTTTTCCGGATAAAATATATTATATCTCTCGTAGCCGCAATATGGGCACCTAAATGTAAGATATTCTTCCGTAGGACCTTGATATTCATTTGGTATTTTGTTTGTTGAATTTACACTAAGATATGCATACTTACGATTATAAAACATATGCGAATCATCAATTCGATAGAATTTCATTTAATGTTTTCTCCCGCCACCTGTTTTGTTTCACTACTGCACTATTTTTCCGACAATATGTGCATCATATAATTGTTATTTTGGCGAACGGACTATTTTGTCTCCAAACAGCTTTTCATATTCTTCAAGAGTTCCTTTCACAATAAGATCTTTTTGACAAATCATATAATTATTTCTAAATCCGATATTGAAATAGATTTGATACCACTCACCGTAGTCAACCACTGTTTCGATCTCACCGATTGGATTGTTTTTGGATTCCAATATACTTTACTTTCCTTGTTAATTCTCCCGTCGGCAATTGTTATCTGAGTAGGTAATTTCTTTTTCAGAAACACCGTTCCCTCAATAATCGCCATACCTACGGCTATAACAAGAATTATGCCGGCAAGTACTCCCCAAAACAACTTTGCCCTTGATATAGATAAAACTACCATAGGGATTATAAATGGTAATGCGGGCAATAAGAAAATAATTAAGGATCTTAAAATATCCTTTTTCATATAAAAATGAACGCACCCGGACGACAAAGCGCCATTAAACTCTATCATATACCTCTCCTATTCTTGCCAAATACAGAACAGAATTTTTTATTTCGCCATAATTCATACTCCACGTCGTTTGTTACGCCCTGTTTCGAATCACAAGCTTATGGAGATAAAAGTTGTCCACTTCCTATTACATTTATATAATAACACAAAACGTTTATATTGTCAACCCAACCATTAATCATCCGGCTGACTGTATTTTATCAACAGCTACAACTGCCTCGACAAGTTGTCTGCCCGAAAGTTTACATTTCGAAAGGTAATTACTGCACCGCTGCGCAAAAAAATTTGGCACATAAGGAAATAAAATTATTCGTAAAATATTTGCTTTACGAATAGATATGCGGTATAATGTTAGCATAAATATAAAAATATTAAAAAAACACACAATAATATTATACTTTTGCGTTGTTTCGAGCATGACGAGGGCGATAAAATGAGCAAAACATATTTCAACAACAGAGACGCGGAAAATCTCGAAAAATTAAACAAAATATTGGATGAGGATCTTCCCGAATTTTGCAGAGAGTATTTTGTGGGAATTTCCGCCAATACCACACCGCTTACGCGGCTTAACTACGGCTACGATATACGCACTTTTTTTAAGTATATTGTGAGCAAAATTGAACGTTTTAAGACAAAATCGACCAAAGAGATCACCCCAGCCGATATCGAATCGCTGTCGCCGTTCGAGATCGAGGCGTATCTGAGCTATGTCGAGATATACCGCAAGGACGGCAAAATCGTCAACAACGGAGTAAGAGGCAAAAGCAGAAAGCTTGCGGCAATTCGCTCGATGGTAAAGTATTTTGAAAAAAAACAGCTCATTCGCTACAATCCCACCGCTTCCGTCGATACGCCGAAATTGCGTGAAAAAGAGATAATTCGCTTGGACAGCGACGAAATAGAGACGATGATGGACGTCGTAGATACGGGCGAGGGTTTGAGCGAACGACAACAAAAATATCAGGAAAACACGCGTATTCGCGATCTGGCGATAGTCGGTCTTTTGCTCGGAACGGGTATCCGTGTAAGCGAATTGGTCGGTATCGACATCGACGACGTCAATTTCGACGATCTCAGCTTTGTTGTGCAACGTAAGGGCGGCGCTCGCGTGATACTCTACTTTTCCGAAGAGGTCGCGGGATATTTGTACGACTACTACTCCATGCGCGTTGCGGACGAAAGCCTCAAAGATGAGCCTGCGTTGTTTCTTTCTCTTCAAAAACGTCGTATCACCACGCGCGCCGTGGAAAATATAATCAAAAAATACAGCCTTGTAGCCACACCGTTGAAACATATCACGCCGCACAAGCTTCGTTCCACCTTCGGTACGCAGCTTTACCGAAACACGGGAGACATATACGTGGTTGCGGATGTGCTTGGACACAAGGACGTAAACACGACAAAACGGCATTACGCGGCTATCACGGAGGATATTCGCCGCAACGCCTCGACAAAAGTCAGTTTGCGTCGTTCGCCCGACGACAATGAATAGTATGAAAGTAAAAATAGAAAATGTGGCGTTGATGTATGTAGAATTGCCCAACGCCGCCGTAGAACAAGACATATACGAATTGACGGAATTGATCCGCACAGCCAATGGCGAGGTGCGCTTGCAATGTACGCAAAAGCGCAACTCGTTGGACCCTTGCACGGTCGTGGGCAAGGGCAAGATCGACGAGCTTAAACATGCGATCGAATTGTCGGAACACGACATAGACGTGGTTATTTTTTCCTGTCCGTTAAACTCGACGCAGCGAGCCGCCCTTGCCAAACAGTTGGAACGCGACGTTATCGACAAAATCGATTTGATTTTGGATATTTTTGCACTGCGCGCCACTTCCGCCGAGGGCAAAAAACAGGTGGAATTGGCTCAATTATCTTACAATCTCGCCACAAAACCTGAGGGAGACTTTTCCCGTCAGGGGGCGGGCATAGGTACGCGCGGACCGGGCGAAACAAAATTGGAAACCAATAAACGAGCTGTACGCGAGCGTATTTATCGGCTCAGACGAGAGCTGAAAGAAATAGAAAAACACCGCGAATTGACGCGCAAACAGCGCAGTGAAAACGGTATGTACACCGTTGCGCTTGTAGGCTACACAAACGCGGGCAAATCCACTCTTTTCAATAGACTGACGGACGCCGAGGCGTACGCGGACGACAAGCTTTTTGCCACGCTGGATACCACTGTCAGACGGGTAAAAATGCCAAATGGGGTGGAAATTTTGATGTGCGACACCGTCGGATTTATCAAAGATCTGCCACATTCGCTGTTGGAGGCGTTCAAATCCACTTTGGAGGAGGCTTCGCGTGCAGATCTGCTGCTCGATGTGTGCGACGTATCCGACGAAAACGTTGTAAAGCACATCGAGGTGACGGAACAAACGCTTGCCGAACTCAACACTACCGCTTCGGTAATACGCGTTTACAACAAATGCGACAAGGTGAAAACGACCGAATATCTCGGCGACGCAACGATGAACGTTTCGTCCGTTTTCGTATCGGCTTTGACGGGCAAAAATATAGACGCGCTTACGGAAACGATCCAAAAATACGTAATGGACAAATACGCCTCTCTGACGCTGAAAGCGCCGCATGCGGAAAGCGCAAAGCTGCTCTCCGAGTTGAACAAATTCGGCGCGCAATGTCAAACCGTTGACTATACCGACGAACACGCCGTAATTCGCGCCGTCATTGCAAAAAATACGTTTCTGCCGTGGCAAAATATATTACTTTTTGATATGACAAATTTTTAGAACAAAAGTTTGTTTTTATATTGCACTATTTTCGGAAACATGCTACAATAGACATATGAAAAAAGGCGATGTTCGTTTGGAAGAAATTTACAACTACATAAAAATTTTTGTTGACGACAACGGATTTCCGCCTTCCGTGCGGGAGATCGGCGAAAAATTCAACATAAAATCCACCTCTACCGTACATTATTATCTGGAAAAACTGCGCGATCGCGGGTTGATCACCCAGGACGCAAACAAAAAGCGCGCGTTTTCTGTCAAGCAAACGCGAAGCCCGTCCAATTTCGTACCTTTGATCGGCAACGTGAGCGCTGGTACGGGCATTCTCGCTGTGGAAAACATAGAGGGAGAATTTCCTTTGCCGAGGGACATTTTTCACGGGAAAGATCTGTATATGCTGCGCGTAGAGGGCGACAGTATGATAGAAGTAGGTATCGCGGACGGCGATTATGTCGTGGTCCATTCGCAAAGCGACGTGGAAATAGGCGAAATTGCCGTTGTTTTGTGGCAGGAAAAGGCAACTATCAAACGTATCGGAGCAACCGTGCCCAACCTTGTGCTTCATCCTGAAAACAGCAGTATGTCGGATATTGTCATTACCCCGGAGGAAAACCCCGCTATCATCGGAAAAGTTGTCGGCTGTATCAAAAGGTTTTGACGTGATTTGCAAAAATGTCGCTTCCGCTCTTTGCGCGAAGCGTTTTTTTAGGCTCTATTCAAATGTTGGAGGTACATTAGCAATAAGGACGCGAAGATTCGGTACGCGCCCGAACTTCGCGGGGAGTTGTTAAAGCTATCCGTTTGACATCGCCGTCGTATTTGATCACACTCCAACATTTATTTTTGAAGATTTATATATCTTTCAAAACGCGATAGCTTTCCAGCTCTTTTGCGTAATCACGATAATGCGGCAAGCTGTTGGATAAAAAATTCCAAAAGTCATCGTCATGCAACGGATGAGAAAAATGTGCGAACGCATGGGCGATCACGTATCGCCGCAGCTTTTGCGGCAACTGAACTATTCTGAAATCGAAACAAAGCACGCGCTGCGCCGCAAGAGAACACTTTACCCAAAAATCGCCGTTGTCGCGAAATTCAATTTTGGACGGACATAGAGAAATGTCGCTGCCGAAGTTGGCGATCTCGTTTGATACGTAGGTAGCGGCTATCTTTTTCAGATATGCTTTTATTGCCCGTAATCTCGACTCTCTGCTTTCGTAACACTTGGACGATACGTAAAGCGTATCCTCGTCAAGGTAAGTTTTGGCGCCGACTCCCGCGCGCACGGTTACGAGCTCTCCGAATATAACCGTTTTTCTGCCGTCGTAAATTTCGCCGATAATGCTGCCCTCTTTGGATACTGGCGGCTCTTTGACGAAGCTGCTCTGCTTGGGCGCGCTGTCGCAATGCTGTTCGGCAGCTTTGCCGTCCGATCTGTGCGCGTTTATCCATTCGATGTTTTCCGCAATGATACGGCGCAGCTTCTTTTCCGACAGCAACCAATTTGCCACTACTTTCAATACGCCGTTTTCCATTTGGAGACGCACTACCCGACGCGCGGTTCTCGTAACTACCACTTTCATAGGCAATATGTTATCTTTTCAGAACGGTAGGTAAATGAAAAATTTTATAATTTAGCCCCAAATTATGTCAAAATCGCACCTTTATTAAATAAAATACGGTACTATGTCACAAATAGTAGTCTAAAATATTGACAATTATGTACATATATTCTACAATATTTACAAAGGAGGATGGAAAATGAGCGGTGATTTTACCTTTTTGAAGGGCAACATCGAAACAATAATCTTGTGCTCGCTGTACAACGGAAATAAGTACGGCTACGAAATAGCAAAAGAGATCAAAGAACGCACAAGTAACCGTTACGAAATCAAGCAGCCCACGCTCTACTCCTATCTTAAACGGTTGGAGGAGGACGATCTTATCGTATCATATTGGGGTGAAAACTCCAACGGCGGTCGTCGTCGTTACTACGCATTGACAAAAACCGGCAAGGAAAGCTGCGAGCAGTTTATTTCCGAATGGCAGTACCATCGCGAAGTGCTGGACGACTTGGTCGACGGTACCGCTACGGGCGTGGAGATCACGCAGGAAGAGGCTACGCCGCTGTTCGGACGCAGAAGCCCCAAGCGCGTAAAGCGCGCCGAGTTGCAAGAAGAGCTTGACGAGCAGGATGAAATATCGAGGCGCTTGCGCGAACTTGCCGAGGCAAACGACGAGGAAAGCCCCGAACCTGTTGAAGAAGAACAAGAAACGAAAGAAGCGACCGAAGAACCGCAAATAATAGAAAGGATAGTCTACGTGGAACGTCCCGTAGAAAAGGAACCCGAACCGGAGCCCGAACCCGTTGTCGAAACGCCGTCCGATGAGGAAAGGAAGTCGCTTTTCGAAGTCAACCAGGACAATGCCGAAGAGTTTATGCAAAGCTTCGAGGAACGGGCGCGCGAAGTATCCGAACGTCAATCCTCCGAGGGCGAAAACTATCAGCATGTTTTGAACAACATATTGGGCGATCAGCTGGACGGCGTAAACAGCGTGAGCGCCGAACCCGCCGCCACCGCCGCTTTTTACGACAGACACGCGGCATTGGAAGATGTGGCTGACAGCTTGGCGAAAGAAGGCATACGCATGCGTATATACAACCATGCCACCGCTACATACAAGTCAAAAATGTTGATACCGCAAGCAAAGGTGTTGTGTCAGGCGGCATGGCTGACATATATTGTTGCCGTTATCTATTTCGGCGTATTTGCGTTGGCTTCGATTGCCGTAGGCGTGTGGGCGCCGTTTGTGATCACTCTCGGCGTGTTGATGCTGTTGCCGATAGGCGTAACGATCTACGCAATAGTCGATCCCACTCGCAAAAATAAACCCGCGTTCAATTTCCGCTTGACGATGATAGTTGCAATAGTCGTTTGCGTCATCATCGTGTTGGGAGCGGTAGGTATAAGCGCCTTGTGCAATGTGGAATTTGCAAACTATGCTCAAACGTCGCGCTGCATATTTATACCGTTGGGTATCGCCATTCTCATTCCGCTTTTTGTAGGCTTTTATGAAGTGCTTTACAGAAAATATTAACATTTACCAAAGATAAACGGAAGATGCACAAAAGAAAGGGGCTGTCGCAAGTGGACAAAATTCACTTACGGCAGTCCTTGTTTTTGAGTGTTTTTACAA
>CANQCN010000013.1 GCA_947589685.1 uncultured Clostridia bacterium
TTGTAGACTACAAGGTTGATAGGTCGGAGGTGTAAGTTCGGTAACGCATTTAGCTGACCGATACTAATAGTCCGAACGCTTGTTCAAATATTACGAACAAGCCTTGAATACCAACAAACGAAATACGAAACTCGTTACACTAAGCTTTGTTTTGTGCAGTTATCAATGTTCCTTTCGTCAATTACGGTTACAACGCCTTTGCGCGTGTAATACCATTGCGGTGATTTAGCTTTGGGGGATCCACCTGTTCTCATACCGAACACAGAAGTTAAGCCCCAAAACGCCTATGGTACTTGGCTGGACACGGCCCGGAAGAGTAAGGTTTTGCCGCATCCATTAAAAACTCCGATGATAAGTCGGAGTTTTTTTTGCGGCAAAAAGGGTAAAAAAGCTAAATATGGCGCGAAGCAAGACGTGCGCGCTGTTGAATTTGGGACGAATTGCGCCGATATATCGGTGATATGGTAACAAACAGCCCGAACTCCGCAAGGAATTCGGGCTGTGAATTTATTTCAGTCGTCAATGATGTGTTTTTATCGATCTACGCCTAAATTTAATTCCAACGTCTCGGCAAGATCGGTTATTTCTCGCGCAAAAGCGGGGTTGTTTTTGATGGCAGCTTCGAATGCCGCAACGGGGTCGGGGTGTGTTGCGATCAGCTCTTTTATCACATGGGTATAGGCAATTCTCTTAAAAACACTTCTTTTGGACGATTCTTCGGCTTCTCGCAGTTCTCGTTTTAGTTTTCCGTTCGGCTCGTCGGTATCTTCCTTTATGTCGTTCAACCGAATAAAATATATCGGCTCTTTTTGCATTGCGACAAGCAAGGTCTCCCACGTCGGACCCGACTTTTGCCCGTTCCAAGCGGCGATAAGCTGTTCGGTTGTATCCACAAGCGAAAAATCGCGCAAATGTCTTTTTTCGTCCGCTTTTTCCAAAATCGCGTTGCGGCGATCGAGTTCTTGTTTGTTGCGGTCACGGTTTGCTCGTTCGCTATCAACAACGCAAATAAGTTTTATTTTCGGATATTTGTTTTCTTTCAGATAAAGGACAGCCTCGGCAAAGTCCAGATCGACGTTGTCGGACAGTCGGCAACAAAACTCGTCGATTTCGCTATATTCTACCGCGATTGCAACAGCCTCCCTAACTTGTCTCAGATATTCGGCGTGCGGCGGGGACTCTTTGCCGTATTCCCACGGAAATTCTTCGGGCAGATTGCCGATAAAACCACATATTGACATAAATTACCTCACTGTTTATTCAAACAAATTTATCATTGTTTTCTTTTTCCGTTGCGCGTATGTAAAAACCGCTGCCGTTCCGCTTTGCGGTTGATGATCCGAAACGAGGTTTTTAGACTGCTTTCGTCTCGGCGGCAAATAGTCTTTGTCGTAGTAGAACACGCAGACGTCGCTGTTGTCTATCATCTCTTGATTGCGCATTATGTAGGCGTCCTTGGTCGCGTTTTGCGACTTTTGCGAATTGACGGCGCTTTCAAAATCTTTGAGGCAGACCTTGCCGCCCGCGATCTCGGAAGAAAGCTGTTCAAGCTGTCGGCGTTCTTCCTTTGAAGTGATCGCCGTTTCGTGCGGCGTGTTGTAGCCGACCCTTTTGATAGCTGGGTATTGCGTTTGCAATTCGGTAACGACCTCCCAACACAAGGAGTCGAACTCGCTTCTGCTGCCGAACAAAAAGGTATCGGCGCCGTCTGAAATCAGTTTCAAAACGGTTTCGGTCAGTCTTGTTTTTATCCGCGTGGCATTTGCGACTGTTCGGTGTCCGATAAAGCATACTGTTTTTGACATAAAAGAAGTGCCGCCCCTTGGAGCGACACTCCGTAGAATACCGTTCCGTGGTTGCGACTCCATTAAACTACTTCCAGATAGAAAACAGTCCGAAACAGGTATTGCTACCGATTGTTGACTGTTTTCTACCCAAATAAACGGATAGTACCCCTTTGCAAGGGGTTGAGTGGAAGTATAATAAAAATAGAGTCGCATTAGTATTATAGCACGTCGCAATGAAAATATCAATAAAAAAAGATTTACAAACGCAAAAAGCCGATCTTATTTGAAAAACTCCGTTGCAATTTCCGTTATCGCTCCGATAGATCGGCGGGGCGGGGTTTGTTTGTTTCGGGGCGCAAAGTGGCGCAATGTGGCAAGCACAGCGGGGTTAGATCGTTGCCCTGAAAGTTTTGACGCTTGAATAATGTTTTACTGTCTTCACGACGCAAAATATTGGCTATAATTTGTGCTATAATGGCAAAAGGAGCAAATGAAACAGTTGAAAAACAAGTTGAAATATGATAAACTAAACAAAAGGAGGTTTGTCGGGTGGATTATATATTAATGCACAAAAACATTCCCGTAGCTTTGCTCAATTTGGACGAAGATACAGGTTTCATTCAAAAGATCAACGAATTGTATGCAGAAAAACATCTACCATATGGTGTTAAAGTAAAAAACGGTATTGCCGATAGAGCTTCCTTAAATGATTGGTGGGTCGATCGGTCGATACCCGCAAGTCGTTCCGGTATTGTCAAAGCTTTGGAAGTCTTGAATTTGACATCAACAAGGATGTTGCTTTTGAGATGTTTTGGGCTTAGTCTTTCCGACCAATATTGGATCAAGCCGAAGAATAGTGATCTGGAATGGAGCAAAATCAATTTTTTTGAAAACGGATTTTCCGAGGACGTAGGCGACGTTCTTTTGGGAAAGTTGGACAAGAAAGGTCATTTTGATTTCAGCTCTCCGGACAATACTTCTGACGGTTGCTTGAAAAAGCGGTGGAAGATCGTGGGAGGCAAGCGGTGTTTGTTCAAATCGGGCAGCAATCCGTTTATGCAGCAGCCTTTCAACGAAGTGATCGCGTCCAAGATAGCTGCTCGCCTCAATATCCCGCACGTAGATTACAGTATTGTATGGGATGACGGCGTTCCGTACAGCGTATGTGAAGACTTTATTGATGTAAACGCCGAGCTTGTCAGCGCATGGCGTATTATGCAAATGACCAATAAAGACAACAACACCTCCGTCTATCGGCATTATATAAACTGCTGCAAAGCGCTTGGCGTCGCCGACATTGTAAATGCGGTAGACCAAATGTTGGTTTTGGACTATATCATAGCAAATGAGGACAGACATCAAAATAATTTCGGGCTTATTCGAAACGCCGAAACGTTGGAATGGATATCCGCTGCTCCGATATTCGACAGCGGATCGTCTCTCGGTTATGACAAGATCGCAAGTCAAATAATTGCCGATTCCGGTGTGGAATGCAAACCATTCAAGAAAAAGCATGGGGACCAAATCAAACTCGTATCATCATTCAAATGGATAAACTTCAATGCGCTTGATGGGGTGGAAGAAGATATAGTTTCCGTGTTGGATCGAGCGGGTGAATATATAGATGAAACCCGTAAGAATGCTATTGTCAAATCGGTGTTGCGCAGGATCGACAATTTGAAACGGATGTCTTCAACCGACGTGGATCATTCCGACACGACAGATGGCGACGTGGAAACGGACGCACCCGAAACTTACAACAAAAAACATTAAATTACAAGCGCGGTATATACCAATATATGCCGACGAACAAGCGTCCTGCGATGCCGTTTCGAGCGTGTTGCCTTGGCGACAAACGGCACATTTAAGAAGCTTGCCTATTGCAAATGCGGTTTCCGAAGAAGCCGCATTTAATAATGAAAAAATATTTTGATATTTATTTTTTGATACTATTACTCACATAATTTTGACTGTTGACTGCAAAAGTGCTAATATATACTTTGTGTATATGTGCCCTTAGGGGGATTTTTGCGCTTTTTTGCGTATTTTTACCCCAAAACACAAGCAATTTTGTATTTTCACGATACCATATTGCGGGCAAGTTTGCAACAATTTTCGCCAAATTTTTTGAAAATATTTTTTGAGGAGTTTTGTGTAATGCAGCAAGACATCAAGATTGTAAAATACGGAAATCACGAAAGAAAGTCGTTTTCCAAGACAAAGGAAGTACTGCCTTTGCCTAACCTGATCGAGGTGCAGAAATCCAGCTACCGTATGTTCATCGACAAGGGGATAAGAGAAGTTTTTGAGGACTTTTCGCCCATAGAGGACTTTGCGGGACACTTCCGTTTGGACTTTTTGGAGCATCGCATCGACCCCAACCCCAAGTATACCGAGGAGGAGTGCCGTTTGCGCGACGCCACCTATGCCGCGCCTTTGCGTATCACCGTCGGTCTCACCAAAAAGGCTACGGGCGAGGTGATCAAGCAGGAAGTGTTTATGGGAGACTTCCCCTTGATGACCAACACGGGCAGCTTCATCATCAACGGCGCGGAGCGCGTCATCGTTTCGCAGTTGGTGCGTTCGCCCGGCGTGTACTGCGAAATTTTGCAGGACAAAAACGGCAAACCCGTCTACAACACTACGGCAATGCCCAGCCGCGGCGCTTGGTTGGAGATAGAGCATGACAGCAACGCCAACGTGTTGTACGTCCACATCGACCGCAACCGCAAGCTGCCGATAACGGTGCTTTTGCGCGGCATTTTGCACGACGGCATCAGCAAGGGAAGCGGCAACTACATCGCCAAATTGATGGAGTACGACCCCGTCATCGCGCTCACCTTTGCCAAGGACGACACGGCTACCGACCAGGAATCTCTCATCGAGATCTACCGTCGTCTGCGTCCGGGCGAGATCCCCACGGACGAATCGGTGCAAAAGACGTTGAACGACCTGTTGTTCGACGCTCACCGCTACGACCTTGCGCGCGTGGGACGTTACAAATTCAACAAAAAGCTGGCGCTTGCGTCTCGTATCAAGGGCTTGACCCTCGGCAAGGACGTGGAAGTCGAGCTTCTTACCTTTGCCAAGTACACCCGCCTTGCAAAAGAACAGGCGGAGATCATCGCCAAGAGCGGCGTGGTAAGCGCTGTCAAGCTGCTTGACGACAAGGGCAGGACCGTTACCGTTGACGTGGCGGACAAAAAGTCGTTTTACGACAGCGTGGTGGACGGCTATCTGGACGAACAAGTCACCGTGCCTTACCGCCGCATTATTTCGGCGGGCACCAAGCTTACCGCCGCGGACGCTTTCGACATTCAGCAAAGCGGCGTAAACGAAGTGTATGCCGACGAGCAGACCTATACGCAGATCTATGACGCAGCAAGCGCAAGCTCCGCCGCGGACTACGAACAGCTGCTTTCTCACAGCCTCAACAGCGTTGTCCTCACCGAAAAGGGCTCGTTGAACGTAGACGGCGAGCTTATCGACGCAAGCGGCAGAATACTTGTCGACTTGCCGAAATCCACCTACGAAGAGAAGAAGAGCGAAATTCTCGTTTCCGAAGCGGCGCAGATCGCTTTCGAAAACGGTTTCAACGTGTACAAGTCCAAGGTAGCTAACGTGTTGGTATTTGCCAAGGAATGTCCTTACGTAAAGATCATAGGCAACCGCACCGTGGACGCGCGCACATTTGCCATGACGCAAAATCCCGAATTTGCGGCTATCGACTTCGACAGCGACAAATTGGGACTTTACGAAGCGGTGGACAGCACCGTCCTGCGCGAAATTTTGCTTTCCGCCAAGAGCGTCGAGGACGCCGAGTCGGAAATACGCGAACGTAGGGACGAGCTTATCAGCAAGCATATCACTCATGCCGACATCATCGCCACCGTCAACTACAACCTCGGTTTGAAGTACGGAATCGGTTCCGCCGACGACATCGACCACTTGGGCAATCGTCGCGTACGCTCGATAGGCGAACTGCTTCAAAATCAATTCCGTATCGGCATTTCCCGTCTGGAAAGAGTCATTCGCGAGCGTATGGCAATTCAGGAGCCGGACAAAGCCACTCCGCAAACGCTCATCAACGTTCGCCCGGTAAGCAGCGCGATAAAGGAATTTTTCGGTTCATCGCAGCTGTCTCAATTTATGGATCAATCCAACCCCATTGCCGAGTTGACGCACAAGCGTAAGCTTTCCGCATTGGGTCCCGGCGGACTCAACCGTGATCGCGCCACATTCGAGGTGCGCGACGTTCACTACACGCACTACGGCAGAATGTGCCCCATCGAAACGCCCGAAGGTCAAAACATCGGTCTTATCACATCGCTTGCGGGCTATGCGCGTATCAACGAATACGGCTTTATCGAGGCGCCCTACCGCAGAGTGGACAAGATACACAAGACCGTCACCGACACGGTGGAGTACTTGTCCGCGGACGAAGAGGACAAATACATCATCGGTCAGGCAAACGAACCGCTGGATGAAAACGGCTATTTCAAGAGAGAACGTATCACTTGCCGCCGCCGCGAGGAAATTTTGGAGTTCCCGCGCGAAAGAGTGGACTACATCGACGTAAGCCCGCGGCAGTTGATCTCCGTGGCTACAAGCCTCATTCCCTTCCTGGAAAACGACGACACCAACCGCGCGTTGATGGGCAGTAACATGCAGCGTCAGGCAGTGCCCCTCATCAGTCCCGAAGCGCCTATCGTGGCTACGGGTATCGAGGCGCGTATCGCCTACGACAGCGGCGTGATGATCATTGCCGACGGCGACGGCGTCGTGCTGAAAGCCTCCGACAACAAGATCATTTTGCAACACGACGACGGCTCGCTGAAAGAGTACACTCTCAAAAAGTTCGTGCGTTCCAACCAAGGCACGTGTATCAACCAAAAGATCATCGTCAAAAAGGGCGATCGCGTCACCGAAGGTCAGGTGCTTGCGGACGGACCCTCCACCGACGGCGGCGAGTTGGCTCTCGGCAGAAATATGATGATCGGCTTTATGACCTGGGAGGGTTACAACTACGAGGACGCGGTACTGCTCAGCGAAAAGCTGGTCAAAGAGGACGCGTTTACCTCCATTCACATCGAAGAACACGAGATCGAATGTCGCGAAACCAAGCTCGGTCCCGAAGAATTTACCCGCGACATACCCAATGTGGGCGATGACGCGTTGAAGGATCTGGACGAGGAAGGCATCATTCGTATCGGCGCGGAAGTTCATCCCGGCGACATTCTGGTGGGCAAGGTCACTCCCAAGGGAGAGACCGATCTCACCCCCGAAGAGCGGCTGCTGCGCGCTATCTTCTCGGAAAAGGCGCGCGAGGTGAGAGACACCTCCTTGCGCGTACCCAACGGCGAGGGCGGCATAGTGGTGGACGTAAAGGTGTTCACCCGCGAAAACCGCGACGAGTTGGATCCCGGCGTAAGCAAGCTTGTGCGCGTGTACATAGCGCAAAAGCGCAAGATCTCCGTCGGCGACAAAATGGCGGGACGTCACGGCAACAAGGGCGTCGTTTCCCGCATACTTCCGGAAGAGGATATGCCCTTTATGGAGGACGGCACTCCGCTGCAAATCGTACTTAACCCCTTGGGCGTGCCCTCTCGTATGAACATCGGTCAGGTGTTGGAGGTCCACTTGGGACTCATCTCCAAGATGTTGGGCTGGAATATCGCAACTCCCGTTTTTGACGGAGCCAGCGAGGAAGAAATTCGCCGACTTTTCGAAGAAAACGGCATGGTCAATCCCGAAACGGGCAAGGTGGACGGCAAGGTGCAGCTGTACGACGGACGTACGGGCGAACCTTTCGAAAACAGAGTTACCGTCGGTTATATGTACTATCTGAAACTCGTTCACTTGGTGGACGACAAGATCCACGCCCGCAGCACGGGTCCGTACAGCCTCGTTACGCAGCAGCCCTTGGGCGGCAAAGCTCAATTCGGCGGACAGCGTTTCGGCGAAATGGAAGTGTGGGCGTTGGAAGCCTACGGCGCGGCAAACGTATTGCAGGAAATTCTTACGGTCAAGTCCGACGACGTGGTGGGACGCGTCAAGACATACGAAGCCATCGTCAAGGGCGAAAATATCCCCGATCCGGGTATTCCCGAAAGCTTCAAGGTACTCATCAAAGAGCTTCAATCGTTGGCGTTGGACGTCAAGGTGCTTTCTCCCGACAAGGAAGAGATCATCGTGCGCGATTCCACCGACGACGAGGCGGACTACAACGAGATCATGCAGTCGGAACGCGAGGATCGCAAGGCTACAATGCAGAACTTCTCCGAGGAGGACGAGATCAGTCTCGGCGACGCTTCGGATCAACATTCCTTCACCGACAGGGACGACGATTTCAGTCTGGACAGCCTGTTCGAAGAGGACGAAAGCACGCTCGACGATCTGTTCGGCAGCAAAAAAGAGGGCGCCGAGCTTGAAGATGAGGAAAATCTCGACGACGACGGTCTGGACAGCTTGTTGGACGCTATCCACGGCGGCGACGATGACGAAGATCTGTTCGACGACGAGGATGACGAGTCGGACGACGACAAAGACGACGAGGAATAAGGAGGTTATGTAAATGAGTAACGAAACAACAATTACGGGTCAATCCATCACGATGTTGCGCAACAACACGTTGGCGCGCACCGGACTCATGAACGACTTCGATTCCATTCAGATCGGGATTGCCTCTCCCGAAAAGATCCGCGAGTGGTCGTTCGGCGAGGTCAAGAAGTCCGAAACTATCAATTACCGTACTCAAAAGCCCGAAAAAGACGGTCTGTTCTGCGAAAGAATATTCGGACCCGTCAAGGATTGGGAGTGCCATTGCGGCAAGTACAAACGTATCCGTTACAAGGGCGTCGTGTGCGAAAAGTGCGGCGTAAAAGTAACCAAATCCAAGGTGCGCCGCGAGCGTATGGGACACATTGAGCTTGCGGCTCCCGTCTCTCACATATGGTATTTCCGCGGCACGCCCTCCCGTATGGGACTTATTCTCGATATGTCCCCCAAGTATCTGGAACAGCTCATCAACTTCCAGAGCTACGTGGTGATCGATCCCATGCAAAGCGGCATGCAGTACAAGCAGATACTTTCTATGAGCGAGTATCGCGAGGCGCAAGCCAAGGCGAAGGAGGATCCGTCTCTCGCTTTCCGCGCGGGCACGGGTGCGGAAGCCGTACGCGAGCTGTTGCAAAACATAGACCTCGAAGCGGAGAGCAAGGAACTGCGCGAAACTCTTGCCAAGACCAACCAAGGCGCGAAAAAGGTGCGCGCAATCAAGCGTCTGGACATAGTGGAAGCATTCCGCAAGAGCGGCAACCGTCCCGAATGGATGATACTTACGGTGCTGCCCGTGCTTCCTCCCGAACTGCGCGCAATGGTGCCTCTGGACGGCGGAAGATACGCCACCAGCGACCTCAACGATCTGTATCGCAGAGTCATCAACCGCAACAACCGTTTGAAGAGACTCATCGAGATCAACGCGCCGGAGATACTTATCAACAACGAAAAACGTATGCTGCAAGACGCGGTAGACAGCCTTTTGGACAACAGCCGCAGCAAGCGCCCTCAAACGGGAGCGGGCAACCGCGAATTGAAGTCCCTTTCCGGATTGCTTCGCGGCAAGCAGGGACGTTTCCGTCAAAATTTGCTCGGAAAGCGCGTCGACTACTCAGGACGTTCCGTCATAGTTGTCGGACCGGAGCTGAAATTGCACCAATGCGGTATCCCCAAGGAAATGGCTTTGGAGTTGTTCAAGCCCTTTGTTATGAAAAAGCTTGTCGAGTTGGGACAGTGTCACAACGTCAAGTCGGCAAAGAAACGCGTCGAGCGCGCCGACGACAAGGTGTGGGATATTCTCGAAGGGGTAATAAAAGATCACCCCGTTATGCTCAACCGCGCGCCCACGCTGCACAGACTGTCCATTCAGGCGTTTGAGCCCGTGTTGATCGAGGGCAGAGCCATCAAACTGCACCCGTTGGCATGCACGGCGTTCAACGCCGACTTCGACGGCGACCAAATGGCGGTACACGTGCCCCTCAGCATCGAAGCTCAGACGGAAGCGCGCTATCTGATGTTGGCAGCCAACAATATTTTGAAGTTGTCCGACGGCAAACCCGTTATTTGCCCCACGCAGGACATGGTTCTCGGCTGCTATTACCTTACCACCGTACGTTGCGACGTGCCCGAAATGCAGCGCATAATGGAGCTGTACAACGAAACGCGTCACGAGCGTCCTCTCACCGAGGAAGAAGTGGAGCTGCTGCGTAAAGCAAAGTTTTACAGCAGCTTCGACGAGGCGTACGAGGCGTACGTCGCCCACGACATCACCTTGCATACGGTAGTCAACATTCAGATGAAGGACGGCGGCAAGATATGGACGACGGTGGGCAGACTGATTTTCTGTCAGGCTATCTACTACGACGCCACCGACAGCAGCGCGGAAAAGCTGGACGCGGAGACGATCCGCGACCCCGAAGTACTCGCGCAAAAAACTCTCGAACGTCACACGCTGGGCATTCGCAAGGATCTCACCAAGGAAATGCTGGCTAACCCCAAGAGCTATCTTGTGGGCAAAAAACAGCTTTCTCAAATCGTGGAAAAGTGCTACAAGCTGCGCGGAACGACCCCCACAGCCACTATGCTTGACAACGTCAAGGCGTTGGGATACAAGTACAGCACAATCAGCGGTCTTACCACGAGCGTGTTCGATATGAACATTCCCGAAAAGAAAAAGACCATTCTCAGCGAGGCGGAGCGTCAGGTCATCGACATAGAAAACAGCTACAACGAAGGCTACCTCACCGAAAACGAGCGTTACAAGTCCGTAATCGACATCTGGAAGGACGCCGCAACGGAAGTGGAGTCGTTGGTCAAGGACGTAATGGAAGAGGACAACCCCATATGGATGATGGCGGACTCAGGCGCCCGCGGCAGCATGAACCAGATACGTCAGCTGTGCGGCATGCGCGGCTTGATGAGCGATCCTTCGGGACGTACCATCGAGTTGCCCGTCAAGGCGTGCTTCCGCGAAGGTTTGAGCGTGTTGGAATACTTCATTTCCTCGCACGGCGGCAGAAAAGGTCTTGCCGACACGGCGTTGAAGACAGCCGACTCCGGTTACTTGACCAGACGTCTCGTGGACGTCGCGCAAAACGTCATCATTCGCGATGAAGATTGCAGCGCGGGATCGCGTCCGCAAGGTATGTGGATAGAGGCTTTCCGCGGTTCGGGCACGGACGAGATAATAGAAAAGTTCGAGGACCGTATCATAGGCAAATACGTCATCGACGACGTGATAAATCCCCAAACGGGCGAGCTTATTTGCCACGGCGACACAATGATAAACGACGACCTCGCGCGCGAGATCGTAAAGGCGGGCATCGACAAGCTGTATATGCGCACGGTGCTTACCTGCCGCAGCGAACACGGCGTGTGCTGCAAGTGCTACGGCTCCAATATGGCAACGGGCAAGCCTGTAAATCTCGGCGAAGCGGTAGGCGTCATAGCGGCGCAATCGATAGGCGAGCCGGGTACTCAGCTTACAATGCGTACGTTCCACACGGGCGGCGTTGCAACGGCAGACGACATCACGCAAGGTCTTCCTCGTGTTGAGGAGCTGTTCGAAGCGCGCAAACCCAAGGGCTGCGCCGTGATATGCGAAGTTGCGGGAACCGTCACCGTACCCGCCAATTCCGAGCGTAAGGTCGTACAGGTGACCGAAGCCAACGGCAACGTCAAGGAATACGCCATTCCCTACACTGCGCGTATCAAGGTCCACACGGGCGACGTTGTCGAACCGGGCGCTCCTCTTACCGAAGGCTCCATTTATCCGCAGGATCTGCTTTCCACCAAGGGATTGCGCGCTGTGGAAGAGTATCTTGTAAAAGAAGTTCAAGCTACCTATCGCGCTAACGGCGTTGAGATCAACGACAAGCACGTCGAGGTCATCGTCCGTCAGATGCTCCGCAAGGTGCGTATCGAGGACGCGGGCACGACGGATATGTTGCCGGGCGAAGTGGTGGACATCTTCAAATTCGAGGAGGAAAACTCCAAAGCGTTGGACAACGACGGCGTACCCGCAACGGCAAAACGTATTTTGCTCGGTATCACCAAGGCAAGCCTTGCCACCGACAGCTTCCTGTCCGCCGCCTCCTTCCAGGAGACCAGCCGCGTGTTGACCGAGGCTGCCATCAAGAACAAGTGCGACCCCTTGTACGGACTGAAAGAAAACGTCATTATCGGCAAGATGATAAGCGCAGGCACGGGTCTCAATTGCTATCGCGAAAAGGAGCTTATTCCCCGCATGTCGACCGATCCGTCCGACGACTCCTTCGACGACGAGGAATGACCCGAAAGTATCTCGGATCGAACTTGGCACGACCAAACGCACGGACAAACGCCCGTCACATTTGACGACAAGCGGCGATTCAAGTATTTTCATCGTTCAATCGCAGCATACTTGCGCAAAAATATACAAAAAGCAGTGTTGTTTGCAACAATTTACGGCAGTCAAGCGGTGTAAATCGCTTGACTGCTTTGCTGTATTTTGTTAAAATGTACGTTGGTGAAATATGGCTAACAATCACGAAAACGCAGTCGTAGGCAAAAGACAGATCTTACGCGAGATCAAGCAAGGCAACATCGTCGAGATACGCATAGCCGCCGACGCCGAAACGCAGTACATAACCGAACTGATAGAAACGGCAAAAAACAACGGCGTAAGCTACCGTATCTGCTCCACGATGAGTCAGATCGCCGCGGACTACGGCATCGAAGTGCCTTCGGGCGCGATAGGTGTACTGAAAGCGTAAGTTGGACATACTTTGCAAGTGGTTGTACAACACGGCGTCGCAAAACGCGGCGATCGTTTCTTGTGTGCCGACGCCACCAAGACGGGAGGCGGTGCATTTCAAAATGACGTGTTCACAAAGGCGCGCACCGTTGTACAACGGCTACCGAGATACAATTGCGGGTAAACCGCTTGTATAAATGAGTTTTTTCCAAAGCTCGACATTCATCATTGAAAGGAGGTAAACAGATGGCAACAATCAACCAATTGATCAGACAAGGCAGAAGAAGCGAAGCCGAAAAGAGCAAATCGCCCCTGTTGGACAGCTGTCCGCAAAAGCGCGGCGTGTGCCTCAACGTGACTACCACTTCTCCCAAAAAGCCCAACTCTGCTCTCCGCAAGATCGCGCGCGTCCGCCGTACCAACGGTATGGAAGGTACATGCTACATACCGGGCGAAGGTCACAATCTTCAAGAGCACAGTGTCGTACTGATCCGCGGCGGAAGAGTGCGTGACTTGCCCGGTATCCGTTACCACATCATTCGCGGAACGCTGGACACCGCAGGCGTAGCCAACCGCAGACAAGCTCGTTCGAAGTACGGCGCCAAACGTCCCAAAGCCGGCAAAAAATAAGGCTTAGGGCAAACAAATCCGGTCCAATTGGTGAATAGTCGAGGTTTTTGAAATTGAGACTTTTCGCCGAGTAAGCAGTATGTCGGCGGCGTGTCCGCCCTTAGACAGAAGTTTCTCCGCACACATTGTGCGTCGAGTTGGCTGTATTTGGTAAAACAAAATTTCAAAAACATCATTAAAAGGAGGAAAAAACACATGCCCAGAAGAAGTGGTGTTCCCAAAAGGGACGTACTACCCGATCCCGTTTACGGCAGCAAGGTCGTGGCAAAGGTCATCAACCAAGTTATGCTGGACGGCAAAAAGGGTACCGCTCAGGAAATCGTCTACGGCGCTTTTGAAGAAATTCAAAAGAAAACCGGTCAAGACCCAATGGAAGTGTTCACAAAAGCCATCAACAATCTCATGCCCATGCTCGAATGCAAGGCAAGGCGCGTAGGCGGCGCAAACTATCAGGTTCCTATGGAAGTTCGCCCCGAAAGACGTCAGACGCTTGCGATCCGTTGGTTGGTTCAATTTGCGCGCAAACGCAGCGAAAAAAATATGTATCAGCGTTTGGCGGGCGAATTGATGGACGCTTACAACGAACAAGGCAACGCGTTCAAAAGAAAGGAAGAAATGCACCGTTCGGCGGAAGCAAACAAAGCGTTTGCGCATTTCAGATGGTAATTTTACAGCAAAGCAGGTAACTAAATGCCAAGAATTTATCCCCTGCAAAACGTGCGCAACATAGGTATTATGGCGCACATCGACGCAGGCAAAACAACTACAAGCGAAAGAATACTGTTTTTCAGCGGCAAAACGCGCAAGATCGGCGAAGTGCACGAGGGCACGGCGGTGATGGACAGCATGGCGCAGGAGCAGGAAAGAGGCATAACCATCGCCTCCGCCGCGACCACCGTGCATTGGCTCAACCATTACGACAACATCGACTACCGTATCAACCTCATCGACACTCCGGGACACGTTGACTTCACCGTAGAGGTGGAGCGTTCGTTGCGCGTGTTGGACGGCGCTGTGGCTGTCTTTTGCGCAAAGGGCGGCGTAGAGCCGCAAAGCGAAACGGTGTGGCACCAAGCCAGCAAATACAACGTTCCGCGCATTGCCTTTGTCAACAAGATGGACATCAACGGCGCAAATTTCCGCAATGTGGTGGATATGATGCGCACGCGTCTCAAAGCCAACGCAATGCCCATTCAGCTGCCTATCGGCAAGGAAGAGTCCTTCCGCGGATTGGTGGACATCATCACCCGCCGCGCCTACATTTACAACGACCCCAAGGGTATAGAAATCGAGGAAACGGACGTTCCCGCCGATATGACGGAGGAAGTGGAGCAGGCTCGCGCCGAGCTTGTCGAATTTGTCGCGGGCACCGACGACGCGCTTATGGAAAAGTTCTTTGCCGAGGGCGATCTCAGTATCGACGAGATCAAAAAAGGACTGCGCAAAGCCGTCATCAACTTGCAGGTGAACCCCGTGTTGTGCGGCACAGCCTACAAAAACAAAGGTATCCAAAAGCTGTTGGACGCCGTGTGCGACTACCTTCCCAGCCCCGTGGACATAGACCACGTGGTGGGCTTCGAGGTGGACGACGAAAGTCAAAAACTCGTCCGCAAGACGGACGACGACGAGCCTTTCTGCGGATTGGCGTTCAAGATAGTGTCCGACCCGTTTGTGGGCAAGCTGGCGTACTGCCGCGTTTACAGCGGAAAGCTGCAAGCGGGCAGCTACGTGTACAACTCCACCAAGGGCAAACGCGAGCGTATCACCAAGGTGTTGCAGATGCACGCCGCTCAGCGCGAGGAGATCGAAGAGACCTACGCGGGCGAGATCGTTGCGCTTGTGGGACTGAAAGATACTACCACGGGCGACACGTTGTGCGACGAAAAGCACCCCATCGTGCTGGACAGCATGGTGTTTCCCGAACCCGTTATCAAGGTGGCTATCGAGCCCAAAACCAAAGCCGGTCAGGAAAAGATGACTCTCGCTCTCGTCAAGCTGGCGGAGGAGGACCCCACGTTCAAGACCTATACGGACAAGGAAACGGGGCAGACCATCATCGCGGGTATGGGCGAGCTGCACCTTGAAATAATCGTAGACAGATTGCTGCGCGAATTTAAGGTAGAGGCAAACGTCGGACAGCCGCAGGTCAGCTACCGCGAGACCATTCGCAAAACCGTCGAGGCGGAGGGCAAGTACGTTCGCCAAAGCGGCGGCAAGGGTCAGTACGGTCACTGCAAGATTCGTCTGGAACCGCAAGAACCGGGCAAGGGCTACGAATTTGTGGATGCAACGGTGGGCGGCTCGATACCCAAGGAGTACATTCAGCCCGTCAACAACGGTATTCAGGAAGCGTCCAAAACGGGTCCGCTTGCCGGTTACGAGGTGGTGGACTTCAAGGCGACCGTGTTCGACGGCAGCTTCCACCCCGTGGACAGCTCGGAAATGGCTTTCAAGATCGCGGGCAGTCTTGCGTTCAAAAATGCCGCAGCGGCAGCCGATCCCGTGCTGCTTGAACCTATGATGAAGGTGGAGATCACCATGCCGGAGGAATATCTCGGCGACGTTATGGGCAACGTATCCGCGCGTCGCGGAAACATCAGCGGCATAGAAATGCGCAACGGCGTACAGGTAGTAAACGCGTTGATACCCCTTGCGGAGATGTTCGGTTACGCAACCGACCTCAGAAGCCGCACGCAGGGCAGAGGCAATTACACTATGCAATTTGACCATTTTGCCGAGGTTCCCAAGGCGATAAAGGAAAAAATTGCCAAAAACAATGTGTAAAACTTGTTTTTAGGTCAAAAACTTTGCAAAAAAGTATAGACCTAAACAAAAAAATAATGTATAATAATTTTTAGCAGTGCAACAAAGCGCCGCACCAAAACCAACAATAATTAAAAATTCAACATCATCAAAAACCAGGAGGAAAGAACAACAATGGCAAAAGCTAAATTTGACAGAAGCAAACCGCACGTCAACATCGGCACAATCGGTCACGTAGACCACGGCAAGACGACCTTGACAGCAGCTATCACTATGGTAATGGCTATGCAAGGCAAAGCGGAGATAATGAAATACGACGAAATCGACAAGGCTCCCGAGGAAAAAGCCCGCGGTATAACGATCAACACCGCTCACGTAGAGTATCAGACGGACAAACGTCACTACGCTCACGTTGACTGCCCCGGCCACGCCGACTACGTCAAAAACATGATCACGGGCGCAGCGCAGATGGACGGCGCTATCTTGGTAGTTGCCGCTTCCGACGGACCGATGCCCCAAACCCGTGAGCACATCCTGCTTGCTCGTCAGGTAGGCGTTCCTTACATCGTAGTGTTCCTCAACAAGACCGACCTTGTTGACGACGAAGAGCTTCTCGAATTGGTCGAAATGGAAGTTCGCGAGCTTCTCACCAAGTACGAATTCCCCGGCGACGACGTTCCCGTCATTCGCGGTTCCGCAAAGGCTGCTATGGACGCTGCTCTTGCAGGCAACACCAATCTCAGCGATCCCGTTTTCAAGCCCATTCTCGACTTGATGGACGCCGTAGACGCTTACATTCCCACTCCGCAACGCGACACCGACAAACCCTTCTTGATGCCTGTCGAAGACGTGTTCACCATCACCGGCCGCGGCACCGTGGCAACGGGCAGAGTAGAGCGCGGCAGCGTAAAGCCCTCCGATCCCGTCGAGATCGTCGGTTTGAAGGACGAGATCAAAACATCCGTCGTTACCGGCGTGGAAATGTTCCGCAAGCTGCTTGACGTAGCTTATGCGGGCGACAACGTAGGTCTGCTTCTTCGCGGTATCGACCGCAAAGAGGTAGAGCGCGGACAAGTTATCGCCAAACCCAAGAGCGTTACGCCGCACAGAATTTTCGAAGGACAAGTTTACGTCCTCACCAAGGAAGAAGGCGGCCGTCACAGCCCGTTCTTCAAGGGATATCGTCCTCAGTTCTATTTCCGTACGACCGACGTTACGGGCACCATCGAGCTTGACCCCGGCGTGGAAATGGTCATGCCCGGCGACCACACTCACATCAAAGTGGAACTTATCACCCCCATCGCTATGGAAGAAGGTCTCCGCTTCGCTATTCGTGAAGGCGGCCACACGGTAGGCTCCGGCGTTGTTTCCAAGATCATCGCCTAACAACAAACAAACTGACAAAAACCTCAGCCGTTCGGTTGAGGTTTTTTTGAGTTTACCGACCAAACGTGCGTCGGTCGATTGCTTGCTGCTGCGCTGACGCGTGCGCAATCGACACGATGTGCGCTTATGCGCCGCCGCAGCTCGGTAGGGTACCCGCACGATTTGAGCTTGCGAAAATTGTGTGGGAGAGGAGTGCCCTTGTGTCAGCGGTACCGAGACGCTTGCGTGCTTGGTGCTGACAAACAGGAGGCGCGACGAAGTTGCGCGTGAACGCACGCGCGGTCGGATAGACTTTCGCCGGGGAGTCGCATACCCCGGCATCCCCCGCAAGGATCGCAATCTCGGCGCAGGTCCGTGATTGCGGAGTTTGATTGAAAACTATTCGTTTGACTTCTGTTACAAAGTATATCTTTGTTTGCTTTTGCGATGTGAGCCAAGTCCGTTTTTATTTGTTGACTTTTGCCTCGCCTTATTGTACAATACAAATGCGACACAGTTTAATATAATTTGCTTGGAACAAACTTTACTTAGGTAAAGTGTTCCTTATTCGCGCATACAAATTTCCAAGTAAATTGTATTGTAAACTAGTGTCGCAACTATGCGAAGAGGCGCTTTACAGGTGCCGTTTCGCAAGAGCGGCACTTTTTTATTACATTACAAAAGGAGACGTATTATGAAAAAAACAAGTAAAATTATTTTGATTTTGCTGCTTGCTCTGTTGGTGATTGCTGCAATGACTGTCGCGGCATGCAAGCCGAATGATCCGCAAGGCGGCACGGATGGCAGCGATTCCCCCGGTGACGACGGTCAAGGCGGCGGTGGTAACCAAGGCGGCGACCCGACGCACCAACACACCTTTGCCGAACAGTGGAGCATTAGCGACGCCGAGCATTGGCATGCAGCCACTTGCAATCACGACGTAACAGCCGATAACGCCGCGCATACATTGGTAAATAATGTTTGTTCGGTATGCGACTACCAAAACAATGTCGATTGGAACGACTTTACCTTTGAACCTTGTGACGACGGCTATATGTTGAAAAGATATAACGGTGCCGCCGCGCACGTCAACATTCCCGATGTCTACAACGATCTGCCCGTGGTAAGTATAGGTGAAGACGCCTTTTATCATTGCGACAGTCTTGTATCTGTAACAATTCCCGACAGTGTAACAAATATAGGCGCAAGGGCTTTCGAATGGTGCATCAAACTTATTTCGATAGTCATACCCGACAGCGTAATAAGTATAAACCGTTACCCTTTCGAACTGTGCTATTCTTTGGTAATTTACTGTGAAACACCGAAGCAACCGTTGGCGTGGGATTCGTATTGGAATGTATATGATGATTACGAATCTCGTTGTCCTGTCGTGTGGAATTGCAAACAAAACAATATAGCCGATGACGGTTATGTGTACGATATTGTGGATGAAATACGTTACGGCTTTAAGGATAGCCAAGCAAAAGTATATGGCAATAATTATTCCGGTGACGTTACAATACCGTCAATCGTTAATTACCACGGTCAAGATTTTGCTGTAACAAGTATTGGCGATTACGCATTCAGCTATTGTATTAGTCTTATATCATTAACCATACCAGACAGTGTAACAAGTATAGGTGGGGACGCTTTTATATATTGTGTCCATCTTGCATTTATAACCATATCCGACAACGTAACATTTATCGGCGATTACGCTTTCGGTAATTGTAGTTCTTTGGTAATTTACTGCGAAGCTAGGGAGCAACCGTCAGTGTGGAGTTCTAGTTGGAATGAATACAAATACGATGATGAATTTTGTCGTCCTGTGGTTTGGAATTGCAAGCAAAATAATATTGCCGATGACGGTTATGAATACGATGTTGTTGACGGAATACGTTACGGCTTTAAGGATAACGAAGCAAAAGTGATTGGCAACAATTATTCGGGCGATATTACAATACCGTCAATCGTTAATTACCAAGGTAAAGATTTTGCTGTAACTAGTATTGACGATGACGCATACGGCTATTGTGTCAGTCTTACATCAATAACCATTCCCGATGGTGTAGTAACTATTGGCTTTTGGGCTTTCGGCGGTTGCACAAATCTTACCTCTGTAAATTTCGGTAAAAATAGCGAACTTAAAAGTATAGGCGATTTCGCTTTCGAAGGTTGCGATAATCTTACGTCGATAGACATACCTAACAGCGTAACAAGCATTGACGGTTACGTTTTCGAAAGTTGCACAAATCTTGCCTCTGTAAATTTCGGTACAAATAGTAAACTTGAAAATATAGGACAAGGCGCTTTCGACGGTTGTAGCAGTCTTACATCTGTAATCATACCCGACAGCGTAACAAGTATTGGCATTCAAGCTTTCCTTGATTGCAGCAGCCTCAGATCGATTTTTATACCCAAAAGTGTTGCGTCTATGGGCATTTATGTATTTGAAAATTGCTCTGACATTACCGTTTACTGCGAAGCGACAACAGAACCGTTTGGTTGGGCGTGTTGGAATTGGGGCTGGCATGGTGGTAAGGTCGTTTGGGGTGCCACGCGCGAGGACGCCGAAGGTCGATAAGCCGTTGAGCATTTACAAAACTTCGCTTTTGGCAAACGGAACGGGGCAAATGCGGCTATTGTGCGTTCAATTTGTCCAAATGTGGAAAAAGCGCCGACTTTTACGTTTGGTAAGGTCGGCGTTTTTATCGTCGTCAAAAATGCAAAGCGCGCAAAATATTGCGTTTGCTTTCGATGAAATTCAAAGTTTCAGTCCACGTCCGCGAAAAATTCGTCGAAGGTAAGCCCCAAAAAGCGCACCAAAGCCATTATGTAGCTTGCCTTTGGCTCGTTTATGCCCCGTTCCCAATAGTCGACGGCTTTTTGACTTACCCCGATAGACTTGGATAGCTGCATTTGCGACAAATTGTTTTCAATTCGCAGCTCTTTTATTTTTTGCCCGATCGTCATATCACAATTGTAGAAGAAATCTTCTGAAAAAGCTTGACAAAGAAGAAATCTTCTTGTAATATTATATTGCACGGCGATCCTGCGCGCACATTGGGGATAGTTGTGCATAGGTGTGACGAACAACAGTCACACCTGTTTTTTTTGATTTGTCGTTTGTTGCGTTTACTTTTTTGCGCGCGGCGGTCGTTTCGGGGCGCGTTGGTCGGGCTTTTGGGGCGCGCGCCGTGCAATTTGCGCAAAGTGGGCGATTAGTGTTGCCAAAAATCTGTTTTTTTGATAATATAAATATAATAAATACGGAGAAAAATACGCCGTGCTGAGAATTTTGTGGAGCAAAATTAAAGAAGCGCTTATTTCGGTACTGCCCGTGGTCGGGATAGTACTTGTTTTGTGCGCGACTCCGTTGGTGCAGCTTTCCTCAAAGGAGATCGTCACGTTTGTGGTGTGCGCCGTTTTGCTGATACTCGGCATCGGTTTGTTCAATGTCGGCGCGGATCTGGCAATGTCCCCTATGGGAGAGTACATCGGCAGCGGACTTACCAAGTCCCAAAAGATGTCGGTGCTGTTGATCGTCAGCTTTACAATGGGCGTATTGATCACCGTTGCCGAGCCGGATCTTTCCGTGCTTGCCTCGCAAATATCGCAAAAAGTAAACCCCACCGTTTTGATAGCGTCTATCGGTGCGGGCGTAGGTTTGTTTTTGTTGTTGGGCGTACTGAAAATTCTCTTCAAAAAGTCGCTGTCCGCCATGTTGATCTTTTTCTATATGGCTATGTTCGCCTTGGTGGCGTTGCTTGCCGTAAACGAAAGCGAGGATTTTCTCGCGTTGGGATTTGACAGCGGCGGCGTTACCACGGGACCCATCACCGCGCCGTTTATCATTGCAGTTGGGGTAGGCATAGCGGGCACTATCGGCGGGCGCAACGCGGGAGAAAACTCTTTCGGGCTGCTTGCGCTTTGTTCCGTCGGCCCCATCCTTACCGTTATGCTGCTCGGTTTGACAAGCAATGGCGGCGTGGACTACTCGATAATTCCCGGTACTTACGATATAGGAGACAACGTTTTTGCCGAATTTTTCCACGAAATGTGGCAAGTGGTAAAGAACGTGGGTTTGGCGTTGGCGCTCATCTGCGCGGCGTTTACCGTGTTGCAGCTGTTGTATCTCAAATTGCCCGCGCCCCGTATCAAGCGAATTGCCGTGGGCATTGCCTACACGTTTGTGGGCTTGGTGGTGTTTCTCACGGCTGTATCCGTCGGATTTTTGCCGATAGGCTTCAAGCTTGGCAGCCAGATCGCGGCAAAGCCGTGGGTGCTTGTGCTTATCGGATTTGTTTTGGGAATGTTGGTGGTGCTTGCCGAGCCTGCCGTACACGTGTTGAACAAGCAGGTGGAGGAGGTCACCAACCGCGCGATAACCAAACGCTCGATGATGATAGCGTTGTCCGTCGGCGTGGGAATATCCATCGGTCTTTCTATGTTGCGTATATGGCTGGACTTTTCCGTTTTGTACTACCTTATCCCCGGCTATATCGTTTCGTTGGGGCTTAGCTTTTTTGTGCCGCCCATCTACACGGCTATCGCTTTCGACAGCGGCGGCGTGGCGTCAGGACCGCTCACTTCCACATTCATTTTGCCCTTTGCGGTAGGCGCGTGCCTTGTTTGCCAAGGCGAGGGCAAAATACTTTCCGACGCCTTCGGCATAGTGGCGATGGTGGCGATGACGCCGCTGATAACCATTCAGCTTCTGGGTTTCAAAGCCGTTGTGGCGCGCAATGTACACAACAAGGTCGCCCAGCACCGCATTATCGCCGCGGACGACGATCAGATAATCAATTTTATGTAGGTAACTATGGCAGTATCAAAAGTCAACCCAAAAAAAGCCGAGCAAGCCAAGCAGCCCGTGCCCAAGACAAAAAAGCGCCCGCAGACAAAGACGCCCGCGCCCAAAAAGTCTCTTGCGCCCTACAAGCTTATGCTGCTTGTGACCGTTATTCCGCGCAACAAGGCGGATTTCTATCTCGATCTGCTGCAAAGCTTCGAGGTAAATCTGCAAATGGAAGTATCGGCGTTCGGCACCGCGGCAAAAGCGTTCGGCTTTCTCGACGCGGACAGAGAAAAACAAGCGCTGTTCTCCGTCATTCGCGAGGACAACGCGGAAAACGCGCTTGCGGCGCTGGACGAAAAATTTTCTTCCATTCGCGGCGGCAAGGGCATTGCTTTCACCGTGCCTTTCAGCAGCATGGTGGGGGTGCTTGCGTATCAATTTTTGAGCAACAAACAGTAGGTGGATTATGGCAAAAACCAATTACGAAGTAGTATTTTGCGTGGTAAACAACGGTTTTTCCGAGACGGTGATGAATTCCGCCCGCGCAGCCGGCGCAAGGGGCGGCACGGTGCTTACCGCAACGGGCACAGCTAACCCAAAGGCGGAGAAATTTTTCGGCATAACGGTGCTTCCCAACAAGGAGATCGTCATAATACTTGTCGACAGCGCCATAAAGGAAGCCGTGCTGCACAATCTGTACCGCGACGTGGGGTTGAAAACGGCGGGTCAGGGTATAGCTTTTACATTGCCCGTCGGCGACGTGGTGGGGTTGACGCCTATCGAGCAATCGGATACGCCCTCCGAAACGACGGATGAAGCGACGCATTCCGAGCAGACGAAGGACTCTTCGGGGGACGAAATCGCCGACGGCTCGGATAAATAAGCGCACGCGATCGTGCGTTGAAATCGCAGCCCTTGCGGCAAAAACGCCGTTACGCCGCCATTTCGCGCCGTAAAAACAGCACCCAAATAGCAAAATTTCCCTTTCGATTTCAACATTGCCCATATGAGCGCTTGCGCATATGGGCATTTTGACGCATTTAGCCTCTTTTTAGGCGCATTGACGCACAAATCGATCGACCTGCCCCCCCCCATTTTGGGGGTTTCATCCCCAAAAATGGGGGGGGGGGGGGGGTAGGTTTTTTGTGCGTTTCAAAGCAAAATTTTCCATAAAAAATTGCGTTTGGCAAACGTTTGCGGCAAAATATGACGTATTTTGACAATTTTTATAGCAGTTTTATTAACAAAAGATAAAGTTATTGAATAATATTTAAGAAGGACCGCGCGAAAAACAAAAAAATTTTACCCCAAATCACTTCGCGTATTTCTCCCGAAAAGTCAAAACGGGGTGCAAAAATGAAAAAAACAAGGACAAAATATGCAATTTTTCGATTTTTTGGGTTTTTTTATAACAAATGGCTTGACGAAAGATAACAAGGGGATTATAATATGAAAAAACACTGCGTTGTCTGGAAAGTTTTCAAGCTTTTCTGCTACGGGTAAGAGCGAATATGGGGGCAGAAAATCGCACGTTTGAGCTATTTTCAAACGAGATCCGCCGTCGTTTTCGGCGACAAGACTCCGTGGTGCGGCAAATCGCGTCGCAGTTGAACAATTTTTTGCTTTTCGATCGGCGCATGCCGACAAACACGTTCGACGGCAGTCGGACGCATATCAGACAAACGAACGAAAAGAGGTGGCGTTATGTCGAATATCATCGATATTTTCAAGGGAGAGTGGACCGTATCCACTACGGTGCTTGTTCTTATTCTCGCCCAGCTGTTGATAGCTGTGGTGGCGCTTGTCGTATTTGCGATAGTGATGTTGCACAAGCGCGTTGTCTCTCGCGGGCAGGGCATACTCGTCGCGCGCGAAAAGACCGTTGTACAGCGCAATCTGACGGGTATCACGTTGGATACGAGCGCCGTACGTCGCAATTTCAAGATGGGCGAGCCTTTCGACTACGAAGGGTTGATCGTAACCGCAAATTACGACGGAGAACCGCTCAGCGAGACCGTCTCCGACTACACGGTGGAGGCGCCCTTGCTGTCTTGGGAAGGTTCTCATTCCGTCACGGTCCGTTACGGCGATCGCACTGCGTTTTACACGGTCGAGGTCGAGGCGGAGCGCGAACGCTTCCCCGTCGGGTTGGAGCTTGACGACTCCGCGGCACGCAAGAGCTTTGCCGTCGGCGAGCCGTTTGATTGCAGCGGCCTCAACGTCTTTATGAGATACAACATCGAGCCTCTTCGCGAAGAGGTATTCGGCTACACCGTGGACAATATTTCCACCGAGGAAGCGGGCGAAAAAGAGGTTTACGTCCGTTACGGCGGTTTTGTGGAGTACTATTCCGTAACCGTCGTCGAACCCCAACCCGAACCCCAACCCGAACCGTCGGAAGAGCCGACGAGCGCCGCAAGCGAATTGCGTTACGATCGCAGCTTCACCGCG
The DNA here is from genome assembly GCA_947589685.1 of uncultured Clostridia bacterium. GTDB lineage: Bacteria > Bacillota > Clostridia > Christensenellales > CAG-314 > Fimimonas. Next base: position 24,587 of record CANQCN010000013.1, read on the forward strand.
CGCCTCATCCAATCGGACGACGACGTAAAGCAGTGGTACACGCTTGTCAAAAACGAACTGCTTTCTTACGGCAAGGTAAAAGCCCGCACAAGCTGGAAGCGCGAAACCTACAAGGGCGGCGGCCGCGTGTTGGCGTTGCTCGGCTTCCGCGGCAACACTTTGTGTTTGTCGTTGGCTCTCGATCCCGCCGCGCAGGACGAAACGCGTTACAAGGTGGAGGACGTATCCGCCAACAAGTCGTTTGAGGATACGCCTTGTATGTACCGTATCAAAAACGATCGTCGCGTAAAGCGCGCGGCAGAGCTGATTGCCAAGATGATGGCGGACTTCGGGCTGGAAAAGACCGACCGCATCGCCGAGGACTACTATTTGCCCTACGAAGGCATAGTGCAATTGGTCAACAAGGGGCTTGCCAAGCGCGTGCTTGTCGCCGTGCAGGATTTCAACAGTCTCGAACGTCCCGCGCAAAGCGAAGCCGCCGCAACGACGGCAGCGGCGCCCGTAGCAGTCGCCGAAGAGCAGCAGCCCGCAGCGGTCGAAGCTGTTTTTGCCGAGGACGACGTCGAAGGCGGCACGTTGCGTTACGACAAAAGCTTTCAAGCGCGACTCATCCAAGCGGACGACGAAACCAAGCGGTACTATTCCGCGATAAAAAACGAGCTTCTCTCTTACGCCAAGGTCAAGGACCGCACAAGCTGGAAGCGCGAAACCTACAAGGTCAACGGCGGAGTCATCGCCAAGATCGGCTTCCGCGGCAACACGCTGTGTCTTTATTTGCCGCTCAACGCCGCCGACTACGAGGGAACGACCTACAAGGTAGAGGACGCGTCCGCCAACAGATCCAACGAGGACACGCCTTGTATGTTCCGTATCAAAAACGACAAGCGTCTGCGCATGGCGGCGGAGCTGATAGCTCAGGCAATGGCGCAAAAAGGCGTTGCGCGCACCGACCGCACGCCGATAGATTACTACGAGCCCTATCGCGACATAGTCACTCTCATTTCGGAGGGGTTGGTACGCCGCGAAATAAAGTCCAAAGAGGAAGAGCAAAGCGTATTCTCCAAGGGCAAGTCGGGAGGCAGCGATGCCTAACGTCCAAAAAGGTAGGCGCGAGCGTATCCTTGTCGTAGACGACTCGGAGATGAATCGTTCCATACTTGCGGATATGCTTTCGGAAAAATTCGACGTCACCGAGGCGGAGGACGGCGAGGCGGCGTTGGAGATACTCTCTCAGCAAGCCCACGTCTTTTCGTTGGTGCTGTTGGATATAGTGATGCCTCGCAAGGACGGTTTCGAAGTACTTACGGAAATGAACCGTATGGGGCTTATCGAAGAGTTGCCCGTCATTATGGTTTCTGCGGAGACGGCTTCCGCGCAGACCGAACGCGCGTACGAATTGGGCGCGACGGATTTCATCAAGAGGCCGTTTGACGCGTCTATCGTCTATCGTCGCGTACTCAACACGATCTTCCTTTACGCCAAGCAGCGCAAATTGATGAGCGTGATAGAGCAGCAGATAGACGAAAAAGAGCAAAACAGCAGCATGATGGTGGATATACTCAGCCACATCGTGGAGTTTCGCAACGGCGAAAGCGGCTTGCACATACTGCACGTGCGCACCATTACGGATTTTCTGTTGCGCAAGCTCATCAAAAAGACCAACAGCTACTCCATTGCGGAGGCGGACGTGCCTGTAATAAGCCTTGCGTCCGCATTGCACGACATAGGCAAGATAGGCATAGACGACAAGATACTCAACAAACCGGGCAGATTGACCGACGAGGAATTTGCTGAGATGAAGTCGCACAGCGTGATAGGCGCAAATATGCTTCAAAGCCTGTCCGCTCACAAGGACAAACCTCTTGTGCGCTACGCTTACGAAATTTGCCGCTGGCACCACGAGCGTTGGGACGGCAGAGGCTATCCCGACGGATTGCGGGGGGACAGTATCCCCATTTCGGCGCAGATAGTGGCGTTGGCAGACGTATACGACGCGCTCACGAGCGAACGGGTCTACAAGCCCGCCTTTTCTGCGGAAAAAGCCAAAGATATGATACTCAACGGCGAGTGCGGCGCGTTCAATCCGTTGTTGTTGGATTGCTTCGCGGAGGAATTCGACAATATCCGCGCGATATTCACCGGCAGTTTAAGCGAAAACATCACCCGTCGCGAGGTGCGCAACCTGGCAAGCGCGGCGATCGACCCCAAAAGCGTCACGGCTTCCGAGCGCACCCTCAAATTGTTGGATTACGAGCGTATGAAGTACAACTTTTACGCTCAGCTTACGGAAGAGATCCAGTTCGAATACGACGTCGAAAGCGATCTGCTCAGGCTCAATCCCATCGGCGCAGCCAAGCTGGGCGTCGAAAGCGAGATCGTTTCTCCCGCTTCCGACGCAATGTTGCAAAAGCAGTTGGGAGACAAGTGGTTCTCCTCCCTCGGAGAGGTACTCAACAAAACCTCGCCGGAAACTCCCGAATACCGCCGCGAGTGTCAGCTTGCCATCAACGGCGAAATGCGTTGGTACAGCGTGATAATGCGCGTCATCTGGACGGAGGAAGCGGACCCGACCATTGCAAGCGTTATCGGCAAGATCGTGGACGTCAACTCCACGCACGTAGCGATGAACCGTCTCAAAGAAAAGTCCATTCGCGATCCGCTTACGGGCTTGCTCAACCGCGAGGGCGTCAAGGAAGAGCTTGAACACAAGTTTGACAATTTCCCTCAGCGCAAGTACGCGGTAGCGACGTTCGACATCGACCGCTTCAAGAGCGCCAACGACGAATACGGTCACCTTTTCGGCGACAAGGTACTGCAAGAGCTTTCCGAAAGGCTGTTGCACGGCACGAGGGTACACGACCTTTGCGCGCGTATAGGCGGCGACGAATTTCTCATCGTGTTCGACTACGACGCCGAATACGACATCGCTTCGATAGTCGCGCGCGTTTACAAGGCGCTGTGCGGCAAGGTGGACGATTTCGATCTCACCGTCAGCATGGGCGTGGCAGAGATGACCTGTTGCTCGCAAAAGTTTTCCGAGCTGTACAAAAAGGCGGATATAGCGCTTTACGTATCCAAAAACAACGGCAAACACACCTACACGTTTTACAACGATTCGATGGGCGATTCGGTCCCGCAATAACAGGAGACAACAATGACGTTACAACAGTGCTATGAGGCGCTGGGCGGCGATTACAACGACGTGATCGGTCGACTCAAAAGCGAGCGTCTCGTGCAAAAATTCGTACTCAAATTTCCCGACGACGGCAGCTACAAATTGCTGTTGCAGTCCTTGGAGGAGGGCAACGCGCAGGAAGCGTTTCGCGCGGCGCACACAATCAAGGGAATGTGTCAAAATTTGGCGTTTACCGCGTTGGGGCAGTCCGCTGCGGCTCTCACCGAGTGTTTGCGCGGCGGAAGTCTCGACGGCTGCAAACAATATCTGCCTCAGGTACAAGCCGACTACGAGCGTACGGTGACGTCTATTGCCGAATACTCGCGCACTCTGTAACCAATTTGCACGCAAAGCCGAGTTTCAAGGCTTGCGCGTCGCGACATAGTAACCAAAGGAGAAGCAAATGGAATATTTTCGCTTGGGCGACATTCTCGTCCAAAACGGCGCGATAACGCAGGAACAACTGAACAGAGCGCTGGAAATTCAAAAAACCAAACACGAACGTCTCGGCACGATCCTCATCGAAGAGGGTATCATCAACGAGCAGCTGCTCATCGAAACGCTCGAAATGCAGTTGGGTATTGATTTCATCGATCTGTCCAACATTCGCATACCCGTCGAGTTGGCGTCGCTCGTTCCCAAAAACATAGCCCGCCGCCACGGCGTGGTGCCCGTTCGTCTCAACAAGGACGAGCTGACTCTTGCTATGAGCGACCCGCTCAACTTTGTTGCGTTGGAAGAAGTCCGCACAGCCACCCGCAAGCGTATTTTGCCCAAGATAGCGACCACCGTCGCCGTCAACAAAGCCATAGCCACTCTTTACGGCAACGAGGGCGTCGCCCGCGCGATAGAAGAGCTGCGCAGCGATTCGACCTCTCGCGAAACGACCGCCGCGCGTCCCCGCACGGAAGAGGTTTCCGACGAAGCTCAGCACCAATCCGCTCCCACAATACGGCTTGTCAACTCCATTTTGGAGAGGGCTGCCACCGAGCGCGCCAGCGACGTGCACATCGAACCTCATTCCGACGAGATAGTGGTGCGTATGCGCGTAGACGGCAGATTGCGCACGATGCTCACCGTTCCCGAAGAACTCAAACGTACGGTGGTATCCCGTCTCAAAATTATGGGCGGAATGGATATTGCCGAAAGCCGTGTGCCGCAGGACGGTCGTGCCAACGTCATCATCAAGGGTCGCAGCATCGATCTGCGTATGTCCACGTTGCCCACGCTCTACGGTGAAAAGGTAGTTATTCGTCTGTTGGACAAGTCGGCGCAGCTGCTCAACGCTCACGCGATAGGCTTGGAGGGCGAAAACCTCGTCAAATACAACAAGCTCATCTCCTGCGAACACGGCATGGTGCTCATCGTCGGACCTACCGGCAGCGGCAAATCCTCCACGATGTACACGATGATACGTTCTCTCAACACCGACGAAGTCAACCTCGTCACGTTGGAAAACCCCGTCGAATACGACATCGAGGGCGTCACGCAGGTGCAGATAAACGAAAAAACGGGCATGACCTTTGCGGGAGGACTGCGCGCCATTCTCCGTCAGGACCCCGACATCATCGCGATAGGCGAGATCCGCGACAGCGAAACGGCGGAAATAGCCATTCGTTCCGCGATAACGGGACACTTGGTTTTGTCCACGGTACACACAAGCGACGCGCTCTCCGCCATCGACCGTTTGGTAGATATCGGCGTTGCGCCCTATCTGCTCAGCGACGCGCTCAACGGCGTTGTGTCGCAGCGTCTTGTGCGGCGTATATGTCCCCATTGCAAGGAAGAGTACGAGCCCACCGCCGAGGAATTGGCTTCGCTGGGTATGGACGCAAACTCTCACGTGCATTTTTATCGCGGCAAGGGCTGTCCGCACTGTTTCCACACGGGCTACGTCGGCAGAACGGCGGTATTTGAAATTCTCGTTGTGGACAAGGCTTTCCGCCGCGCCATTGCGGACGGGACGCACATTGCCCGCCTCGAACAATGCAAAGCCAACGGCGAATTTGTGCCCCTTGCCGAGGACTGCAAGCGTTTGGTGCTTGCGGGGGTCACCTCTCTGGAAGAGGTACTCGGCGTACTCAATTCGATAGAACAATAAACGGAGGAAGGCTAAGCTATGCCAATGGAACTAAACACCCTCGTTGCTCAGGCGAAATTGAGCAACGCTTCGGATATTCACCTTGTTCGCGGATTGCCGCCCCGCATACGCATAGACGGCAAATTGGAGGACTTCGGTCAGCCCCTTACCGCCGCCGACTGCGAGTTTTACGCGCGTCAGATGGCGGGCAAGGACTACGACGCCGTTTCCGCCAAGGGCGAGCTGGATCTGGCGATAACCTTTCCGGGTCATATCCGTTGCCGTATCAATCTGTTCCGTCAGCAGGGCGCTATCTCCGCCGCGATAAGAATACTTTCCGAACAGATCCCCGAACTTGACAGTCTCGGACTTCCCCCCGCGGTGCAAAGCTTGCCCAACCTCAAACGCGGCATAGTGCTTGTCACGGGCGAAACGGGCAGCGGCAAATCTACGACGCTTGCCGCCATGCTCAACAGGATAAACCAAACTGCAAGCAAGCACATCATCACTTTGGAGGATCCCATCGAGTACATTTACCGTCCCAATCGCTGCCTCATCAACCAGCGCGAGGTGGGCACGGATACCGACAGCTACGAAAGCGGCTTGCGCGCCATTTTGCGCGAGGATCCGGACGTTATACTCATCGGCGAAATGCGCGATCTCATCACGATAGACACGGCGCTTACCGCTGCGGAGACGGGTCACTTGGTATTTGCCACGTTGCACACCAACTCCGCTCCCGACAGTATCGACCGTATCGTGGATGTTTTTCCCGAATTGCGGCAAAAACAGATACGTATGCAGTTATCCACTACGCTTATGGCGGTGTTGAGTCAGCAGCTGCTCCCCAAAAAGAGCGGCGGACGCGTTGCCGCTTGCGAGCTTATGATGGTAACTCCCGCCATACGCAACCTTATCCGCGAGGGCAAAACTCCGCAGATAGCCAGCAGCATGGCTACCAGCGCGGCGGAAGGCTCCGTCACTATGGACAACTCTATCATTGCTCTGTATCGCAAGGGGCTTATCTCGGCGGAGACGGCGAGATCGGCGGCTCACGATGCGGAATACGTAAAAAAGAGCGTATATTGAGCGCTTGCGCATGCAATATTAACAGCAAGGAGGATGTATGCAAACATACAAATATCGCGCGATCGCACAGGACGGCACGGCTGTCAACGGCGTGGTCGAGGCTTACGACGAATTCGAAGCGGTCAACGAGATCCGCAAGACCTATTCGGTCGTGGAGTCTATCAAGCCCGTTCGCAAGGGGCGCCGCGTAAATATCGACGTCAACGAGCCGCTGTGGGTAAGCAACAAAACTCTTGCCATCACGGCTAACCAATTTTACATTATGCTGCGCGCGGGGCTTACAATGAGCCGCACGATAGAGCTTATCGCCGACCAATGCGACGACAAATTGATGAGGCGCTATCTTCGCGCTTCCGCCGAGGACGTCGCCGCGGGTTATTCCTTGGCGGACAGCCTGGAAAAGAACGGCAAAAAGATCCCCGCCGTGTTCATCGAAACGGTGCGCGCCGGCGAGGAATCGGGTACCTTGGAACACTCTTTCCAAAGCCTCGAAGCGTACTACACCCGCGCCAACAAGACAAAAAAGAAGGTCAAGTCCGCGCTCACCTATCCGATACTCGTATTGGTGATAGCGGTGGTAGTCATCGCGCTCATTATGGTGGTGCTTGTTCCTCGTATGACGGAGACGTTGACGGGCTTCGGCGTGGAATTGCCTCTCGTGACGCGTATCCTCATTGCCATATCCAACTTTTTCAAAAATTGGTGGTACGTCATACTCATCGTGATCGTCGCCTTGGTGCTTGCCCGCTACTTTTGGGGCAAAACGGAAAAAGGCAAAATGTTGTTTTCGCGCTTGCGGCTCAAATTGCCCGTTTTGGGCAAGATCGCCCGTTACAACGCTGCCGCTCAGGTGGCTAACACCCTGTCCACATTGCTTGCGGCGGGTCTGCCTATGACGCGCGCGCTGGATATCGTCAGCCGCGTGGTGGATCTGCGCTGCGTAGGCAAGGAACTCAACGAATGTATCGTCGATATCGAAGGCGGTATGAGCCTCGGCGAAGCGTTGAAAAACAGCAAATACCTCCCCGCGATGTTGGTGGAAATGATCAACGTGGGCGAGACCTCAGGTACTTTGGAGGAGACTCTCCGCACGATAGGCAACTTTTACAGCGACGAAGCGACCACCGCGGCAGACGCCGCATTGGCGCTTATGGAGCCTATGATCACGATCGTTCTCGGCGTGGTAGTCGGCTTCATCGTCATCGCCATCTACGTCCCGATGTTCTCTATGTCCTCCGGCATGGGAACGGGACTGTGATCGTTTGCGGCAGAGCCGCAAACGAGAGAAGTTTGCCGCTACGCGTCAAGTGAAGTAAGTCGCTCGTGCGGTCGCGCTCAAAAAGGCTTCGCTTCGGGCACTAATGAAAGGCGCCCCTTGATGAGCAAGGGGAGCTGTCGAACGAAGCGAGACTGAGGGGTTTGAAGTTTTGAGCGGTGCCCTCGTTGCAGATTATTTTGAGTCGCGACGCGCTCGCTCTCGGTAGAACCCACCGTTCCATTTATAAGGAACACGGGCGCACGAAGAAAACGATTGCGCCCTCACGTGGCAGCTACCAACACCACACTGTGGTGATTGGTTTAACGCGCCACGCCCCTCCGCCCAACCCCTATTCGCAGGGACACAGTCGATAACGGCGACACTGAACCGTCCCCGTCAATCGAGTGAAACACGATTTACGGGGAAGGGGGGGGGACCACCGACAGGTGGTGGAAGAGGGGTACAAGAAATAACCCCAAAAAGGCTTCACTTCGGGCACTAATGAAAGGCGCCCCTTGATGAGCAAGGGGAGCTGGCACCAAAAGGGTACCCGCACGATTTGAGCTTGCGAAAATTGTGTGGGAGAGGACGACCCGCCTGTCAGCGGTATCGACCGCATTGTGTGCGGTTGGTG
>CANQCN010000014.1 GCA_947589685.1 uncultured Clostridia bacterium
CAACGAGCGCACGCAGTGCGCGAAGCGAAGCCTTTTTGAGCGCGACCGCACGAGCGACCGCCGCACGTGTGGTCGTGGATTCTCTCAATGCTGCGACAGCTTGCGCAGTATCACATACCCGTTGTGCTGCAAATGACAGCTTTTGGAGTACTTGCGCCCCGTGAGAACGTCCTCGTAGGCGTCGCCGAGATACAGCTTGTACACGTCGTCGCCGCGGTTGACAGCCACGATCGCTTGGGAGTCGGTCTCGGTGTCTACGCGCTCGAAAGCGTACACGCCCCGCTCGGCTGCAAGCTGGTGAAAGTCGCCTTCGGCAAAGACGTTGCACTTTCTCAGCTCGCCCAAACGGCGATAAAAATCCAACATAAGCTTGTTTTCCTCGCCCCAGGGATAGCACGCGCGGCAGAAAGGATCCTTGTAGCCCTCTACCGCCGCTTCGTCGCCGTAGAACACGCAGGGGAAACCGAACATCGTGTACTGCAACACCGCCGCTATTTTGAGCAGCTTGCAACCCTCTTTGTATTGATAGTCGTTCAGCTTGGTGCGAGCCATAGCCTCTTTGGGAGCGTTGTCCAGCCTTGTGCCCGCAAGATCGGTGAGTATGCGCATTGTGTCGTGCGTTCCCAAAATGTTCATTAGGTTGTTGCGCACGAAACGGGGATAGTTGTTGACTATATCGAATACGACCTGACTCAACAACTGCTCGTTGCCGTCCCTTACGAAGGAAATTATCCCGTTCATCAAAGGATAGTTCATCACGCTGTCCAACTGACTGCCGTCCAAATAGTGACGGCGCACTCCGTAGTCCACCTTGTTGGACGCGTCCTCCCACACTTCGCCTATTATCACGGCGTCGGGCTTTTCCTTTTTGGCGGAGGCGACGATCTTGTCCAGCATACAGTCGTCTATCTCGTCAACGACGTCCAACCGCCAACCCGCAGCGCCCGCTCTCAACCAACGGGGAACGATACCGTTTTTTGACGTAAAATAGCGCTGCGCGCCCTTGCTGTGGGCGTTTATGCGAGGCAGACTTTGAAAATTCCACCAACACTCGTAGCTGCCGTCGTCGTAGATGTGAAACCAATCGCGATAGGGAGACTTTTCGTCGTTGTATGCGCCGCCCTCGCCGTACTTTTTGCCGCGGTTGAAGTACTTGGAGGTACTGCCGACGTGATTGAACACGCCGTCCAATATCACGCGCATTCCGCGCGCTTCCGCCTGACGGCACAGCTCGGCAAAGTCCTCTTTCGTACCGAACATCGGGTCGATGACCTCGTAGTCCTCGGTGTCGTATTTGTGATTGCTGTACGCCTTGAAGATCGGGTTGAGATACAGCGTGGTAACGTTGAGCGTTTGCAGATAGTCCAGCTTGCCGATAAGCCCCTTCAAGTTTCCGCCGAAGAAATCGCGATTGCGCACGACTCCGTCCTCCTCGCGGTAAAAGGGCTGTTCTCCCCAACGGCGCATGACCTTGTCCTCGTTGGGAACGGTCGTGCCGTCGGACGCAAAACGGTCCACCATTACTTGATACATCACGCCTTTGTTGAGCCAGGAGGGCGTTTCGTACTGTTTTTTGTATACGGAAAGCTGATACGGACGAACGTTTTCGAAAAACATCGACGCTCTCAGGTCGTCGCCCAAGCCGATGTAATGCTCGTAGGCGACCCCGTCCATAGTAAAGTAGTACCAATACAAGCCTTTTTTGAGCTGCACGTCGGCAAGATAGTTGTCGTATCCGCCGCCGCTGACGTCCTTGTACATTACGTACTCTTTGTTGACGGCGCGGTCGTCGCTGTACACCACAAGCTTGACCTTGGACGGATTGACGACTTCGTGGATTTGCAGACGTATGCCGAAACGCACGTCCTCGCCCACTGCGCCCACGATAGATTTGTAAAACTCGTCCGTCGGGTTGTATCTTACGTACTCCATCACATTCTCCAAATTTCCGTCGCGTATTGCTTGACGGCGCGGTCGGCTGCAAAGCGACCGGACTCCGCGATGTTTTTAAGGGACATTCTGTTCCAGCGGTCGATATCCTTGTACGCCTCGTCCATCCGTTCGTAAGCGTTCATATAATCGCCGAAATCGGCAAAACACATATACGGATCGGCAATGGGATAGTTTCTTAGCAGATAATTGCTGATGTTTTCGAACGTTTCGCCCGCAAAACCGTTGTTAAGTTCTTCGATGATCATACGCAGCTTGGGCAGCTTGAAATAGTAAGACGTGCTGTTGTAGCCCGTTTCCCACAGTTCGGTGACCTCTTTGGCGTTCATTCCGAAAATGAAAATGTTGTCCTCGCCCACACATTCGTTGATCTCCACGTTGGCTCCGTCGAGAGTGCCCAGCGTTATCGCGCCGTTGATCATAAATTTCATATTGCTCGTGCCGCTGGCTTCCTTGCCCGCAAGAGATATCTGCTCGGAAATTTCCGCCGCGGGAATAAGCTCCTCCGCCATGGTCACGCAATAGTTCTCCATAAACACCACGTTGAGCTTTTCGCGTATCTTCGGGTGCGCTTCGAGATCCTTTTGTATACAGCAAATAAGCTTTATCACTTCCTTTGCGGCATAATAGCTCGGCGCGGCTTTCGCCCCGAAAATGAAGGTTTGCGGAGTGACGTCCAAATCGGGATCGAGCTTCAAATCGTGGTACAGACTGATGATTTTGAGTACGTTCAGCAGCTGACGCTTGTACTCGTGCAAGCGTTTGATCTGCACGTCGAAACGCGTGTCGGGGTCGATCTTGACTCCGAGGCGCTGCATTGCGCGTTGAGCAAAGCGCTCCTTGTTGTCGCGCTTGATCTTTTCCATACGCTTGTGTACTTGTGCGTCGTCCAAAAAGGCGTTAAGCTTGGTAAGCTGACTCGCGTCGGACACAAAACCGTCGCCGATCAGATCCTTGATGAGATCGGTAAGCCCCGGATTGGCTTGACAAAGCCATCTGCGGTGCGCTATGCCGTTGGTCACGTTGGTAAACAGCTTGGGCTCCAACTCGTAGAAATTTTTGAACAGGTTGTTTTTGAGTATCTCGCTGTGCAGCTCGCTTACGCCGTTGACGCTGTGAGAGGAAATTATCGACAAATTTGCCATACGTATCTGCCCGTAAGCGATGACGGCAAGATCGGATACCTTTTTGAAATCCTGCGTTTTTTCGAAAAATTCCTTGCAGGCGCGCTCGTTTATCTCGACGATTATCTGATAGATACGCGGCAACAGACGTTGGAAGATATATTCGGGCCAACACTCCAACGCCTCCGCCATAACGGTGTGGTTGGTGTAAGCCGTGACCGACTTGACCATTCCCCACGCCTTGTCCCAATCCATATGATATTCGTCTATGAATATGCGCATAAGCTCCGGACCGCAAAGCGCGGGGTGAGTGTCGTTAATGTGTACGGCGACAAGGTCGGTAAACTTGTCGAAATTGCCGTAACGCTTGTAGTGATCGGATACGATATTTTGCATAGCCGCCGACACCAAAAAGTATTCCTGTTTGAGACGAAGCGTCTTGCCCTCCTCGTGGTCGTCGTTGGGGTACAGCACCTTGGTGATCATTTCCGCCTGCGATTGCTCTTCCAACGCTCTGAGATAATCGCCCTGACCGAATGTGCGGAAGTCGAAAGGCTTGTTTGTGCGCGCCGCCCACAAACGCAGCACGCCCACCGCCGTCGCGTCATAGCCCTCCACCACCATATCGTAGGGGAAAGCCTTGACCTCCTGACAGTTTACTTGTTGATAAACGGGTCCTTGATCCGTCCATATTTCCTTGACTTCGCCGCCGAAACGTACCACCTGCGCTTTGTCGGCGCGCTCTTTGAGCCACACCTCGCCGCCGGGCAGCCAATTTTCAGGCAGCTCCGTCTGCCATCCGTCCACTATTTTTTGTTGAAAAAATCCGTACTCGAAACGCAGCGAATGTCCCATCACGGGATAGTTTTCTTTGGCGAGGCAATCCAGATAACAAGCGGCAAGTCTGCCCAAACCGCCGTTTCCCAAGCCCGCGTCAGGCTCGCATTCGTACAGATCGTTTATGTCCACGTAATAGTATTTTTTGAGAGTTTCGGCAAACAGACCCTCCATTTCCATATTGAACAAATTGTTTTTGAGACTGCGTCCCATCAAAAATTCCATCGAAAGATAGTGAACGCGCTTTCTGTCGCGCGCCTTGTACTGACGGTTGAAAGCGGTACGCTTTTCGAGGAGCATATCCCTCACCACGCTTGCCACGCATTTGTAAAGCTGCGCGTTGGTAAGCTCGCTTGCGGATATGCCGTAAGCCTTGTTGGACGCGCTTTCGATCATGTCTCTTATGCGCGATTTGGTCAAATTTCCGTAGGATGTTTCCATTATTCAGTCTCCCTGTCTTTTTTTGTTTGCTGTCGCGCTTTTGTAATAGTACAAAACGCTGCTTGCGGGTATGGTAAACTCCGCATATCCCTTGTCGTCGGTATGTATGTCGGTCACGACGTCCACTCCTCTGCCTCCGAAACGCGATTCGTCGCTGTCGAGGATGAGCGAGTAGTCGCCCGCGTCCATAAAGAAGCCGTACTTGCGATAGTCGTATATGCTGAAATTGACGATCGCCAACACCACGTCGCCCTTTTTGTCCACGCGCTCAAACGCCAACACCGAGTTTGCGCTGTCGTCCGCCAGACGCCAACGGAAGCCTTGCCAATCGGAATCGTTTTGATAGAGCGGCTTGTACTTTTTGTAAATGCTGTTGAGCTGTTGAACGAACAGCTTGTGACTGTCGTGCTTGGGATAGGTCAACAGCATCCAATCCAATTCCTTGTCCTCGTTCCATTCGTTCCACTGCGCAAGCTCCACGCCCATAAAATTGAGCTTTTTGCCCGGATGAGCATATTGAAAACCGAGCAATGCTTTGAGCTGGGCGAATTTTGCGTCGTAGTCGCCGAACATCTTGTTGATGAGGCTTCCCTTCAAGTGGACGACCTCGTCGTGCGAGAGAGGCAGGATAAAGTTTTCCGAATAGGCATAGCACATAGAAAAGGTGAGTTGATTGTGATGCTCCGCCCGCCAGAGCGTATCCGTTTTCATATAGCTCAAAACGTCGTTCATCCACCCCATATTCCATTTGTAATTGAAGCCGAGACCTCCCGCGTACGTGGGATGAGTAACTTGGGGGAAGGCGGTGGATTCCTCTGCGACGAAAAGCGCGTAGGGACAAGCCTCGAAAACCTTGCAGCTCAATTTTTTCAAAAAGTCGATGGCTTCGAGATTTTCCTTGCCGCCCCACTTGTTGGGACGCCACTCGCCGTCGCGACGGTCGTAGTCGAGATACAGCATACTTGCCACAGCGTCCACGCGCAAGCCGTCCACATGAAATTCTTTTAGCCAATAAAGGGCGTTGGACACAAGAAAGCTCTGCACCTCGAAACGGGAGTAATCGAATATACGCGTGCCCCAGCTTTTGTGTTCCTTTTTAAATTCGTCGGCGCTTTCGTAACAGCACGTTCCGTCAAATTCTATCAATCCGTGAGCGTCCTTGCAAAAATGCGCGGGGACCCAATCCAAAATAACGCCTATGCCCGCCTTGTGGAACTTGTTTATCAGATATTTGAGATCGTCAGGCGTGCCGTAACGGCTGGTAGGAGCATAAAAGCCCGTGATCTGGTAGCCCCAGCTGCCGTCAAAGGGATGTTCGGCGAGGGGCATAAATTCCACGTGCGTGTAGCCCATCTTTTTGACGTAGGGCACAAGATATTTGGCAAGATCACGGTAGCTGTACATTCTTCCGTCGTAATGACGGCGCCAGCTGCCCGCATGCACCTCGTAGATATTGACGGGGCTTTTGTATATGTCCTTTTTCTTTTGTTTTTCTATCCAATCGGTGTCCGACCACACAAACGGTTCCGCGGGGTCGTAGATGACGCTCGCCGTCTTGGGACGCAGCTCGGAATACCTTGCGTAAGGGTCGGCTTTGTAGAGAATGTTGCCCAACTGCGTCGTGATAGCAAATTTGTAGCAATCGCCGGGGCGCGCCTCTACCGTGATCTGCCAAATGCCGTCCTCCAACGACAGCTTGTCGTGGGCAAACAGCCAATTGTTGAAATCGCCTACTACGCAAACCTCCTTGGCGTTGGGCGCCCAAACGGCAAAATGATATTGCCCGTCGCCCGCCTTGTGACAACCCAACAGCTCGTAAGCGTCGGTGCTTTCACCGTTGTAAAAGCTTGTAAATTTGTTCATTTCAGTCCTCCGTTCTATGCGTTCTGACTGTCAGATCCGCCAACCAATCGGCGTTTTTGCGGGAGAGATCCCCGCGTTTTGCCATATATTTCCAACAACCCAGCGTACCGGGCGTATTCATTCGGGCGGAAGTGTCGTTTTCCGCCAGATCCTGCATGCTGTATATAACCAACTCCGACTTGCTTTCGGCAAGTATCGTCATCAGATCGCGCGCTATGTGATCGCCGTCGGCAAGCCCCGTCATATTCAGGACGATTTCCCGTTGATATTTTTCCAGACTTTGCCACCAACCGACGGTGGTATCGTTGTCGTGCGTGCCGAGATAAGCCACGCAGTGTTCTTCGAAATTGGCGGGCAAAAACGGATTGGAACGGTTGCCGTCAAAGCCGAACTGCACTATCTTCATGCCGGCAAGCCCGCATTTATCCCGCAACGCCAACACGCTTGCGGGTATGTCGCCGAGATCCTCGGCTATTATTTCGAGAGAGGGAAAGCTGTCCTGAATGTGTTTGAGAAATTCGTAACCTATCCCCTTGCGCCAATGTCCCTTGCGCGCGGTTTTTTCGCCGTATTTAACGGCATAGTAACTGTCGAAAGCGCGGAAGTGATCGATACGCAGCACGTCCATAAGTTCGGCGCATCTGCCGACGCGAGCCGTCCACCAACGATAGTTTTCCTTCTTCATCGCGTCCCAATCGTAGAGAGGATTGCCCCACAGCTGTCCGTCCTCGCTGAAATAATCGGGAGGAACGCCCGCCACCCAACTCGGACGGCGATCCGCGGTGAGTTCGAACAGCTCAGGATGCGCCCACACGTCGGCGGAATCGTACGCAACGTATATGGGAATGTCGCCGATAAGCTTTATGCCCGCCTTGTGAAGCTTTGCGCGAAAACGCTTCCACTGACGGTCGAACACGTACTGACAAAACGCCACGTAATCCGTCTCGTCGGACAACATCGCCGAGTAACGCTCCAAAGCGTCCTTTTTGCGCATACGAATATCCTCGTCCTCCCACTCCAACCAGGATTTGCCTCCGAAGTGTTTTTTGACGGCGCAAAACAACGCGTAATCCGCAAGCCAAAATTCGTTGCGGTCGCAAAACTCCGTGTAGTCCGCGGGGGGATCGTTTTTGACGAATTCGGAGTAAGCTTCCCTAAGAATTTTTTCCTTTTGATAAAGCGCATATCCGTAGTCGTTTCCGCGAGCGCGTTTGCTGTCAAGCAACGTTTCGGCGCTTATCAGACCTTGGCGACAAAGCTCGTCCGCGTCTATCACAAGCGTGTTGCCCGCAAAAGCCGACGGGGACGCGTAGGGTGAATTTACGAAATCCGTGGGAGTGATGGGTAATATTTGCCAATAACGTTGCTTGGACTCGCGCAAAAAACGAATAAATCCGTCCGCTTCGGAAAGAGTGCCGACGCCGCTTGAACCGGGCAGGGACGTGATGTGTAACAAAATTCCGCTTGATCTCATATAGTCCTCTTAAAAAAAGTATGAACGCCGCATTTAACGCATACGTACGCAAATTATATTTTATCATTGATTTAGATTAAAAGCAATTATTTGAAATCAATTGACAAAAACAAAAAAGCCGCAAAACGCAGCCGGTTGCCTTTTTTACGCCGCGAAAACGTTCATTAAAAAAAATTTTTCTCGGCGATGTTGACAATTTCGAAAAAATGGCATATAATTATAATATAAAACTATCATAGCCGACGGAAATGTGGGAGAGATCCCGTGTCCATTCGCCTCGGCAACTTAACGACAGACTAATATTAAGGTTTGTCGTTTTATTTTTTATATGGAGAAAACGAACAAAAAACAACATTTCGTGGGCTTGCTTATGCTAAGCGCGGTGGCAATATTTTGGGGAGCGGGTTTTGTGCTGAACGCGCAATTGATGGACCACACCTTTGCCGACGCGCCGTCGCTGCTCAACGCGTTGAGATTCGGCGTTTCGGCGCTGTGTCTGCTTGCCGTATTCAACAAGCGTGTCAAATTCCGTTTGCGAGCCGTTTTGTACGGCGCGGTAGGCGGCGCGCTGCTGTTCGGCGGATTTTTGTTGCAGCTTATCGCGTTGAAATACACCACGCCCTCGCACAACGGCTTTTTTACCGCATTTTACGTCGTGCTTGTGCCCTTTGTCGCTTGGATAATATACCGTCGCTGTCCGCATTGGACAACGTTTGTGGGCGCGGCGCTGGCAATAGGCGGCTTGCTGATACTCAACTTTGCGGGCAAAAAAGAAACGGGAGTGACCTGGAAAGGCGACTTGCTGACGTTGGCGTGCGCGATGTGCTTTGCATTGCAGATTGTTTGGGCGGACTACGTGCTGAAATCGGGCAAAACGGACTACGTGCAGCTGACCTTTTGGCAGGTGGCGACGGCGGCGATACTGTTTGTGTTGTACACGGTGATCTTCGAAAGCAAACGCTACGCGCAAATGAATTTCGACGCGGGATACGATTTGTGGCGGCTTGCCATAGTCGTTTTGGGAGGTACGGCGTTTGCGTACTATGCGCAGACCTTTGCGCAGACGCGGCTGTCCCCATCCGAGGCGTCCTTGATAATGGCGTGCGAGTCGCCTATCGGCGCGGCGCTGTCGGTGGCAGTCGGATTGGAACCGTTGCAATGGTCTACCGTCGTGGGCGGCGTCATGGTGGTTAGCGCCGTGGTGCTTGTGGAGATACTGCCCAATCTGCTGCGCAAAAAAGGGCGCGCAGTTACCCCAAACGACGACAAAGCCGACGATCCTCCGCCCGACTGCATGCGATAACTACTCCGAGCGTCCCTCTACGGGACGCTATTTTTGGGTTCTATGGAAAATGTTGAGGCGCGGGCTAAAAAATTCACCCCATACCGCAAAATTGCGATATGGGGTAAAAAATTTCGTCAGATCACTTTCTGCTAAGCGTAACGATGTTGCTTTCGGAGACATCTTTGGTAAAGCCGTCGTCGGTGTAGCAACGGTACTGTTTGCCGTCGCCGAGAAGCACCACGTCCGTCATATTCAGCTCGTCGGTGCATTGCGCGCCTTTGCATACGGGCACGCATTTGCCCTTGCGAATGTAAAACACCACTTCGTTGAGCGCGACTTTTATCTCCCGTTCGCCCATTGGGACGCGCTCGCACGTAAAGCAATTGCCGTCGTAGCGCACCTCCGTCATTTCATCGGGCAACCACACCTTTCTGCCCTTGGCGCCCTTTTCGATAACGGGAGCCACCATAACGCTTTCGCCCACAAGCAGTTGATCCTGCACCGCAAGCGACCGCTCGTCGAAATACTCGAAGCCGAGAGGCTTGATGTACATATCCGACGAAAGCGCCGCCTTGACAAACTCCGAATATATGTAGGGCAACAGCTTGTAGCGCAAAGAAACCACGCTTTGGAAATCTTCTTTACCGCCGTAACGGTAACACTCTTGCTTGCGGGTGAGTATCGCCGTATGATTGCGCATCAACGGCGTAAAACAGCTGAACGCCAACCACCTGAGCAACAACTCGCGGCTGCAATTTCCGCCGAAGCCGCCCGTGTCCGCGCCGCTGTACAAAAACCCGCACATATTGAGAGAGGGCATCATTCGCACGTTGCGAGCAAGATGATCCCAATCGGAGCCGTTGTCGCCCGTCCAAATACCGCCGTAACGGTGAGCGCCTACGTATGAAGAGCGCGAAAACAGTAAAAATCTGTCGGGCAGCAGCTTGTCCAGCTGCTCGCTCGCGGCGCGAGTCATCAACGCTCCGTAAAGATTGTGTACTTTTTCGTGAAGTACGCGCCGACCGTCCACAAGATGATAGAAATTGCGGTAATCTTTGTAAGCGTTGGTTTCCTTTTCCTGCTCGGAGGCGGGCACGGGCGTAAGAGAGTTTGTTATGCCCGTGTACTCGCTGTAAAAAATCGCAGGCTCGTTCATATCGTTCCAAAAGCCCTCGATACCCAACTCCGTAAGCTTGCGATATTCGTTGCCGAACCACTCGCGACATTCGGGTCGGAAAAAATCGGGAAAGTGCGTCATGCCGGGCCACACCGCCGCTTTGAAGGGCTTGCCCTCGTGATTGGTGCAGAAAAATCCGTTTTTTATACCCTCGTCGTAGGTGGCGTTGCCGGGTTCGATCTTGACGCCCGCGTCGATGATGGGCACGAGACGTATGCCCCTTTGTTTGAGCGCGGCGACATAACCTTTGAGGTCGGGGAAGCGCTTGACGTTTACCGTAAAATCGATGAACCTGTCCATATAGTCGATGTCCATACATATCCAATCGAGCGGTATGTTGTTGTTGCGGTAACCGTCCGCAACGTTGTCGAAATCGCGTTGGCGTTTGTAACCCCAACGGCTTTGACCGAAACCGAAAGCCCACAGCGGCGGAATGAAACTTCGTCCGATGAGGGACAAAAACTCTCTCGCGATCGGATATGCGCCGTCCCCGTCCATTTCCACCACTTTGACGTTTTGATCCGTTGTTACAACTATCTCGCCGCTGTCGTCAACGTCTATATCCCACACGACCTTGCCGGGAGTGTCGAAGAATGCTCCGAAAGGCTTCCGCCCCGCCACTACGATAAAATTGTGCGAGCCGTACAGCGAAAGCGAGCCGTCGTTGTGATTGGGGTCGTCGGTGTTGTAGCTGACGTATCTGCCGCCCCGTTTGTTGATGCCTTTTACCTGTTCGCCCAAGCCGTAAACGATGTCGTTTTTGTCCAATTTGCAACGAAACACAAGCTTATCCGCCTGTTCGTTTACCTCAAAATGGGCAAGTCCTTCCGCTTGCTCGACGGGCTTTACTATCGCGCCCGTTTCGTAGGGCGTGCCGAAAATTACTTGTTTTGCCATGTTGTCCTCTCCTACCGCGTTCGGTGAGTTGTTGATTTAATTATACAACAAACATAGACGTAAATCAATAAATTTGCGCCGCAACTTCGTCCGAATTTGCGATTGCCATTGTTGAATGTTCACTTGATCTGTAAAGATTTTTCATATTCAAAAAACGGGTTCTGTAATAAATGTTGGGGTGTAACCGAATACGACAGCGATGTCAAACGGATAGTTTTCAATTAAACTCCGCAATCACGGACCGGTGCCCGCGGCGCACCACGTGCTTGTCAGCACCAAGCACGCAAGCGTACTCGGTACCGCTGACACAAGGGCACTCCTCTCCCACACAATTTTCGCAAGCTCAATTTGTGCGGGTACCCTACCGAGCTGCGGCGGCGCGTAAGCGCATTGGTTCAGGGTGTAGGCAGTATAAAAAGAAATCGACTTTCGCCGAGGAAGTCGATTTCCTGAATGTTGTTTATTTTACCGTCGATTGCGCATGCGTTGCGTAGCAGCAAGCAATCGACCGCCGCACGTGTGGTCGGAAAAGATTTATCAAAAAATGCTAAGCAGGTTGATCCCCAAAATGCCCAAAAACGCCAATACGGAAAAGACCCAAAACAGCGCTCTGAACACCTTGGTTTTGCTCTTGGAGTGTGCGTAGGCGGCGAGAAAAACGCTGACAAACAACGCGATGTTGGCGATCAGATTCATCACGCCGATAACTCTGCCCATTACAGCGCCCGCGCTGCCGATAACGTTCCAACGGATAAGACACTGAATAATAAAAGTGATAATCCCGGCGATACCGGAAATTATTATACCCCAAAACGCGGTGACCTTTACTATACCGTAATTTGTGGTAGGTTCATTGGATTTTTTTGACATAATTTCATCTCCTTTATTTTTGATACGACCCTATTATACCACCGCTGCCGTCGACCCGCAACAACTAAAAATAAATTTGCGCAAACTCTTTGGATAGAACGACATTGCAACGTTTGTGAAAGGCGTGTACTGTAAGACCGACTACCAACTCAAAATTTTCAAAACTGCCGCTGCGTCGGAATACAACAAACACACGCTCGCAAGCACACCGCAGACGGCTTGTCCCGCAACGTCGTCATTTCGATAGCCGAACAGCGCTCCTATCGCAAAAAGCGCCAATCCCAAAAAAATTGCAAAAACGGCAACGCCCATATTGCGATTGATGTAAAAATACTTCGAGTCGGTATCAACAAAAATTCTGTGACCGCAAACTCGTATGACAAACGCTATTGCCAAGCAGAAAATGCAAACGCCGCAAACAGCAACGGCACAGATAAAGATTGGCAGCCATTCCAAAAGCGAGCCGACAACTGTCGTTGCACCTACCGCAACACAGTACAATACAAACAGACCTATACAAAAAAGTTTTTTCATCTTACTCCCCATCAATGACATAATCTTATCAAAGTGTTTGTTCTCTGTCAATATATTTGCTTTGTATCGGTCGTTGCTTGCCGTGCCCGTCAACATTCCGAACATCGAAATAAACTCGTGTTCGTCCCCCCCCCCTGTAAATATGGTTGGAAACCAAGCGAATGTACACAAACGTTGCTACCGCTCCCACCGTGCAGGTGATGAGAAGCTGCCACAACATATCGGAAAACTCGTTACAATCGATTGCGGCGATGCCGGCAATTATCATCATGTAGAACATAAAGCCGCTGATACGGTCGAGCAAAAATCGCAACGCGCCGCTTTAACAGCGCTTGAAAAAGGGTCTGTTTCTTTACGGAACAGACCCTTTTGTTGTTGCAAAATATTAAATTTTTGCTACCCCATATGGCAATTTCGCCTTACTTGCGAGGATTTTTGATGTTCGCTTGCGCGGCTGCCAAACGGGCGATGGGTACGCGGAAAGGCGAGCAGGAAACATACGTCAAACCGATGCTGTGAGCAAACTCGATACTGCTGGGATCGCCGCCGTGTTCTCCGCAAATTCCGCAGGAAAGCGTGGGACGAGTGCTGCGTCCAAGCTCTACCGCCATCTTCATCAATTTGCCTACGCCCTTGGTGTCAAGGCGCGCAAACGGATCGGATTCGTAGATCTTGCTCGAATAGTAGCTGGGCAGGAACTTGCTCGCGTCGTCGCGGCTGAAACCGAAGGTCATTTGCGTAAGGTCGTTGGTGCCGAAGCTGAAAAATTCCGCTTCCTGAGCTATCTCGTCGGCTGTCAACGCGGCGCGAGGTATCTCTATCATTGTGCCTACCATATACTTCAATTGTTTGCCGCTCTCTTTGATAACGGCGTCTGCGGTGGCAACGACGGTCTTTTTGACATACGCCAATTCTTTGACCTCTCCCACAAGCGGGATCATGATCTCCGGTACGACCTCCCAATCGGGATGGCGCGCCTGAACGTTCAAAGCGGCTTTGATGACCGCGCGCGTCTGCATAACGGCGATCTCCGGATAGGTGACTGCCAAACGGCATCCGCGGTGACCCATCATTGGGTTAAATTCGTGCAGACTGTTGCAGATCTGCTTGATCTGAGCGACCGTCTTGCCCTGAGCCTTTGCCAGCTCTTCGATGTCGCGCTCTTCGGTGGGAACAAACTCGTGAAGAGGAGGATCGAGGAAACGGATAATGACGGGCTGACCCTTCAATGCTTCCATCAAACCCTCGAAGTCCGCTTGTTGAAGCGGTTCGATCTTGGCAAGAGCTTTTTCGCGTTCTTCCACAGTCTCGCTGCAAATCATTTCGCGGAACTTGTCGATACGTCCTTCGCCGAAGAACATATGCTCGGTGCGGCACAAGCCGATACCCTGAGCGCCCAACTCTGCCGCGCGCTGCGCGTCTGCGGGAGTGTCCGCATTGGTGCGAACGTCCAACGCCTTGTATTTGTCGGCAAGCTTCATTATGCGTCCGAAGTAGCCGCTGTTGGGATCGGCGGGAACCGTCTTGATGGCAATGTCGTAGATCTTGCCCGTGGAACCGTCCAAACTGATGGGATCGCCCTCATGGAACACTTTGCCGCCCAACTCGAATTGCTTGTTGGCTTCGTCCATCTTTATGTCGCCGCAACCGGAAACGCAACAGGTACCCATTCCGCGTGCAACTACCGCCGCGTGAGACGTCTGTCCGCCGCGAACGGTAAGGATACCTTGCGCGTACTTCATACCCTCGATGTCTTCGGGGCTGGTCTCCAAACGGACAAGTATGACTTTCTTCTTTTGCTTGCCGAGCGTTACCGCGTCCTCCGGGGTAAACACTACCGTGCCTGCCGCCGCGCCGGGGCTTGCCGCAATACCTTTGCCCACAACGTTGTTTTTGTCCGCAGCCGCAAGAGCAGCCGAGTCAAACGTGGGGTGCAAAAGCATATCAAGACTCTTGGCGTCGATTTGCATAAGAGCTTCCTGCTCGGAGATCATACCCTCGTCGATGAGGTCGCAAGCGATCTTGATAGCCGCGGCAGCCGTACGCTTGCCGTTGCGGGTTTGCAGCATATACAGCTTGCCGCGCTCGATGGTAAACTCCATATCCTGCATATCTTTGTAGTGATGTTCGAGCGTTTCGCAAACTTGAAGGAATTGCTTGTACACATCGGGCAGCACCTGAGCCATCTGCGAAATGGGCATCGGGGTGCGCACGCCCGCGACGACGTCCTCGCCCTGCGCGTTCATAAGAAATTCGCCCATAAGACCTTTTTCGCCCGTGGCGGGGTTACGCGTAAACGCAACGCCGGTGCCGCAATCGTCGCCCATATTGCCGAACGCCATCATCTGCACGTTTACAGCCGTGCCCCAGCTGTACGGAATGTCGTGGTCCATACGGTAAACGTTGGCGCGGGGGTTATCCCAGCTGCGGAACACCGCTTCCACCGCCGCAAACAGCTGTTCTTTGGCGTCTTGGGGGAAGGGCTTGCCGATCTTTGCCTGATATTCTGCTTTGAACTGACCCGCAAGTTCTTTGAGGTCGTCGGCAGTCATTTCCACGTCGTAAGTGATGCCGCGCTTCGCCTTCATCTTGTCGATGAGCTCTTCAAAGTACTTTTTGCCCACTTCCATAACGACGTCGGAAAACATCTGTATGAAACGTCTGTAACAGTCCCAAGCCCAACGGGGATTGCCGCTTTGTTTTGCGAGAACTTCCACCACCTCGTCGTTGAGACCGAGATTGAGGATGGTGTCCATCATACCGGGCATCGACGCGCGCGCTCCGGAACGTACGGAGACAAGCAGAGGATTTTTGAGATCGCCGAACTTTTTGCCGGTGATCTTTTCCAACTTGGCGATGTATTCGAGAATTTCCTTCTTGATACCGTCGTTGATGTGCTTGCCGTCCTCATAGTACTGAGTGCAAGCTTCCGTGGAAATGGTAAATCCCTGCGGAACGGGCAGACCGATATTGGTCATTTCCGCGAGGTTTGCGCCCTTACCGCCGAGGATCTCGCGCATTTGAGCGTTGCCTTCGCTAAACAAATAAATAAATTTCTTTGCCACTTTGTTATTCCTCCAAAAATAATTTACACGTTGTGAGCTTGTTTGCCCATACGCATTTATTTTACAATATTTTGACAAAATACACAAGTACTTTTTACGCAAAAATATATAAGGAACTTTATGAAATTTTCGAACAATATTTTCGATATTCTAAAAGTCGCGAATAAAAATTGACGGTAATAAAAAAAGTCGACGCGTTCGCCTCAAAAACACGAAATGCGCTTGAAAATAACGAGAGAAAAAAGAAAAAAAACTATGGCACGGCGAAAAATATCAAAGTCGCAGCAATTCGCCGAGGCTCTTGAACGGGGAAAAGCCGTGAGACACGTAGCGATAACACAGCTGCAAAGCCTCGCGCAGCGCTTCCGACGTGAAATTGAGATTTTTCAACTTGTCGTAGGGCATATTTTGCACCATTTTGCAAACGGCGACGGTACGCGCCGATACCGTCAGACTGTCGGGAGTGCGGCAACGGTCGCAAACTATACCTCCGCGCTGCAAGTCGAGAAAACGCTTTTCGGGCGTTTTTTCGCAAGAAACGCAGCTGTCGAATTGCAGCTCGAAGCCTTGCAGCTTCAAAAAGCACAAAATGTAACGCAGCGATACCAAAAGCGGCTCTACGCCGTCGGTAAGAGCGGAAAGCGCCCTTAGCGCGTCCACGAAAACGTTCGGTTCGGACTGTCCCTCCTCCGTGTAGTTGCCGAGACATTCGGCTACGGTACAAGCGGCATAGTAGGTCGTCACGTCCTCGCGCAAAGAGTAGAAGCTTTCCAATTGATCGCACGTTTTGAGAGTAAAACGATCTTCGATCCTGGAAAGCTCGTACTGACCGAAACAAAATTGATCCGCGGCAAACTTCAACTTGGCGTTGCCCTTTCTTATCCCCTTTGCGTGAACGGTTATTTTGCCGTATTCGAGTGTGTACAGCAAAACAAGCTTGTCATTTTCCTTGTAGTCCGTTGCTTTCAGGGCTATGCCCTTTGTCGTGACTTCCATCTTCGGTCAGTTCCTTGTACAGCAGGTAGTAAACGGGGTTACCCGTAGCGCGAAATAACTTCCAAACGGCGTCCTTCATGCCAACCTCCTTTCAATAAGTTTGCGTAAAAAGACGCCGTCGTATACAACGATTTATTTGCCGCGGTTGGTGTAGCCGAGTTCGTTCAACATAGACGGGTTGTTGCGCCAATCCTTTTTGACCTTGACCCACAGCGTCAAAAAAACGCTTGCTTGCAGCAATTTTTCTATACTTTCGCGGGCATGTATGCCTATATTTTTGATCATTGCGCCGCGCTTGCCCAAAACGATAGGCTTGTGAGAAGCTTTTTCCACTATCACCGTGGCGTCTATCTCCCAAGCGTTGCCGTTTTGCTGCATTTTGTTGACGTACACGCCCACACCGTGCGGTATCTCGTTTTCGCAAGCCAACAGCACCTTTTCGCGAATGATCTCGCTGACGGCGAAACGCTGCGATTTATCCGTAACGTCGTCCTCTTCGAAGTACATTTCTGTACCCGTAAGATACTTTTTAAGCGCTTGTTTTAGTTCTTCCACACCCTTGTTGCGCTTGGCGGATACGCAATACACTTCGCTTATGCCTTCCATTCCGTTTAGTTTGGCAAGCTCCGGCATAAGCAGCTTGGGCTGAGATATATCCGTCTTGGTCACTGCCACCACGATGGGCGCGCCCTGCTTGCGATACCGCTCTATCTGGCTCAACTCGCGCTCGTCTATCCCGTCGTGCCCGTCTATCGCTACAAGTATGCAGTCCACGTCGGAAACGGCGTTGTCGATGCTTTTGAGCATATAGTCGCCCAAAGCGTTTTTACTGCGCAAAAAGCCCGGCGTATCCACAAATACCATCTGACTGTCCTCGTCCGTCCACACGCCGAGTATCTGCTCGCGCGTGGTTTGCGGCTTGGGAGAGACAATGGAGACCTTTTGCCGTACAAAGGAGTTGAGCAAAGTGGATTTGCCCGCATTTGCTTGCCCCACTATCGCGATAAAACCCGTTTTCATGCTTTGTCCCTTGTGACGCGCATTTTGGTGAGGATTTCCTCTTGCAACGCCGTCATTTCCTTTTCGTCGTCCTCTTCAACGTGATCGTAGCCGAGCAAATGCAGCAGTCCGTGCAACGACAGAAAACACAGCTCGCGTTTGAGACTGTGACCGAAGCTTGCCGCCTGTTCTTTGGCGCGTTCGAAGCATATTATCACGTCGCCTATGTTGAGCTTGCCCGTCTCGGAGTTGACCGCGTCGGGCGGAAAAGCCATATGATCGAGCTTTTGCTTGGCAAGCTCCAAGGTGGGAAAGGACAGCACGTCGGTAACGGAGTCCACGCCGCGAAATTGACTGTTGAGCTTGCGTATTTCGTCCGGTCCGACAACGGAAAGGGACATCTCTATGTGGCGCGAAGGCTGTTTGAGAAATCTGAGCGCGCCTTCAAGCACGTGCTTTATTTTGTATTTGTGAATACCTACGTCGGAAAAATATATCGTCATTTGTCACCGGTCAAGCGAACGTCGGGATAAGAAACGCGTTTGTGCCTTATGCCCGCAAAGGTCGTTACGATAGTACTCTTGACTATGTCCAACTCCTTCAAGGATATGTCGCAATCGGAAAACTGCTCGAAATTCATACGTTCCGCGACTATGTCGTCCACTATTTTTTCCACGGTGGTTTTGTCTCCGCCCGAACGCAGCGCCGCCTCCGCAGCGTCGCAGATCATCAAAATAGCCGAGATCTTGTTTGTGGGTTTGGGACCGTCATAGCAGTACCCGTCGTAAGGCAAAACGCCGTCGGTGTACTTTTGCGCTTTCAGATAGAAGTATTTTATCGGCATTGTTCCGTGGTGTTCCACTATCGCCGCCTGAACCTCCTTGGGAAGTCCGTACTCCTTGGCAATGGCAAGCCCGTTCAACGTGTGATATTTTATCATATTGACGCTGGCTTCGGGCGTCATGCTGTCGTGAGGGTTGATGCCGCTGAATTGGTTTTCCGTAAAATAGCTGGGGTTTTTCATCTTGCCTATGTCGTGATAATAGGCGGCTGCACGTGCCATAACCGCGCTTTGTCCGATCGCTGCGGCGCATGCCTCGACGTATGTAGCGACGGTAAGGCTGTGATTGTAGGTTCCGGGAGCCTTTTCGAACAATCTGCGCATAAGCTCGCTGTCGGAAGTGGCTATCTCGGAAAATCTGAATACCGAGCTGACGTTGAATATTTTTTCGAACAACGGCACCAAAACGAACATCAACATTACGCCGATGATACCGCTGGCAAAGGAGCATGCGGCTTTGATACCGTATACCGTCCAGGACCATTCGTCGCTGAACATCACGTAGGCTATCGTGGCGCATATTACGGAAATAAAGCCCAGAATTACGCCCACCACGAGATAGCGGGAGCGTCTGTAATGCTTGCCCAACACGAAAGACGCGAACACCGCTTCGATAACGCCGCTGAACAGCAAGTAGAAAAAGTTTTCCGTCGCCACCGTTGCCGACACCTGCCAATTTATATCCTGCATAAAGCACAGCATGATGACGATGAAGTTGGCGAAGAAGCCGCATTTGCCCGAAACTATCAAAGACAGTATCAACGCGCACAGCGCAAAGGGTACCAGATTGAGTACGTAGTCCCACAACGGCGCCAGCTGAATGAGACCGTAAGCGACCAACATTGTGGTGAACATCGCCCATGTTTTGCGCGTACTCTCCATGACCGCCACGTCGGAGAAATAGGTGTACAGCGCCAAAGCCACGAGCAATATCATTAGCGTCGCCAGCTGTACCCCAGCCCTCACCAAGGTGAGTCGGTCAAGATTTACCACTATCGTCAATGCGGAAAAGACTATGAATATGGTAATGTAGCTAAAAATCACGCTTTTCCAATTGATATTGGTGATTTTCTTTGTTTTTTTCATTATTTATCCTCTGTTTCGTATGCTTTGACGATTTTTTGCACCAAAGGATGGCGCACAACGTCTCTTTCATTCAAACGAATTATTCCTATGTCCTCTATATCTTTTAGTATTTTTATCGCGTGTTTCAAACCCGAATTGAGCCCTTTTGGCAGGTCTATCTGGGTCAGATCGCCCGTTATTACCATTTTACTGCCTTCGCCCAATCTTGTCAAAAACATTTTTATCTGCTCGCGCGTGGTGTTTTGAGCTTCGTCCAAGATCACGTAGGCATTGTTGAGAGTACGCCCGCGCATATACGCCAAAGGCGCAATTTCTATCGTGCCGCGTTCCATCATTTTGGCGTAGCTGTCCATTCCCAACATTTCCTGCAAGGCGTCGTAAAGGGGTCTGAGGTAGGGATTGACCTTTTCCTGCAAATCGCCGGGCAAAAAGCCCAGCTTTTCGCCCGCTTCCACTGCGGGACGGGTGAGAATGATCTTTTCCACCTGCTTGGCTTTGACGGCGTTTACCGCAAGAGCGACAGCCAGATAGGTTTTTCCCGTGCCGGCGGGTCCCACGCCGAAAGTGATGATGTTTTTCTTCATCAGATCGACGTACTTTTTTTGTCCGACGGTCTTGCACTTGACGGGCTTGCCGCGAGAGGTGATCGCGACCACGTCGTCCATAAGTTCGTCCACGTCGTCCAGCTTGTCCGACTTGGCAAGATCGCACAGATAGTTGACGCGCCCTATATCCACGCCGTCGCCGCCCGCGATGAAATCTTTGAGCTTGTCTATCACCTTCATCGCCTCGGCGACGCTTGCGTCCTCGCCCATAAGACAGCTTTGCCCCTCCTGCATGACGACCTTAACGTCGAATGCGGCGCAAATCGCTTTGATATTTTCATCAAACGGACCGAACAGCTTCATCAGTTCGTCCATCGAATCCACTTCGATTTTTTTGGATGCCAAAGATATTCCTCCGAATCAATTTACCGCGACCTCTCCGTAGAGCGTCGCGCACACGCCTCGGTCCGTCGTTTCGTACACCGTTTCCGTCACGGCAAAGTCGCAATGCGACATAGCGTCGCTTAATGCCGTTTGCTTCAACTCTTCCAAGCACTCGTCGAGAGTTGCGGGCACTTTTTGCAGCGCCGTTTCGCGGTAGACGTTGACGCAGACGGCGAGATTGAGCGGAAACAATCGCGTAACGGAAGCGTCGACCGTGTACGTCTCGAAAGGACAATCCGCGACGTATTGTCTGCCGAACAGCATGACGCCGACGGCTTTGAATTGACGCCCCGTTTCGACAGTCAGCTCTTTTGTGCCGTCAAAGAACGCAAAGCCGCTTGCGGAAATGCGCAACGTGACGCGCCCCAACGCATATACGTCCTCGCTCGTGCCGTCGTTGAACGTCCTGCATCCGCGTATAAGCACGTCGCCGACGTTGACGGAATCGCCGATTTTGACGAGAGCCGAGCCTTGCTCGCACACGAGCTTTGTCACCACGCCCGCACGGGACGCGACAATATCCCTGCGCGAGGACATATCTATCGGGGGAGAGATATCCTTTTTTGCAACGGCGTTTACGTACAGTACGCTGCCCGAACGCTTGATGACGGCGTACATCGAACCGAGTTCGTTTGCCAATCTGTTTTGCAAAGCGCTCATATCTATCTTGTGCAGATCCGTCCCGACTGTTACGCCCGAAGCCGCAAGCGCGTCGCATACCGTTTGCCTGTCGTAGTCGCCGCTCACCTCGATTTTGAGGCAGATACGGGACGAAATGACGAGCGTCAACGCCAAAAGCGCGCAAATTACGGGCAAAACGCAATGTTTTTTGACAAATTTTGCGAATTTGGGTATACCGAAAAATTCTATACCGATTATATTATAGCACCTTTCACGTAATATTGCAATAGTCTGCTTGTAACGTGTTGACGGAACCTCCAAAGCGCATATTTTGCCCCGTCGGGTGATTTCGCCCAAGGGAATGCCTTGTTTGCACAGCAGGGAGAGAACTCGATTGACATTGAGCCCCTCGAATGTGATCTTACAGCCGTTTTTCACCGTCCACCTCCACCGAGCGCACCTCTCCCGTAACGACGGCAAAGCCTTTTTCCAGACACTTGATGCGCAGATCCGCGCCGCGTATGCGCAGCACCGACTTGCGTATCGAAAAGGATACCGTTTCCGTTGAGTAGTCCGCAATGCCGCTGTGTCCCTCGACCACTACCGTGTTTCCGCCGAAAACCGAATACTTGTAATCTTTGATAAGCGTTGCCAGCTCCACGCCGCATACGTTTGCAACGCACTGTAAAAAAGAATTGCTCATACCCCTATTATATTTGGGATACGGGCAATTCTTTACTTACAACAGTTGATCGAGTATACGGGCTATCTCTTCCAGCTTTTCCTTGCTGTCGTCGCCGCTGCTGTTCAACACACAGCTTTTAAGATGCGCGTTTAGCACCTCTCTGTTTGCTTTGGACAACACCGCCTGACACGCCATTATCTGATTGGATATGTCTATGCAATAGCGGTTTTCGTCTATCATTTTGAGAATACCCTCCATTTGACCGCGCGCGGTTTTGAGCAGACGCACCACCTTGTCTCTGTCCGCCGTCATAACGCCTCGACCCCCGTTACCTTGTAGCCCGCCTTTTCCACCGCCTTGCAAAGAGCCTCCTCGGATACGCGCGGCTTGACCTCTGCGATCGCCGTTTTGCTTTCCATATCTACCTGCGCGGAGATAACCCCGCGTAAAGATTCGAGCGCTTGCTGTACGCGCGCCGTGCAATGAGCGCACATCATTCCTTCGATATAGAGCCGATACTTCATTTTTCCCTCCGTTTTTTGTTGTTTTGTTTTTATTTTTTTGCCCGAAACGCCATCGGCTGTTTTGTCGGGCTTGAAAAATCTCAGACGCAGCGCGTTGGTGACCACGAACAGACTGCTCAGGCTCATCGCCGCCGCGGCTATCATCGGGTTGAGCCGAAAGTGCGCGGCTATCACCGGGTCGAGCCGCAATGATATGGCGTACAATACCCCCGCCGCGAGCGGAATGCCCAACGCATTGTAGAAAAACGCCCAAAACAGGTTCTGCTTGATGTTGCGTTTTGTTTTTCGGCTGAGCTTTATCGCTGCGGATACGTCGCGTATGTCGTTTTTGACAAGCACCACGTCGGCGCTGTACGCGGCAATGTCCGCGCCGCTGCTTATCGCAAAGCCCACGTCCGCACGCGCAAGCGCGGGAGCGTCGTTTATGCCGTCGCCCACCATGGCGGTAACGCCGTTTTCCATCAGCTGCCGCACCTTTTGCTCCTTTTGATCGGGCAAGACCTCGGCATAAAACTCGTCTATGCCCAGCTCGCCGCACACCGCAGCGGCTGCAAGCTTGTTGTCGCCCGTCAGCATAACGGGCTGTACGCCTTGCTCTTTGAGCAACATTATCGCGTCCTTGGAGGTGGGCTTGATCTCGTCGCCCACGCCGATAATGCCGATAAACTCCGAACCGCGGCTCACCATCAGACAGGTGAGCGCTTCGCGGCAGTACTCTTGGAGCTTTTCGGCGTAGGAGCTTTCGTCCACGCCCTGCTCGTCCATAAGCAATTTGTTGCCTATCGCATACGTTTCGCCGTTTACGGTAGCCGTCACTCCGCGCCCCGCAAGCGTATCGAATCCGTCGGGAACGCAGCATACCGCGCCCAACTCGTCCGCGCGCTCCGCAACCGCCTTTCCGAGAGGATGTTCGCTTTGTTTTTCTATGCCGCCTGCCAGCGCAAAAAATTCTTTTTCGTCCAATGGGGTCGAAAAACTCTTGACAAACGGCTTGCCGAGCGTTACCGTGCCCGTCTTGTCCAACACCACTTGCTTGATGTCCGCAAGACGTTCGAGTATCTCGCCGTTTTTGATAAGAATACCGTTTTCAGCGCCCTTGCCCGTAGCCACCATAATTGCAACGGGCGTTGCGAGCCCCAATGCGCAAGGACAGGATATTACCAACACCGATACAGCAAAGTCGAGCGCGTTGGCAAAGCTTTCGCCCGCGCACAGCCAAACGATAAACGTTATCAAAGATATAGACATCACCACGGGCACAAATACCGACGAGATCTTGTCCGCCAACCGCTGAATGGGCGCTTTGGACGTGCCCGCCTCCTCCACGAGGGTTATTATCTTTTCCAACACGCTGTCCTGCCCGACGGTCGTGACCTGCACGCGAACATATCCGCCCGCGCACACCGTACCGCCTATGACGGAGGCGCCTTGCTGCTTTTCGACGGGCAGACTTTCGCCGCTGACGCTGCTTTCATCCGCAAAGCAGCTTCCGAACACGATCTTTCCGTCGGCGGGGAAGGACATTCCCGCCTTTACCGCGACGAAGTTCCCCGCTTTGATGGATTTTCCGTCCACCTCGCATTCGCCGTCCTCTGTTACCAACAAAGCCTTGTCCGGCGCAAGCTTGCGCAGCTTGGCAAGCGCGTCGCCCGTTTTTACCTTGCTGCGACCCTCGAAGTACTTGCCCAGATCCACCAACGCCAAGATCATTGACGAGGACTCAAAATACAACAGATGACGATACTGTTCCACCGTTGCCATATCGTTTTTGCCGAGGGCGTAACTCATAACAAAAGTTACCGCAACGGCATAAAGCGCGCTTGCCGCGGAACCGACCGCTATCAGGCTGTCCATATTGGGCGAGCCCTTGAACAGCCGCTTGAAGCCGACGGAAAAATAAGGAAAATTGACAAACCAAACCGGCAGACACAGCACAAATTGCACCAACGCCAACGAAACGGCGTTTTGAGGTCCGTCGAGAAAGCTCGGAAGAGGCAGCCCCACCATGTGCCCCATAGAAAAATACATCAGCACAACGCAAAAAATAACGGAGATCAACAGCCGGGTAAGACTGACCGTATTTACGGGTTGAACGCGAGACGGCTGTTGACTTTCTCCCGCAACGCTTGCGCCGTAACCGCTTTTTTTGACGGCGGCGCATATGGCTTTGGCGCTCGTCACCTTTTCGTCGTAGTCCACCGACATTCCGTTAGTAAGCAGACTGACGGTGACCTCGTTTACGCCTTTGAGCTTGGCGACGGCTTTTTCCACGTGCGCGGAGCATGCCGAACAGGTCATTCCCGTAACGTTGAATTTTTGCTTCATTGAGTACACCCCCTCCCCGTGTGTGTATTATACTACTTATCTTTGACAAATGCAACGTATTTTTTACGTTATGCGAAAAATTTTCGGCAAAACGCGCTCGGATAAGCCTCGAAAAAGGTAAAATAAAAATATCTTGGCATAACGAAAAAAAGTCGTTGCATACGCTTGACTAAATTTTGACAAAAGCCTACAATTTGCAACGGTGAAAAAATGAGTACGAAAACGGCGAGCTTCCATAATGTGCCGTCGATAGGCATTGCGAAGTTTTTCAGTAAAAATATTTTGCCGATAGTTGCGGTCACCCTTGCAGTAGTGACTTGCTTTTTTGTACCGTTTGACAAGCAATACCTCGGTTACTTCGATTGGAGTACGCTGGCAACGCTGTTTTGTACGCTGTCCGTCGTGGCGGCGTTCAAAAATATACGGTTCTTTACCTGGTTGGCAAAAAAGATCGTACTGAAATTCGGCAATTTGCGCAACACGGTGTTCGCCTTGGTGTTCATCACCTATTTCGGTTCTATGGTGATGGCAAACGATATGGCGCTCATCACCTTTTTGCCCCTCGGTTACATTGTGCTGGAAAGCTGCGAGCGCAAGGACAAAATGCCCCTGGTGTTCGTAATGCAGAACGTTGCGGCAAATCTCGGCGGGATGTTGACGCCATTCGGCAATCCGCAAAACATATACCTTTACAGCTTTTACGATATAGGCACGGCGGAGTTTCTCAAAATAATGTGCGTGCCCTGCGCAGTGGCGCTGCTGTTGATCGTGGGCGTGTGTCTCTTCGTCAAAAAGGACAAAACAGAGCTGTTTGCGCCGCAGGAAAACAAGCCGCCCGTGTGGAGAAGCATTGTGTACGGAGCGCTGTTTGCGCTGTCGCTGTTGATAGTTTTCGACGTGCTGCCGTGGTATATAGTGTTTGTCGCGGTGCTTGTCGCAATGCTGTGCCTGGATCGCAAGGCGATAGGAAAGGTAGACTACGGTCTGCTTATCACCTTTGCCGCGTTTTTCGTGTTCAGCGGCAATTTGGCGAGGATAGCGGCAATAAGAAACATACTTTCGAATATCGTCGCAAGCTCGCCGCTGTTGGTAGGCGTGGCAAGCTGTCAATTTATCAGCAACGTGCCCACTGCCATTTTGCTGTCGAAATTTACCGCCGACTACTCCAACTTGCTTGTTGCGGTAAATATAGGCGGTTTGGGAACGCCTATCGCTTCGCTTGCGAGCCTCATCACGCTGAACGAATTTCGCAAGCACAACGCAGTCGCCCTCAAACGGTACATAGCAGTATTTTTTGCGATAAACTTTTCTTTCCTTGCCGTGCTGGTGGGCACTCAACTGCTTTGGTCGATGGCGTTGTAAAGATCACGCGACAGTACCTTGTTGCACGATCGCGCTTGCGGCGAGCGCAATTCTATCGGAAACTGTTGGTTTTAATTACTCACCGTTTTGTCAACCGTCCTCAAAAAATGTCGAAAATATAATTTTAGCCCGCTCTTTCGGAGCGGGCTTTTTGTACCCCATATATCGAAAACAGCAATATCCGAGCGAAAAACGGCGCTATCCGCGCGCGCCGTCCACGAGCGAGGACAGCATTTCGTAAAGCTGCGGCTTTGCGCGTTTGAGAGAGATCGGGCGACCGTTCCCGTCCACAAAGCAGTGCGTGCTTGCCGCAGAGCAAACATTTTCGCCGCGGCACGTCATCGTGTAACCGAGCCGCAGTCTTGCCGAGCCCACTTCCGTTACGCGCACCGATACCGCTATTTCGTCGTCGAACGTCGTGGGCTTTTTGTAGTCGAGCTGAACGGAAACAACGGGCGACGAAAATCCCTCCGCTTCCATTTGCCGATAACCGCAACCGATTTTGTCGAGAAAGTCCAGGCGCGCCTCTTCCATAAAACGTACGTAATTGGAGTGATGCGTGACGCCCATTTTGTCCGTTTCGTAGTACTTTACCTTGTGCAGATACGAGTGTTCCATTTGACGCCTCCGATCGCTTATTCGAATTGCGCGGCGACTTCCTGCAACAGCTTGCGTATTTCCAGCCCTTGCGGACAGGATCTTTCGCATTTGCCGCACTTTATGCAATCTCCTGCTCTGCCGCTTTGCGTAAGGACTTTACCATAGCTGCTTACGTCAAAGTTTTCGGAGTGACGTTTACCGTTTAAACAAGCGAAAAGATCGGGAATGGATATATGCTTGGGGCAACCGGCTACGCAGTAACGACATGCCGTGCAGGGTATGATATTTTCACCGTGAATAATGCCGGCAATGCTGTGCGCTACGGACAGCTCTCGCTCGGACAAAGGTTCAAAATGTTCCATGCACGAAATATTCTGTTGCATTTGCTCAAGATTGCTCATGCCTGAGAGCACCATAAACACATTTGTTTGAGAAGCGGCAAAACGCAATGCAAGATTTGCGGGACTGCAATCCAATGCGTCTACCAGCTTTCGCGCATTATCCGGCAAATTGATCAGATGACCGCCCTTGATTGGTTCCATAACAATAACGGGCTTGCCGTGCTTGACGCACACCTCATAGTTGGCGCGGGATTGTACCGATGAATCCTCCCAATCGAGGTAATTGAGCTGCAGCTGCACCACGTCCAGTTCGGGATAATCGGTAAGAATCCTCTCCAATACGTCCGCCGTATCATGGAAAGAAATTCCCACATGCTTGACCTTGCCTTCGGCTTTCAGTGCAAACGCCGTTTCATAGGCATGGCAGTTTAAATATTGCTCATAGTTGCGACGGCTTTGCGCATGCATGAGATAAAAATCGAAATACTCTACGCCGCAACAATTAAGTTGTTTTTCAAATAAAGGACGAATTTCCTCCTGCGAGTGAAAATAAAAATCCGACAATTTATCGGTGAGAATGTAGCTTTCACGCGGATACCTGCTTGTGAGGCATTGCTTCAAGGTTGGCTCACTACGTTCATTGAGATAACCGTGAGCTGTATCAAAATAATTAAAACCGTGAGCAATAAATTCATCCACCATATTCTTGACCTGCTCGATATCTATCTCGTTGTCCCGCATTGGTAGACGCATACATCCAAACCCGAAATTTTTGTTTACTCCGTCAAAAAACTTTTTCATATATTTCTCCATTGATTGATTTTTATATTATACCACAAAACACACCGTTGCACAAGACAAAATAAAGCGCAGCTTAAAAATACAGTAAAAGCGCAAGTAACAACGACTTGCGCTTTTTTGTGCACTCTATGAAAACAAAATTCAACTCCTTGTATAGAATATAGTCCGCAGAGCACACGGAACTTTTGAGCGAAACACACTAAGCATAGCGTGCTATACCTATGGTATTGATGTCTGTCATCTGTATGGGTAAATAAGATTTATAGTTCTATCATTTCGGTCTTGAAATCGCAATAATATTCGGCTGTAATGCCTCTAAATTTCAACACACAATAATCGGGATCGGTCACACCTTGCTTGTAAAACATCTTGTCGCCAAACCGCCAAATCTCATCTTTCGTCGACTGATCGGTGCAGACTTGCATTTCACCGATCACAGAAACGCCCTGATACTTGAATTTCCCACGTTTATAAAAATAGACGCAAGCTTTATTGTTTGCCAAATACTGCTTTATCTTGTTGGACGAGGTGTTTGTTGTAAAGTAAATCTCCTTGCCGTCTATCTTGCGAGGGGCAAGCATTGCTCTTATAATAGGATAGCCTTGCTCATTGACAGAGGCAATAAACGCCGTCTTTTGCTCGGATATAAATTGAAAAATTTGTGCTTTCTCCATTATGGTATCTCTCCGTCAAATTGATTTTTCCAAAACAAACGAAAAGCTGCCGTCGTTGCATTTGCCGTCTGACTCGATTATTATGTAAATAGTTTTATTGCCTGTAAAAGTCTCAGTTTTTCCGTCAACAGAACCGTCGGTTTCGATGTCAAATAGGTTCAGCTTTTCATCATTAAAATCATAGTAAACTTTTATATTTCCATCTACCAACGTACCTTCATAATCAATAAATACCTCGTCTGCGCTGTTGTTTTTCAATTTTATTACATATGTTCCGCTAAAACTATCAAATGAAACCGACGCTTTATTTGAGGTATTTGTCCGCACCATCAGCATAGCATTATACCGGCTTACATATTTATTTCCGCAAGCAGATAACGAAAAACACAATACCAATGTTACCACTACAATGATTACACTTACAAATTTTTTCATAATACATTTCTCCGTTAAATTACTGTTTATAACCGCAAAGCGGTCGCCTCGTAACGCTTTCATTGTACCATAAAAACAGTGGAAACACAAGTGCCGAACGACGCTCAAAAATTAAAACAAATCCGAAACATTAACATATTGCAGATATTTAATTTTTATTGTATTGAATTAGTACGGATAGCGAGTTGTAAACCCACACGTTGTTTCGCCGTTGGCGAAGGTTCACGAACCACCAACATCGGATTTTGAGTCCGACGCGTCTGCCCTCAGCCGAGCGAGCAACGCGAGCGAACGCCACGGAGCGTAAGCGCAGTATTCCACCACCACACCAAAATAAAAAAGCGCAAGCCTCTTCGACTTGCGCTTTCTTGGTGCCGGTGTTGGGACTTGTCCTTGCAAAGCAAGGTAAGCGAAGTAAAACGGAGCGCTACATTATTTCGGTATCGCACACACAAAACCCCCAAGGCGACAAGCAAAAAAGAAGCAATGAAAAGGAAGCGCTAAAAAGCGCTTCCTTTTCGTTGCGAACTAACAGCGCAGTCGCCGCTATGGTGCTGGTGGTGGGACTTGAACCCACACGTTGTCACCAACATCGGATTTTGAGTCCGACGCGTCTGCCATTCCACCACACCAGCAAGAATTGCTTTTACAATATACCACAGTTTAGCGAATTTATCAACAGTTTTGCACCATTTTCACTAATTTTTTTGCAAACATCAAACGGCGATTTATTGCATAACGGAAAATTGTGTGATATAATGTTTCGGTAAGTAAAAACAACAAATATGTGCCCGTAGCTCAGTTGGATAGAGCGCAAGCCTCCGGAGCTTGAGGTCGCAGGTTCGACTCCTGTCGAGCACACCAATCCTAGCCCATGTTGAACCATAGGCTGGGATTTTTGTATAAGCATAAAATCAATTTTTACACTATGGCAGAAATTTATATATAATGGTTATGTGATCAATTATAAAATTATTACACTTTGTTGTTGCGATATTATTGAAAAACGACTTAATTTGTGTTACACTAAATAAAAAAATGGAGTTATAAGTATGGAAGAATTTAAAGAACAACTTGATTCGTTTGTAAAAAAATTCCCGTTTTTAGGCAAATTGTCAAAACAACATTTGTTTGCTATTATGTGTGCTTCATACTTCTATTTTGATGGCGAAATGACAAAAACGCAGTTTGAAGCTATGTTTACCGACGGCAAGGATGATGGCACTTTTGATTTAATATTTAACGATGAACAGTCGGACGCCAATGATTTAATAATGGTTCAAAGTAAAAGCACTAAGGAAAATCTTTCAAAAGATTTGATTTTGGATATATTAGATAGAATGCATAGAAGTTTTATAAAATTGAAAGCTGGTCATTATGAAGATTTTAATGATAATGTTAAAAGTGCATTTATTAACGCTTACGAGCAAAAATCAGATTCAGCTAACGATTATCTGGTTCTGTTTACTGCATACAACCCAACTGACAAAATAAAACGAGACATAGAAACTGCAATTCGCGAAAAGCGAGAATTAAAAAACTATAAAATAGCAATTTATTATGGAAGTGATATAGACTCCCAAATTTTGGCAGTCCAAAATCCTAAAGACTATGTCGATTTTGCCAAACTTGAATATTTTAAAGGACAAGGTAAAGTTTTATTAGAAGGTGAACAAGGCGCAGTAGTGAATATATCGGCAGCCGATCTAAAAAGATTATATTCTGCTTATGCTTCCAAGGGTTTGTTTAATAGAAATCTACGGTTTTATATAAGACAAAAAAAAGTAGATGAAGGAATAAACCATACGTTAGAAAAAAATCGAGAAAAATTCTGGTTTATGAATAACGGTATTATTATTGGCTGTGAGGACTTCGTTTTTGATGGGAATAAAATAAATTTAAGCAAATTTTCTATAATTAATGGCGCACAAACAACCAGCCTTATTGGAGAAAGTCAATTCGTAGATAAGGATAATGATTTTGGTATTGTTTGTAAATTAATTAAGAATACTAACCCTGATTTTATAAATGAGGTTGCAGAGGCATCAAATTCACAAAAACCAATTAACGATAGAGACTTGGTGGCAAATCGTTATGAGCAAAAGAGATTAAAGGAAACGTTGCTTGAAAATAACCCCCCAATTTATGTAGAAATCAAAAGAGGAGAGAAAAGACCGTCAAAAACCAAATATCCACAACCATGGCAAAGGGTTAAAAATGAAGATATAGGTCAGTTAATATTGTCTATTATATTACAAAGACCTGCAACAGCAAGAAGCAATAAAAAATCAATGTTTAGCGTAGAAACAACATATACATCAATTTTTAGACGCCAGCATGACGTTCAATTTATCGTTAATATGTTGCAATTAAAAACCATTTATGAGGAATATATTAACAAAAAGATTGATACATTTGACAAACATCAAAAAGGAATTGCTAACAATGGCAAATATTGTATCTTGGCGTTGATTGGCTTTTTAATCAAAAATGAAAAAGGATGTTTTGACACAAAAACGATTGTCAATATAATAAACGGTGACGAGCGCAAAATCGCTGAAAGCATAGGAAAAGATGATCTGTACGGTGCACTCTTTTCCAAAGATGATGATTATGTGAAAAAAATTGAGAACCTAATATATGAGCTTATTGATACTATCAGTGAAAAATATGAAAGCGAAGAAGAACTCGGTCATACAACGAGTTATTCTAACTTTTTGAAAACTGATAAAACATACTATACTGTTATAGTGCCAACTATAATGAAAAAATATCAAAATAAAGAGAGATTTAAAAAACTTATTCAAGAATATTTAACGGCATTTAATATCTAATTTCGGTTGCTCGGTGTATACTTGTCTTGAATGAACAAGTGACGATGCTGCGTACCGCCAAACAAACATTCACCTTTTACTATGCACAAGCGAATCACACGGCAATGCACGGGTCAAACATATGTGGGCATCCCGAATGACAAAACGATGCGGCGGACAAAGATACTTTGTCCGCCGCTATGCTATTTTTATTTCTTGAAGAAAATGATAAACC
>CANQCN010000015.1 GCA_947589685.1 uncultured Clostridia bacterium
GAGGGCGCATATTAAGTTGTACGGAGTTTTTGCCTATGGTTCCGTAGACCAACGCTCTATCCAATTGAGCTAATACTCCGCTACGCTTCGTGGCGTTCGCAACTACGTTGCTCGGCTGAGGGCGCATATTAAGTTGTACGGAGTTTTTGCCTATGGTTCCGTAGACCAACGCTCTATCCAATTGAGCTAATACTTCGCTACGCTCCGTGGCGTTCGCAACTATGTTGCTCGGCTGAGGGCGCATGTTCGGATTGCTAACATATTATACTGCACTCCGCGGCAAAAGTCAACGTTTTTTTCACAATATAGCCAAGCGGATAACGTACGTATTGACAACGCGCCGCGACAGTACTACAATTTAACAAAAGGAGCATTTTATATGTTTTCGCACAAAAGTTTTCGTTTGCTTGCCATCGGCAACAGTTTTTCAGACAACGCTCTCAATTGCATTTATCCCGTTTTGGAAGCGTTCGGCGTGAGGGAAATTGTCGTCGGCAATCTGTATATCGGCGGGTGCAGTATCGAAACGCATTGGCAAAACGCCTTGTCCGACGCGCCCGCATACATTTATCGCAAAAACACCGACGGCACGTTTGTCAGCGTCGACGGGGCAAAAATGTCCCAAGCGCTCGGCGATGAACCGTGGCAATTTGTCACGATGCAGCAAGCGAGCCATTTCAGCGGGCAGATTGCCACTTACGACGACAAGATCGACAATTTGGCGCGATACGTTTTGCAAAACGTCTCCGTCAAGCCCGTAATCGCCTGGCACGAGACTTGGGCATATCAGCAAAACAGCGCTCATCCCGCTTTCGCCGACTACGACAGCAGTCAATCGGAGATGTTTCGCCGCATAACAAAATGCGTCAAAGAACGTATCGTGCCGAACGAGCTGTTCGAAAGGATAATTCCCGCAGGCACGGCGATACAAAATGCGCGCACAAGCTATCTCGGCGACGCGTTGACGGCGGACGGCTATCATCTGGACGGACTCGGCGAGCTTGTCGCCGCGCTTACATACGTGCTTGCCTTGACGGGTTGGGACGTTTCGGAAATGGACGAAAGCAAGCTGCCCTGTTGTTTTGCGCCGTATCTGGACGTCGTGCGCGAATCTGCCGTCAACGCCGTGCGCGATCCGTTTGCGGTCACCCCGTCGCGGTTTGTCACAGATCCGTCGCCTATTGCACGCTGCGGCTGCACGGTGACAACGGGCGTAAGCTACAACTCCGCGTCGGAAACGTGCAAGCTGGATATATACGAGCCCGACGTAAAAAGTTCGGCTACGGTGGTGCAGCTGCACGGAGGAGGTCTTACGGGCGGCAGCAGAGCCGACGACTGTTATGCGTCGATGGGCAGACAATTGGCTTCGCGCGGGGTCCGTTTCGTATCCGCAGATTACCGACTGTTTCCCGAAGCAAAGCGGGAGGAATTTTTGTCCGACTGCGCGGAAGCGTTGACGTTTGTAAAAAACAACGTTGCAAAGGGCGGCGAGCGGCTGTTTGTGTCGGGACAATCGGCGGGCGCATATATAGCCATGATGTTGGCGTTTAACGGCGAGCTTCTTCAACGGGCGGGCATGCGCGCGGAGGATGTGGACGGCTGGGTGTTCGAAAGCGGTCAACCTACAACGCATTTCGAGGTGCTCAGACGTCGCAACATTGCGGATTGGACGGTTGCGCAGCGCATAGACGAGCTTGCGCCGTTGTACTACGTGGGCAAAAATATGCGTTTTCGAAACGCGCTGATTTTGGCATATTCGCAGGATATTCCCAACCGCTTGGAACAAAATCTGCTGTTGAACGCCGCGCTTAAAAATTGCGGTATGGGTGCGGAAACGCGCTTTGTGCGGCTGTGCGGACGTCACGTTGAAGCGTCGACGTACCGTTACCGCGACAAATACGCATATACCGAATTGTTGTGGAAGTTTGTAACGGAAAAATCTTGACACGGTCCTCGGCACAAGCCGAGGATCTTTTTTACAAACAGCTTTGCCGCAAAAACTCTGAAATAAAAAATTTGGGTATTGATTTTTGCGTAAACGGCAGTTATAATAATATTGATAAATTTTAGCGAAAAAGAAGTTTTTGCGGGATACGAGTCAAAAACCAACGCGCTTACGAGGGAAATATGAATTTCGACAAGATCGTCAAACAGGTAAAAAAGCTTTACGGCGTAGACGTGACCGTCAAAGAGGACGAACGGAGCGTTTTTCTTGCGGGCAGGTGCGACAATTGGGCGGACGTGGTTGCGATAGGCAAAATGTTCGTGACCGAGGGCAAGCACGTCGTCAACGACATCGTACTCAACGGATATGTCGAACAGCCCGAACGCCTTCCTCAATTGCGGGACAATGCGCTTGACGGTACGCAATGGGACGTTGTCGTTATCGGCGGCGGTATCAGCGGCTGCGCGGTGGCGCGCGAGCTTATGCGTTACGACCTAAAAGTGCTGCTCGTGGAAAAACACAGCGACGTGGCGCGAGGAGCAAGCGGCGCCAACGACGGAATGGTACACGCAGGCATAGACCTCAAACACCAATGTCTCAAATTGAAGTACGGCGTGGCGGGCAACGCTATCTACGGCGACGTATGCAAGGAACTCGGCGTGGAATTTCGCCGTTCGGGGCAGTACGTCATTTTCGACAGTCGTTTGATACGTTTCTTTGCAAAAGGCACGGTGAAGCGCGCCTCTAAGCACGGCATACCGGGGGTGAGGATACTCAACAAAAAGGAGATCGCCCAAGCGGAGCCGAGCGTAAAAGACTTTGCCGTGGGCGCGCTGTACGCCCCGTCGACGGGATATGTGTCGCCCTATCAACTGACCATCGCCTATGCGGAAAACGCCGTGCAAAACGGCGCCGTTGTCAGTCTCGATACGGCTGTGTCGCAAATGGACGTCGCCGACGGCAAGGTGGCGCGGATCTACACCAATCGCGGCAGTTTTACGGCGCGCTGCGTTGTCAATTGCGCGGGCGTATTTGCGGATAAGATCGCCGCAATGGCGCAAGACAGGTATTTTTCGATACATCCTCGCCGCGGCACCGATCTGATTTTGGATCTCAATGCGGCGGGCGTCCCCGTGCAGACGATAAGTATGGGACCTTCGCTCAAATCCGTAAACAAATTCGGTAAAGGCTCCACCAAGGGCGGCGGAGTGATACGTACCGTCGACGGCAACTATTTGTTGGGTCCCGACGCGGTGGAGATCCCCGATCGCGAGGACACGTCCACGAGTATGGAAAGCATGAACAATGTTTTCGGCAAGCACAGCGGCGTTTGCCCGACGTTGAAGCGCAGCGACGTTATCGCGTATTTTTCCGGCGTGCGCGCGCCGACCTACGAAGAAGATTTTATTATCGAAAGAAGCTCCAAGGTGGCAAATCTCGTTCACGTTGCGGGAATACAGTCTCCCGGCATAACCGCCGCGCCGGCTTTTTCCAAAGACGTGGCGGCAACAGTGGTCGAGTATTTGCGTTCGGCGGGCGCGGAAGTACGCCCCAACGATAATTTCGACCCGATCCGCCCCCGTCCCGTAAAGGCGAGCGTCCTTTCGGATGAAGAACGCGACAGGCTGATAAAAAGCGACCCCGACTACGGCACGATCATTTGCCGTTGCGAACAGATAAGTCTGGGCGAAATAAAGCGCGCGTTGCGCAATCCGTTGGGCGTAATGACCGTTGACGGAGTAAAACGTCGCGTGCGCGCCGGCATGGGACGCTGTCAGGG
This sequence comes from uncultured Clostridia bacterium, assembly GCA_947589685.1. Classification (GTDB taxonomy): domain Bacteria; phylum Bacillota; class Clostridia; order Christensenellales; family CAG-314; genus Fimimonas. The sequence goes on from CANQCN010000015.1 coordinate 3,726, forward strand.
CGGCTTCTGCATGCCGTTGATAACCAAGATCATCGCCGAAGAGTCGGGTCGCGACATCACCCAAGTGACCAAGGACGATGAGGGAAGCAATATCGCCGTGGGCAAAATAAAGGAAGTGCAGGCATGAAATACGATACGGTTGTTATCGGCGGAGGTCCCGCGGGGCTTGCCGCCGCGATAAAAGCGTCCGATAGCGGCGCAAGCGTGTTGCTCATCGAGCGCGAGGCGCGCCTCGGAGGTATACTCAAACAATGCGTTCACGACGGTTTCGGAGTGGTGCGCTTCGGCGAAAAACTTTCCGGACCTGAGTATGCCGATAGATTCATAAAAGAGTTGAAGCGCACAAATGTACAAGTAAGCCTGTTAAGCTTTGTTACTCGTACGCAAAAGTCCCAAAACGGCTACGAGATAACCTACGTGTGCCGAGACGGCGTAAAGACCGTCGATTGTCGCAGCGTTGTGTTGGCAACGGGGTGCCGCGAGCGCACGCGCAACGGTATCTGCGTACACGGAGACAGGTGCGCTGGGGTCTATACCGCGGGCGCGGCTCAAAATCTTGTAAACGTTCTCGGCGTTATGCCGGGCAAAAGGGTCGTTGTTTTGGGCAGCGGCGACATCGGGCTGATCATGGCGCGCCGTCTTACGTTGGAGGGCGCCAAGGTGGCGGGAGTATACGAGGCAAAGTCGGTGCCGAGCGGTTTGACGCGCAACATTCATCAATGTCTCAAAGATTTCGACATTCCGCTGTACCTGTCCAAAACGGTAACGCGCGTGTTCGGCACGTCCCGCCTCGAAAGGGTGGAAATAAGCGATGTGGACGAAAAAATGCACCCCATTGCGGGAACAGAGCAGCTTGTGGACTGCGATTGCCTTGTGCTTGCCGTGGGACTTATCCCCGAAAACGAGATCGCGCGGGAGATGTCTGTGCCGCTCGATCCCAAAACAAAGGGAGCGTACGTCGATCAGAATTGTCAGACAAAAGAGGACGGGATATATGCTTGCGGCAACGCGTTGCACGTCAACGATCTGGTGGACTATGTGTCCGAAAGCGGCGAAACGGCGGGCGTTCACAGTGCGGGACCCGTTTGCAAGCGCGACCTCAAACCCATAAAAACGGATGGCAAGCTGCTTTACGTCGTGCCGCAGATGTTGGACGTCAATTCCGACGTGAGCAAGGTGGTGATGTACTTCCGCGCAAGCGAGGAGCTGTCCGCGCAGAAATTGACGGTATCCGCAGGCGGACAAACGATATTTACCAAAACATACAACAAGCTGCTACCGCCCGAAATGGAGCGCATAGTGGTGGACTTCGGCAAGGCGACGACGGACGGCATTACCGTCAGATTGGAGGACAAGTAATATGGAAATGGTGTGCATCGTGTGTCCCAACAGCTGCCGCATGACGGTGGAGCGGACAGACGAAAAAGTAACGGTCGTCGGCAACAAATGCAAACGGGGAGAAAGCTTTGCCGTCAACGAACTTACCAACCCTATGCGCAGCGTAACCACCTGCGTAAAAACCACGGTTGTCGGCTATCCCGTGGTGTCCGTAAAGACGGACGGAGAAATACCCAAGAGTAAAATTTTCGAGTTTATGTCGCTGTGCGACGGTATCGTGATAGACAAGCCTCTGCCGATAGGCTCCGTGCTTGTTGACGATCTGTTCGGCACCGGCGTAAAGCTTGTAACAACAACGGAAATGGAGGATACAAATGAGTAACGTTTTGATCATCGACGTAGGCACGCAGAGCATGCGCGGCATAATCTTTGACAACAAAGGCAACCTGTTGGTAAAAGAACAAGTCAAGTACGAACCGTACATCAGCAAGGAAAACGGCTATATGGAGCAGACCGCCGAGATGTATTGGGGAGTGCTTTGCGGCATAACCCAAAAGCTTGCCGCCGAACACGCCGATATTATGAGGGACGTCATAGCAATGAGCGTGGACACCTTTCGCGATACGGCGGTGCTGTTGGACGAGCATAACAACGTGTTGCGCGACTTGATACTTTGGAGCGATCAGCGCACGGCGGATACGTCCGATCCGCTTCCGTCCAAAAACGCCGCTTTGTTTAAGTTGGCGGGCATGACGCGCACCGTAAACGCCATTCGCGGCAAGGTAAAGACGCGCTGGATAATGCAGCACGAACCGGAACTGTGGTCGAAGGTGCGCAAGGTGGTACACATTTCCGCCTACTTCAACTATCTGCTTACGGGCAATCTCGTGGATAGCTACGCCTCCACGATAGGGCACTTTCCGTTCGACTACAAAACGAAAAAATATCTCGGCGAAAAGGACCTGGTGTTCCCCGTGTACGGCTTGGATCTCAAATATATGATCCCCGTGTGCGCTCCGGGCGACGTTATGGGCACGGTGACGCCCGAATGCGCGATGAAAACGGGCTTACCCGTCGGTCTCAAAGTGATCGCAAGCGGCTCGGACAAGGGCTGCGAAACGGTAGGCGTGGGCTGCGTAAATTCCAACGTGGCTTCCGTAAGCTTCGGCACCACGTCGACGGTGCAGTTTTCCACCAAGAAGTACTTCGAGCCGGAGCCTTTTATGCCCGCTTATCCCTCCGTACTCAAAGATTACTACAACCCCGAAGTTCAGATCTTCCGCGGATATTGGATGATAAGTTGGTTCAAGCAAAATTTCGCTCGTCATCTGGAAAAACGCGCCGAGGAAATGGGTAAATCGGTGGAGGACGTGATGAACGAAGAAATAGAGTCCATTCCGCCGGGAAGCGACGGTTTGATATTGCAGCCGTTTTGGCAGGCGGGGCTGACTACGCCCGAAGCTCGCGGCGCGATAATAGGTTTTTCCGACTATCACACCCGCGCGCACGTCTATCGCGCGATAATAGAAGGCATCGATTTCGCACTGCGCGAGGGGCTCGAACGCATGGAAAAACGCGGCAAACAAAAAATCGAATACATTGCCGTCAGCGGCGGCGGCTCGCAAAGCGATCTTATTTGTCAGATAGCCGCCAACATATTCAACAAGCCCGTCAAACGCGTTCAAACGTACGAGACAAGCGCTTTGGGTGCGGCAGTCGTTACGTTTACGGCTTGCGGAGTGTACGCCGACGAGCAGGAGGCTATCAAGCATATGGTGCGCTACACGGACACGTTCGACCCGCAACCGACCGCGGTAGTCACCTACGAACACATCTACAAAAACATATATCTCAAACTGTATGCCAAACTGCAAAGTTTTTACAAATATCTGGAAAAGGAGTGACGCACAATGAGTAAACGCTACAAAGGTTTCGAACCCAATTGGTACAGAGAGGTGCCTCCGCGCGGCAGTTATCGTTCCATATTCAAGTGGGGCGATCCCGCCTTCAACAAAGTGCCCAAGGAGGCGCTGTTCAAGATGATGAAAGAGACCTTTCATCTTACCGACGACGACTTCAAAAGCTATGCCGAGCCGTTGGGGCTGGATCTGGTAAAGCTCGACAAGCCCGTCAACCTCTCGCAAGAGCAGTTGGACGAATTGCGGCTTATCGTGGGCGACGACAACGTTTCCACCGACGACTACGACAGACTGTCGGTGGCTTATGGCAAGACTATGTACGATCTGCTTCGTCTGCGCGAAAAAATAGCCGACAACGTTCCCGACGCGGTGGTGTACCCCGAAAACAAAGACCATGTGGAAAAATTGGTGGCATTTTGCGTAAAGTACAAATTGCCGCTGTATGTGTACGGAGGGGGTTCTTCCGTCACCCGCGGAGTGGAGCCTATTTGCGGCGGAATAACGTTGGATATGCGCCGTCACTTCAACAAAGTGGTGGATTTCAACGAGACGGACCAGACCATAACCGTCGAGGCGGGAATGAGCGGTCCCAAGCTGGAAGAGACCTTGCGTAACGCCGTCAAGCTGTTCGGCGCAAAGCGAGCCTACACTTGCGGACATTTTCCGCAGTCTTTCGAATACAGCTCGGTAGGCGGTTGGACGGTCACGCGCGGCGCGGGACAAAACAGCACCTACTACGGCAAGATAGAGGACATCGTCATCGCTCAGGAGTACGCCACCCCCACGGGGATAGTCAAAACGGAAGCTTTCCCCGCCCGCGCTACCGGTCCCGACGTAAACCAGATAATGATGGGCAGCGAGGGCACATTCGGCGTGCTGACTCACGTCACGCTTAAAATTTTCCGCTGGATGCCCAAAAATCACTGCAAATTCAGCTTTATGTTCAAAAATTGGCATTCCGCAATGGAAGCGGCGCGCGAGATTATGCAATGCGAGTGCGGCAAGCCCAGCGTTTTCCGTCTGTCCGACCCGGAAGAAACGGACATAACCATGCGTATGTACGGCGTGGACGAATCCCCGCTCAACGGCTTGATGAAATCCCGCGGGTTCAAACCGGGCGAGCGCTGTCTGTTCCTCGGCTTTACCGACGGCGAAAAGGGCTTTTGCAAAAACGTCGCCAAAAACGTCAAAAGGATTTGCAGAAAATACAAAGCAATGAGTCTGACGGGAGCCGTCGCCTCCGCCTGGGAAAAGGGACGTTTCAACGACCCGTATTTGCGCGATACCATGCAAGACTTCGGCGTCATGACGGACACCTTGGAGTGCAGCGTGCGTTGGAGCCAAATGGAGGAGGTACACAAAATGGTGCGCGACTACTGTCACAGCCGCCCCGACACCATCTGTATGACGCATATGTCTCACTGTTATCCGCAGGGCGCAAACCTTTACTTCATTTTCATCGCTCGCATGACCGAGTTGGACGAGTTTGTAAATTATTGGAGCGGTATTCTCGATCACATTCAAAAGAGCGGCGCGGCAATATCTCACCATCACGGCATAGGCAAGTTTTTTGCGCCGTGGCTGGAAGGACAGATCGGCTCGCGTCAAATGGAAATATTCAAAGCGCTCAAAAAGCACTTCGACCCCGACAATCTGATGAATCCCGGCGGAACGTTGGGCTTGGATCTGCCCGAAGAGAAAAAGAAGTTTTTGCGCCCCAAGTGGTAAAATAGGCTCGACGTTAAGTGTCGGAGCGTAAACAAATGCTACGATAAAGTCAAACGGACGGTTTTCGACCGAATTTCTCAAAAGCTCTTGTCCCAAAGGCAAGGGCTTTTGCGAGGTCTGCGCACGGCGACCGCGCAAAAGAGGCGCGCTTGTTCCCGCAGCGTATCCGCTTGATAATATCGCGACGGTGTGTTACAATATAAATTATGAACGGATATGATTTCGACGACACGATCTATCGCGGCAACAGTATGCGACGTTTTTCGTTTTTTTGCATGCTTCGTCTGCCCTATCTTGCGCTGTATCTTCCCGTGATCCTCATCGCGCTTTTGCTCAGAGCGGTGCGCGTCTTGTCCAAAAACGCTTATTTGTTGCTGTTGGAGGGGTATATAGTGTTCGTCCCTCATCCCGAAAGGCTGGTAAGCAAATTTTGGGACAAAAATATGTCGCGGATAAAATCCTGGTATCTCGATCAACGGCGGCAAGACGACGTGGTGGTATCGGCAACGCCCTTTTTCGTCGTGGGAGAAGCCTGCCGCCGATTGGGCGTGGAATGTATCGCCACCGATATGGATACGCGCGGAAAGCTCAAAGGCAAGCACTGCCACGGCAAGTACAAGGTCGCCGCCTTTCAAAAGATCCACCCCGACGCGACTCTTTTGACCTACTACTCCGACTCTTCGAGCGATATGCCGATGTGGCGCTTTGCCGAGCGCGGCTACTTCGTAAAGGGAGACAAGATTACCCTTGTAAACACAAACGACGCCAAAAATTAGACCCCATATACTATTTTTGTCTTGCTATTGACAAACCGTAACGAAAAGTAGTACAATATTAACGTACACAACAGACAAAACAGGAGCATATCGTGAAAACACTACAAGTCAACATCAAAGGCGTTACCGCCGAGCTTCCCATTCTCCCCCTGCCAAGCGGCGTAAGCATCGCATTCTTCAATCTGCACGGCAACGTGGCGCTGACCGAGCATTGCGGCAAAGAGCTGGCAAAGCTCGTGTCCGATTGCGATGTGCTGCTCACCGCCGAAAGCAAGGGCTTGCAACTGACGCACGTTATAGCGAGAGAATTGGGACATCCGTTTTACGCCGTTGCGCGCAAATCCAAAAAACTCTATATGCAGGACGGTTTGGAGGTTTCCATCGACAGCAGCATCACCACGGGACGCGAACAGAAATTGTACATTTCCAAGCACGACGCGGAGCTTATGCGCGGCAAAAAGGTGGGTATCATCGACGACGTGGTAAGCACGGGCAACAGCCTCGTCGGTTTGGAAAAGCTGGTGCGGATGAGCGGCGGTATCATCTGCAAAAAAGCGTTTGTTCTTGCCGAAGGCAAAGCCGCCGAACGCAAGGATATTTGCTATCTCGGCGTAATTCCTCTTTTGTAGCGGCAAATCGCGTCGGGTATTCCACGCCTCCGTCCACCCACCCCTGTTCGCGGAGATACAGTCAACAACAGTAACATTTAACCTTCCCCGTCACGGGGAAAGTTTTTTTTCGGCGACAAATTCTGTAACAGTAATAAAAGCGCCCCTTGATGAGCAAGGTGGCAAGGTCGTTGATCTCGTCGTCGTGTTTTGTTATCTCACAGCATTTATTATAAAATTTTTTTCATAATGGTATGCAACGGGCGGTAAAGTGCAAAAATGTAGATATATGTTGCATTTTGAAACATATTTTGATATACTGTTTGCAACAAAACGGTAAAGGTTATGAATTGCACATCTATCAGTTGTTATGAACTGTTACAACGGGGAGCGGATCGCGGCGGCTACTTGGTGTACTACGGTCACAAGCTTCGAATAGAGGATTTTTTGCGGGATGTGGAGCGTTTTGCGGGCGCATTGCGGCAAATGGGCTTTGGCAAGGGAGACGTTATCACGTTGCAGCTGCCCACGTGTCCGCAGGCTTTGGTCGCGTTTTACGCATGCAGCAAGCTGGGTATGATAGCAAACATTGTTCATCCGCTCGTCCCCGTCAATTTACTTGCCGAAAACGTCAAAAAAACGCAGTCCAAGGCGTTGTTTTTCTACGACGCGACGGTCAGGGACGAGGCGTCGCTTACCAAGCTCGGTCAACGGCTGGTGCGGTGCAGCATTTCCGACTACGTAACTTTCCGCAAGCCCGTCTACAAGCTTTATTCCGCAATGAGCTGCAAGCGTTTGCGCGGTATAGATACTTATGCGGAGCTGTTGAAAAGGGGCGCGGGCGTCGCAACCGAATGCGTCGGCACAAGCGAAGATATGCTCTGTTATATGCACAGCGGCGGCACAAGCGGGATCCCCAAGATAGTCAAGCTTACCAATCGCGCGTTCAACGCGGTGGTGGACGGTATGTTTGCCATGTATCATCCCGATGTGCGTCACGGGTACTACAATCTCGCAACGCTGCCCGTTTTTCACGCTTACGGGCTGTGCTGCGCCATGCACGGGCCCTTGTGCGTGGGATACAGTCTGGTGTTGGTGCCCAAGTTTGACGTATATGCCGTCGCGGCGATTTTGCGGCGTTACAATATCAAAGTATGGTCGGTGGTGCCCGCCATGCTCAAAAAAATGCTCGCCTCCAACGTGTTTGACCGCCGCGGACTCAAAAGTCTTGACGTGATCTGGTGCGGCGGAGACGTTTGCGAGGAAAAGCTCGTGGAACGGGTAGACGGCATACTGTCAAAGCGCGGTACGCGCGCGCGGCTGATGCGCGGTTACGGGCTTACCGAGATGTGCGGCGTAACAATAGTCAACAATTTCGATCACTATCTCAAAGGCAGCTGCGGTCGTCCGATGCCGGGCTTTGCGGTGGAGATATGGGACGACGACGGCAATGTTCTGGACAGCGGCGCAACCGGCGAAATAGTCGTCAGCGGCGGAGGCGTTATGAGCGGCTACGTCGAGGGAGAGGAGTGTCTTACGGAAAAAAACGGCGTTGTTTGGGTACGCACGGGCGACGTCGGTTACCTGGACGACGGGTATTTGTTTATGGTGGATCGAAAAAAGCGTTCCTTGAAGATTGCGGCAGTCAACGTCTTTCCCGCGCAGGTGGAAAATTGCGTGTCCGAGTTGGGTTTCGTCTCCGAAGCGTGCGCCGTGGGCGTAAAGGTGGCGGGCAAACAGTATGTAAAGGTGTTTGTCACGTTGAAAGAGCGATCGGACGCGGAAACGGTAAAAAAACGCATTGTCGAGCATTGCGAAAAAAATCTTATCGGCTATGCCGTGCCGAGGTTCGTCGAGATAATAGACTCGATGCCGCGTACTCCCCTCGGAAAAATAGATTATCGGGCGTTGGAAAACAAATAAAAAAATCAAACGAACGGCAAAAAAAGCTGTTCGTTTTTGTATTGCAATAGTTGCGCTCTTGTGCTAAAATATATACTGCATAAATATGTATCTTTTTTTGAGATACATATATTTTCGATAAAAAGAGGTTTTTATGAGAATTATTATCGCCGGCTGCGGCAAGGTGGGCAAAGCCATCATAGACAGCATGACGTACGACAATCACGACATCACGGCAATCGACAACGACCCGGAGGTGATCGAGCAGGTCTCCAACAACTACGACGTTATGGCGGTGTGCGGCAGCGCCACCTCTCGCGAAATGCTGCTTAGCGCCCGCGTAAACAAGGCGGATCTGTTCATAGCGGTAACTCAATCGGACGAAGTAAACATGCTGAGCTGTTTTTTGGCTCGACGCATGGGCGCCAAACATACCGTCGCCCGCATACGCGAAGCGGATTACAACGAGGACGGGCTAAACTTCATCGTCAACGAGTTGGAGCTGTCGATGGTGCTTAACCCCGAATTGACCACCGCCGAAACGCTGTTCGACTGGCTCAAACTGCCGTCGGCTGTGTCGGTAGACAATTTTGCAGGCAAAAAACTGCAATTGTTGGAGCTTATCGTGCGAAAGGGCACGGTGCTGTGCAACAGCAGTATAATGGAATTGCGCAAAAAGTGTCCCGTAGAATTTGTTTTGTGCGCCGTTCAGCGCGGCAACGAGCTGCACGTGCCCACGGGTACTTTTGTGTTGCAGGAGGGGGACAAGGCGGCGTTGATGATGGCGCGAGCCGATACGCACAAGTTCCTCAAAAACATAGGCGCGGTGCAAAAGCAAGGTCGCGACGTTATGATACTCGGCGGCAGCACCACGGCATACTATCTTGCCAAGCTGCTTGCAAACAACGGTTTTTACGCAAAGATCATCGAAAAAGACGAGGACAGGTGCGCAGATCTCGCGGAAATTTTGCCCGCGGGCGCCACGCTTATACACGGCGACGGAATGAATCACGATCTGCTTATGGAAGAGGGTATTTCCGGCGCGAGCGCGTTTGTGGCGTTGACGGGCACCGACGAGGAGAACATTTTGATAAGCTTCTACGCGAGCAGCCAGCAAGTTCCCAAGGCGATAGCGAAAGTAAACCAGGCGGAGCTGGCGGAACTTGCCGAAAAGCTCGGTTTGGACAACATCGTGTCGCCGCGCAAGCTAGTGGCGGACACGCTCACGCGATATGCGCGCGCTCTCAACAACACTTTGAGCAGCAAGGTGGAAACGATGTACAGCCTTTTGGACGACCGCGCCGAAGCGTTGGAATTTCAGGTGCTGTCCGATTGCAAGCTTATAGGCAAGGCTCTCAAAGAACTGCGCCTCAAACCGAATATCATCATTGCGGGCATTATACGCGGCAAAGAAACGATCATTCCCAGCGGCGACGACAAAATTCTGGAAGGAGACAGCGTGATTGTGGTCGCGACCGACGCAAGGTTGTACGATCTCGGCGACGTTTTGAGGTAGTATGAATTACAGAGTTATTTTCAACACTATCGGCAAGATCGCCATAGTACTCGCTTTGTTGTTGGTTATACCCACGCTGCTCGCCGTGATCCACGGAGAAGGCAGTTGGTGGGCGTTGCTTACGACGATAGGCATTTCTTTTGTTATCGGAATGACGCTTGTGCTTGCGGTACGCCCCAAGTCCAAGGCGATATTTTCCAAAGAGGGCTTGATAATAGTTGCCCTCAGTTGGATATACGTGTCGGCGATTGGCGCTCTGCCCTTTGTTATCAGCGGCGCTATTCCCAACTACATCGACGCGTTTTTCGAGACGTGCAGCGGTTTTTCCACAACGGGCGCCACGATCCTCACGGGCAGTCAAATAGACTCTATGTACATCACGGACAAGGCGTTGCTGTTTTGGCGCAGCTTCACCCATTGGGTGGGCGGAATGGGCGTCATCGTGTTTTTGATGGCGTTCGAATCAGGTTCTTCCAACCGCGGCATGCACGTGTTGCGCGCGGAAATGCCAGGTCCCACCGTGGACAAAATAGTGCCGCGCGCCCGCAGTACGGCGCAGATACTGTACCTGCTTTACATAGGCTTCACCGTTGCGGAGATCGTCGCGTTGCTGATAGCGGGCATGCCCGTATTCGACAGCTTCGTGCATGCTTTCGGAACGGCGGGAACTGGCGGTTTCGGCGTGCGTTCGGACAGCATTGCGGGCTACAACGCGGCTTGTCAATGGATAATCGCCGTGTTTATGGTGCTTTTCGGCATAAACTTCAACTTGTATTATCTGTGGATATTGGGCAAAGTCAAAAACGCCTTGAAGTCGCAGGAGCTGTGGATATTCATCGGCGTCATCGCGGTTTCGAGCGCGGTCGTATCGGTGGATCTGGCTCTTTCCAATCTGTCGTTTTGCGCCGAGGCGGGAGATTCCATACGTCACGCGGTGTTCCAGGTGGCTTCTTTCATAAGCACCACGGGATACAGCTCTATTCCCGCCGTTGCCGGAGACATAAACGTATTTCCGTTGTTATCCAAGGGGTTGCTGTTTTTGCTGATGTTTATAGGCGGTTGCGCGGGGTCTACGGGCGGCGGATTGAAGGTGAGCCGCGTCGCGTTGCTTTGTCTTGCCGTACGCAAGGAATTGCGCCGAGCTTTGCATCCGAGAAACGCCAACGCAGTCAAGTTCGAGGGCAAAACGGTCTCCGACGAGACGTTGAACGGCGTTGCCCGTTACTTCGGATTGTATATGCTCATTCTTGCGGGAGCGTTCATTGTGCTGTGTTTCGACGCGGGCGAAGGGCTTACGTTGGAGTCGAATATCACGGCGGCTGTTTCCTGCGTCAACAACATCGGTCCCGCTTACGGCGTAGTGGCGGGAGGCTACTATATGTACAATTGGTTCAGCAAGCTGGTCTTGTCTTTCGCCATGCTCATAGGCAGGTTGGAGATCTATCCCATAATCCTCACTTTTGCCCCGTCCACTTGGATCCGCAGATAGTTTTGTAGATCAAGGAGTTTACAATGAAAAAATTTGTTGCGATAGCGCTCGCTTTTACGCTTTTGTTTACATTTTGCGTTGCCGCGGCATGCAACGCCGATCCCAACGTGTTGGTCTATTTGCATGATTACGACGAGTTGGGTCGTACGGTAACGCAGCCGTACAACGGCGATCGACTGCCCGTACCCGTCAAAGAGGGAAGCGTTTTTGAGGGTTGGTATCTGGACGCGGCGCATACCGAGCCTTTTGCGGACGGCACCGAGATGAAGAACAATTTTCACCTGTATGCCAAGTGGAGCGCTCTAACCGTCGACGATACGTACTACACGGTCACTTTGGTGTACAACGACGAGGCTACCGACAACGGCGTTTTGCAAGTAAAAGAGGGAAATGGGGTGAATTTACCCCAACCGAACCGTGCGGGCTACCGTTTTGACGGGTGGTGGACGGCAATGTCGGGCGGCGCGCAATGGACAACGCAGCCGATAACCGAAGACATTACGCTTTATGCTCATTGGACAGCAAACAAGCCCTCCGATGGCGGGCAAGGCGGAGATACCCCTCAAATAAAGACGCATACCGTTACTTTGAACTACAATGACGGCGTGACGAGCAACGTCTTTTTGACCGTGAATGACGGCGGAACCGTTTCTCTCCCCCAACCGAGTCGCGCGGGCTACCGTTTTGACGGGTGGTGGACGGCAATGTCGGGCGGCGCGCAATGGACAACGCAGCCGATAACCGAAGACATTACGCTTTATGCTCATTGGACAGCAAACAAGCCCTCCGATGGCGGGCAAGGCGGAGGTCAGACTCAACACACGACTCACGACTTCGGCGACAGTTATTTTGCCTATGTAAAATGCCGTTATGACGGCTGCAACGTGTACGGTCGCAACGAAGGCGCGCGCAATTACGACAATATGTGCAGCCTTGACGACGCCCGCAAGCAACAGATAATCGATCGTTACAACGCTTGTACAAGCGCGAGTACTGTTTCGCGGTTTATCAGCGCTTTCGAGGCTTTCGAGGAGGAAATAGGTTATCTCGACAGCCAGTACGGTTGGGCGTTGCTGTATTACGACGTCAAGGATTTCGACTACTCCGTCATTTCCGATTTTTACGACGAGATGTACATCAATTACTGTCAGCTCTTTTTGGACGCGAACGACAAGTTCGGCAATTCTTTTTGGACGAATTACGGCTATGACGCGGAGGAAACTCTTGCTATGGCGCGTTCGTATATCGACGCTCCCGACGGCGACGAAGCGGATAGCATATTGGAGTCCTATTACGACGCGCTCCAAACCGACAGCAGCGCAAGCACCTTCAACGCGCTTTACAAACAGCTTGTTGCTGTCAACAACGCCGAGGCGGCAAGCTACGGTTACGACAACTATATGGAGTACGCCTACAAGGAAATTTACAACCGCGAGTACGGCGAGGCGGAGATCAAGACAATGCGCAACTACATCAAGCAGTACATTGCGCCCGTTTATATCGAGCTTTCGTACAAGTTGCTCGATTATGTAGACGGTGAGGGCTATTTCAGCGCAAGCAATGCCGCTAACGAAAACTTTTATTACGGTATGAAATACGATTCGGTCTTTGACGACAATAGGGACGCCGTCAATTACATAGGCAGTTACTTCGGCTGGCTGGACAACGTCAATATGGGCGGCAAAGCCATCGGGTTTACAAATGCGGTCAACGATATGTTCAGGACGGGCAAATATTTCCGCGGCACGGGCGAGGGCGCTTACACGACCTGGATGCCGGACGAAACGGGCAACGGCGGCACGGGCGTTTGCTTCTTTCAACAAGGCGACGACCAATATTACGGCTACGACGACGCGTTTACGTTTGTACACGAATTCGGTCACTATTACGAAAACGTTCACAACGGCGGCGTGGCGTTGAGCTACGATCACGACGAAACGCAGTCGCAAGGGGACGAAATGCTGTTTCTTGCCTGGTTGGGGCAAAACAAATCGAGCGGCATATCCGACGGAATGGAGTTTTTGCGGTTGGATTCGCTGACTTATATGCTGCAAACCATTATCGTTTCCGCAGCGGTGGACGAGCTGGAATGGGCTGCATATACCAAACAGACGACGGATAATTTCGATCAAAAGTACAAAGATATTCTCGCTTGGTACATCGGAGAAGACGAAGTGGAGAACGAAGAAACCGACTATTGGTACTATGTCGCCTTTGACAACGCGGGATACTATGTTTCCTACGCCATCAGCGCGTTGCCCGCGGTGGAGATCTACGCCATTGCGCAAAATCAAAATCTTAACGCCGCCCGCACGGCATACCTGAAACTGTTTACCTATTGCGAAAGCGCAGGTCGTATGGCAAATTATTCTTACACTGGCGCAAACGGCGTTTTGGATTTTTGCGGTTTGGGCGATCCGTTTGAAACAAAGATCTACACCGACATAAAACAATTTGCCGACGCGCTGTGACGAATTTTCCGTTGGCGGGATATTTCGACAACAGCGACGACACGGCAAATCGTGTGCGTGCAAGCGATTTTGAGAGGCATTATCCGAAATTTTTGAACGGCGATATGTTTTTTGCCGACTGCAAAACAGATTGAATAAAGTTGTTGACGTAAAGTTATTGACAACTTTCTGCAAACAAGATATAATAAACAAGGTTTCTGTGAAACCGTGCTACTATGGCTCAGTCGGTAGAGCACGTCCTTGGTAAGGACGGGGTCACCGGTTCAAATCCGGTTAGTAGCTCCAAAAAAGCACCGCAAAATAGTGGCGGTGCTTTTTTTACGCTGGCGTTCGTCGCAAGCTCCTCGGCAAATGCTCCACCATGAGGACTTCCCGACGGAAGTCCTTTTTGGGTTACGCCACTAACCGGACGATGAAATAATGTGACGGGATCGATGCTGCGCATAGCGATCCCTATTCCGTCGCTTCGCTCCTTACAAATCCGGTTAGTAACAACAAAAAGACCTCGTTAACAGTACGAGGCTTTTTGTTGTTGGCGTTCGGCACGTTGTGCCTCGGCAAATGCTCCCAAAAGTCACCTTTGGCGGTGTGCCTTTTTGGTCGCAGATAAAGTCGAGCGGTGGCGTCGTCGGCGGGCGTTTTTCGGATTTTGCGTCGAGGATATTTTGCGCTTTATTGTCGGGCGGCGGTATTTTGCGTTTTATACGGCGACGAGCTTTGCGCGACAGGAGATCATACGCGGAGTGGGCACAAGATCGAATTGCACGAGATAAAATCCTTTTTCCGTGTCCACGTCTATCACCGTCCCCTCTCCGAGGTATTCGTTTTTCACCCGCGTTCCTATCGCAAAAAAGGAGCTTTGAGCGTTTTCGGGAAGATATCTTTCGGTAAATTTAATGTATTCTTTCGCTTTGGTTATCAAACCGTCGGCGGGTTTCGGCGAGTATTGCAGCAGGTTTTCGTCAATATCCAACACAAAGCGAGATGGGTATCGCGGCGAACCGTCGAAGTTTCTTCCCTCCGAAGCAGACAAAAACAGACGTGTTTTTGCTCTGGTAAGCGCCACAAACGCCAGCCGTCTTTCTTCTTCCATTCCGGGCAGATCTTTTATTTTTCGCGAAGGGAAAACGCCCTCGTTCATACCGCAAAGAAACACGTTGTCAAATTCCAGACCTTTTGCGGCGTGAACGGTCATCAACTTTACGCGGTCCGAGCCGTCGTCGGAATCCGCATTGGTAAACAAAGCCACATGCGCAAGATAGTGGGCGGGCGTAGCCTCTTCTCCGCAGGACGTTTCGTAGTCTCTGACGGATTGTTTCAGTTCCGCCAGGTTGTCCAGCCTCTCCTGACTGCCCTCTGTCCTCAGCATGGTTTCATAACCGCTTTCGTACAAAACGGCGGCAAGCAAGTCCGAGACGGAGTAGCCTTCCGCAAGGGAGACGAAGCTTTCCACCAATCGCACAAATGCCGCGGCTTTCGTGTTTTTGAATATGTCGTCGTCAAGGTTCTTTTTCAGCGCGGCATACAGCGAGCAATCGTTTTGCTCGGCGTATTTTTCCAAAAATTCCATTCGTCTTTTGCCGATATTGCGTTTGGGCACGTTTACTATTCGACGAAACGAAAGGTCGTCGCCCGTAACTACCATACGCAAATAACTCAACGCGTCCTTTATCTCCTCTCTGCCGAAAAACGGTACGCCGCTGTAAATGCGATAGGGCAATTTTTCTTTCAGCATAGCCTCCTCTATCGAACGGGTGACGTAGTGCGCGCGGTAAAGAACGGTTATATCGCGATAACTAACGCCCGCCGCGGCAAGCTCGCGTATTTTCGAAACGATCCAATCCGCCTCCGCTTCCGCGTTTGTCGCGGAGTGAAACAAAACGGGCTCGCCGTCTTTCAATATCGGCTGCAAGGATTTTTTTATTCTGTGGCGGTTTTTGTCGATAAGCGAATTTGCCGCGGACAGTATCTGCGGCGTCGAGCGGTAGTTTTTTAGCATCATTACCGTTTTGACGTCAAGGTAGCGTTTGTCGAAATCCAACAGATAGTTTACGTTTGCGCCGCGCCAGGTGTATATTGTTTGGTCGGGATCGCCCACGATGAACAGATTTTTGTGATAGCCGCACAACGCTTCCATCAATTCGTACTGCAAGCCGTCAATATCCTGAAATTCGTCTATCATTACGTATTCCAGACGCTTTTGCCATTTGAGGCGTATTTCTTCGTTTCGCGAAAAAATGTACAGAACAAATTTTATCAGATCGTTGTAGTCCAGCCCGAAACACTTTTTTTCTTGATACAGGTATCCGAAAAATATGATCTCGTCCGTTTGCGTGGCGTTCAGATATTTTTCGTGCAGTTTTTCCAACGACAAATCTATCATATCGAGATAGTAGTCGGGTTTTTTGAACAGCTTTTGTATCTCTATCATATCGCGGGCGGCGGCGTAGGTTTTGTCTCTTAACGTAAGCCCGCGTTCTTCGTAAATTATTCCGAGCATAGAATCGATGTCGCTGTTGTCAAGCACGACAAAGCTTTTGGGATATTGCACGGCGTAGCCGTCCTCTTGCAAAACCGAAACGCAAAAGCCGTGAAACGTGTTTATATACCCCGCGTCGCGGTCTCCGATAAGGTTGTGTATGCGCTGCCGCATTTCGTTTGCGGCTTTGTTCGTAAAGGTTACGCAAAGGATATTTTGCGGCAATATTCCCAGCTCGTTTACCAAAAAGGCAAAGCGATGAGTCAGCGCTCTTGTTTTTCCCGAACCGGCGCCGGCAATTACCCTTACAAAACCCTCCGTCGTTGTGACCGCGGTCAATTGTTCTTCATTCAATATCGAAGTGATCTTGTCCATAGCTTTATTTGTGTGTTTCCATATACGGTTTAAGATACTTGCCCGTGACGCTTTCGGAGTTTAGGCAAATTTCCCGCGGAGTTCCGCATGCGACGATACGTCCCCCGTCCGCTCCGCCGCCGGGACCCATATCTATGACGTAGTCCGCGTTTCTTATAACGTCGAGGTCGTGTTCGATAACTATCACCGTTGCGCCGCTGTGTATCAGGCTGTTGAAAACTTTAAGCAGCACTTCCACGTCGAGAGGGTGCAGACCTATCGTCGGCTCGTCGAAAACAAATATCGTGTCCGACTGTCCCTTGCCCATTTCGCTTGCAAGCTTCAACCGTTGCGCTTCTCCGCCCGATAGCGACGGCGTTTCTTCACCCAGGGTCAGGTATCCGAGACCGAGGTCGTGTAACACTTGCAATCTGCGTTGTACGAGAGGCAGATCGGAGCAGGCTTTGAGCGCCTCGTCTATACTCATATCCATCAGTTGGGGCAAAGTGTGACTTTTGCCGCTTGCGGATACCCGTGCGACAAGTCCCGCCTCTTTACGGTATCTGGACCCGCCGCAATCGGGGCAAGTTATCTCGACGTCGGGCAAAAACTGCACGTCGAGGCTTATCGAACCCGTGCCGTCGCAGGTGGGGCAACGCAGTTTGCCCGTATTGTAGGAAAAATCTCCCTCCTTGTAGCCGAGCCTTTGCGCGTCGGGCGTTTTGGCAAACACTTTGCGCAGCTCGTCGTGGACGTTGGCGTATGTCGCCACGGTGGAACGCACGTTTATCCCTATCGGCGCGGAGTCTATCAGCTTTATTTGCGAAATCCCGTCTGCGCAAACGCTTTTGACGTGGGGCGGAAGCTTGTCCCCCTTTAATTGGGCTTCCAGCGCGGGGATGAGACTTTCCAAAACCATAGTTGTCTTGCCCGAACCGGATACCCCAGTGACCGCCGTCAGCCGCCCTTTGGGAAAGTTCGCCTCCAAGGGTTTTACCGTATGTATGGCGGAGGTGGACAGGCGTATCGACCCAAGCGCAAACAGTTGCTCGGCGGGTATATGCTCTCCCACGTCTATTTTGTTGTTTTCGGCAAGAAATCCGCCTATTTTCGAAACGGGGTTTTTCTCTATTTCGTCGACGGTCCCTTGCGCGATGATCGTGCCGCCGCCCGCGCCCGCTTCGGGACCGAGTTCTATGATGTGATCCGCGCGTTTCAACACGTTTACGTCGTGATCGACGAGAACGACGGTGTTGCCGTCGGCGATCAGATCGTTCATTACGCCGATCAAGCCTTCCAGATTGGACGGGTGCAAGCCTATCGACGGCTCGTCCAGCACATAAAGCACCCCCGTGGTGCGGTTTCGCACGGCGCGGGCAAGCTGCATTCGCTGCCGTTCTCCCGTGGAAAGGGTAGACGCGGCGCGGTCGATGGTCAGGTAGGACAAGCCCAGGTCCATCAAACGCTTTGCAACCGTCTGAAAGGATTCGCAAATGCTTTGCGCCATGGGGCGCATTTCTTCGGGAAGAGAGGACGGCACGCCCTTTACCCATTGCGTAAGATCGGAAAGCGTCATCGTACACGCTTCGGCGAGCGAGATACCCCTGAGTCTGGGCGCGCGAGCCGCCTGCGAAAGTCTTGTTCCGCCGCAGTCGGGGCAGACGTCGGTGCGCAAAAATTTTTCCACGCGCTTCATTCCCTTTTCGTCCTTCACCTTGGACAGCGCGTTTTCCACCGTGTAAGTGGCGTTGAAATAGGTAAAGTCCATATCTCCCATTGCGCCGCTCGTTTTGTTTTGATAAATTATGTTTTTCTTGACGGCGGGACCGTGAAACACTATATCCCGCTCCTTTTCGGTCAGTTGACAAAAAGGCACGTCGGTGCGAACGCCCATTGCGCGACATATATCCTTCATCAACGACCACATCAGCGTCTGCCACGGAGCGACCGCTCCTTCGTCGATGGACAGCGATTCGTCGGGGACCAACGTCGATTCGTCTACTATGCGCACGACGCCCGTGCCGTCGCAACGTCTGCACGCGCCCTGACTGTTGAACGCCAATTCCTCCGCGCTCGGCGCAAAGAAATGCGTTCCGCATTCGGGACAGACAAGCTCCAAGCCCGCTGCGACGTTCAGAGAGGGACGGACGTAGTGTCCGTTGGGGCACAAGTGAGAGGCAAGACGGGAAAACATAAGGCGCAAACCGTTCAACAGCTCGGTGCCCGTCCCGAAAGTGCTGCGTATCCCCGGAACGCCCGGTCGCTGTCTCAATGCCAACGCCGCGGGAACGTATCGCACGTCGTCTACCGAGGCTTTTTCCGCTTGCGTCATGCGTCTGCGCGTGTAGGCGGACAACGCTTCGAGATACCTGCGCGAGCCTTCCGCGTACAGTATCCCCAGCGCCAAAGAGGACTTGCCCGAACCGGAAACGCCGGCAACGCCCACGATTTTGTTCAAAGGCACGTCTACGTCTATATTTTTGAGATTGTGGACTCTTCCGCCCCGAATTTCAATTTTGTCGGGAGCATTTGATTTTTCTTTCATGTTTTTATTGTAATTCTTTTTGCGTCAAAAATCAAATATCCAAGCGCTTTTGAACGTACTATTTCGGTTTTGCCCGCGCAATGCTCAACAACTTGCATTTTGCGCGGCAATGCGGATAGGGTTTTCGCGGCGTTTATGCGCGGCAACCCGCGTCCGATAACGGTACGCGTTTGAGCTTACTGAAACAGCGGCAAAAAATGTCCCAAAATAAATTTTTGGGTGTGACCAAATACGACGATGATGTCAAACGAATAGTTTTCAATCAAACTCCGCAATCACGGACCGGTGCCGAGATTGCGGTCCTTGCGGGGGATGCCGGGGTATGCGACTCCCCGGCGAAAGTCTATCCGACCGCGCGTGCGTTCACGCGCAACCCACAAGTCCGACTGCGGCGGCGCGTAAGCGCACATCGTGTCGATTGCGCAAGCGTTTGCGCAGCAGCAAGCAATCGACCGACGCACGTGTGGTCGGTAGGCTCAAATGGCAAATGTTGGGGTGCAAAAGAAACAAGTTTGGCGCTGTTTCTTACTATATGCACCCCAACATTTGACATAGAGCCAAAAATTTTGCCGCTGATCGAATTTGTTTTACAAAGCGTTGACGACGATCTTTTTCGGCGCCGTTTTGCGTCCCGACGTTGTCACTTTACGTTCCAGGATAGGAGCAACGAGTCTACGTCGGTGATTGTCGCGCCGTAGGTGGCAACAAGGTACTTTATGCCGTAGTCGTAGTCCTCTTGCGTAAAGCTGTCTGTCGCGTCCTTTGCGACGATCACGTCATAGCCCGATTGATAAGCGTCGGCGGCGGTGTGGCGTACGCACATATGAGTGTGCAGACCGGTGAGTATCACCGTGTCCACGCCCAGCTCTTTGAGCAGCAGATCGAGATCGGTGCGGAAAAATGCGCTGTAACGGCGTTTCGGCACGACATAGTCGCTTTCGCATTGCTCCAATTCGGGAATGACCTTTGCGCCCTCCGTGCCCGCTATGGCGTGGTCTCCCCAAAGTTTTAGTTCGTGATCGATGTCTTTGATGTGCGCGTCGTTGCAAAAGATCACGGGCACGCCCGCCTTTCTCGCTCCGCGCAGCAGCTTTGTCGTTTGGGGCACGATGGCAAGTCCGCGGTCGCATTTGAGCGCGCCGGTGACGAAATCGTTGAGCATATCCACTACAAGTATTGCTTGTTTCATATATAAACCTCTTTTTTCGTTTTTTTTCAGTATAATCATTTCGATAAAAAAAGTCAACTCTTTGACCCTTCGACAAAATCCTTATTGCACGAAAAACCGTTAAGTGATATAATGATTGTCGGAGGTGTACTATGCGTAAAAATTTTGGTAAAAAAACGTGGCTTTTTCCCTGCCCCGTGTTGATAATCGCCACTTACAACGAGGACGGCACAGCCAATGCGATGAACGCGGCTTGGGGAGGCATTTATGACACAAATCAGATAATGCTATGTCTCAGCGACGATCATGCCACAACAAAAAACATTCTGCGCAACAAGGAGTTTACCGTCAGCTTTGCCGACGCCGCGCACGTTGCGGAAGCGGATTACGTCGGCGTGGTTTCGGGCAACGACGTTCCCGACAAGCTTCAACGCGCTCATCTGCACGTAGTAAAGGCGGAACACGTCGCGGCTCCCCTTATCGAGGAGTTCGCCATCGCTTTGGAGTGTCGGCTGGATCACGTCAATGAGGACGGCATAATCGTAGGCAACATCGTCAACGTCAGCGCTGACGAAAGCGTGCTGGACGAGAAAGGCAACGTCGATATAGGCAAAGCGGGCATAATTTCTTACAATTCCGCCGCGCACGATTATCGAGTGCTGGGACAGAAGGTGGGCAACGCCTTTTCCGACGGTAAAAAAATAAAGTAGGGTCGCGCACGTCGACGGGCTCATCGAAGGTATTCGGTGAGCTTTTACATTTTTTTAACATTTCGGCAACAAATAGTTAAATCTGTGTGATACAATAAAAGCAGTACAAGTCAAAAGAGGCAAATATGATTAAAATTTTGATCGCGGAGGACGACAAGGCTCTCAACGCTCACGTAAAGTCGGCGCTTGTAGGCAACGGTTACCTTGCCGAAAGCTGTTTCGACGGAGAGGAAGCTCTGAAACGTTTGGAAAACGACGATTTCGATATGCTGATCACCGATGTGATGATGCCGCAAACGGACGGCTTTGAGCTGGTGCGCAGGGTGAGGCGGACGGACAAGCGCATACCCGTGCTTTTTATGACCGCATTGGACGACAAACCGTCCAAGATGATAGGTTACGAATTGGGCGACGATTACGTAGTCAAGCCCTTTGACACGGACGTTTTGCTTGCTCGCATTGCCGCATTGCTGCGCCGCGCCAACATAGAACGTACGCGCGAGTTGGTGGCGGGCAATCTTCGAATGAACTTAGACGAACACACAGCCTACGTCAACGGCGACGAACTGCCTCTTACGGTGCGCGAGTTCGATTTGTTGTTCAAACTGCTGTCCTTTCCGCGGCGCACGTTTACGCGCGCGCAGCTTATGGAAGAGTTTTGGGATTACGACAGCTCCGCCACCAGCCGCACGGTAGACGTTTATATGGCAAAAATACGCGAAAAAACCGTCGATTGCAACGGCTTTGAAATATTGACTGTACACGGTCTGGGATACAAGGCGGTGCTGAAATGAAACGAAAACCGAGCGGTAATTCTTTTTTGGGCGGATCGTTGTTTTTTATCAATATTGCGGTGGTAGTTACCGTGGTGTTGCTTGTTTATAGGCTTGTGGAAAACGTTTTGAGCAAGGCGGAGATCGCCGTCGTTATGCTTAGCGTGATCGCGGCGCTTACCGCCGTTGCCACGTTGTGCGATTGGATACGCCGCCATGTGCTTATCGACAAACCCGTCGAAAGGATATTGCGCGCAACGGACAAGATAGCCGCGGGGGATCTTTCCGTCCGTCTCGCCGTCGAACACGCCCCTCGGCGTTACAACGAGTTCGACTACATAATGGACAACGTAAACAAAATGGCGGCGGAGTTGGAGCATACCGAGATGTTGCACAACGACTTTGTGTCCAACGTGTCGCATGAGATAAAAACGCCCCTGTCCGTCATCGGAAACTACGCCGCGTGCCTTGCCGACGGCGACCTTGACGAAGAAACCCGCAAGCAATACGCTTCGACTCTTGTCGACGCCGCAAGACGGCTCAATTTGCTCGTGTCCGACATTTTGCAACTAAACAAGTTGGAAAATCGGCAATTGTCGGTAGCTAAGGAACGGATAGATCTTGCCGATCTGTTGGCTGAGTGCGCTCTTAACTACGTGGACGCGCTGGACGACAAGGGATTGGAACTGATCACCGATTGCGACAGCGTTTCGGTAGAAAGCTCTCGCGCTCATCTGGAAATAATCTTCAACAATCTTATCGGCAACGCGGTCAAGTTTACCGACAAGGGAAGCGTGAGCATATCCTGCAAGCAAGCCGACGGCGCGGCGGTGGTGCAAATTGCCGATACGGGGTGCGGAATTTCTCCCGAAGCGGGCGCGCACATCTTCGACAAATTTTATCAAGGCGACACCTCCCACTCTACCGAAGGCAACGGACTCGGCTTGGCGTTGGTAAAACAGGTAATAGACGTACTCGGCGGGGAGATAGCCGTCGCCAGCGTCGTGGGCAAGGGCACGACTTTTACCGTGAGGTTGAGCTGACGTGTCAAAGCTTGTGCAAAAATTCAACGAAAACGGTTTTGTCCGTCGATTTCGAAATGACTGCGAGTTCAGACTGACGACTACCGTTCTGTTCGGCTCGTGCTGCACGACGGCGATAGGGCTGTACGACCTTGTGTTGGCTGTGTCGGACGGCACAGAGTCGGCTATATGGCTGTTTACCTTGGCGATATACCTTTTGACCTTGGCTGTGGTGCGTATTGTGGCGCTTGTTGCGCATAGATACGGCGTTAAACGGTACAACTCGGAGCGTCAAAGGCTGCAATCCGTCAATATTTATCTCGGCGGAGGAGCAATGATAGTGTTGCTGACGCTTGCTTATTCGGGCATAATAGTGTTGGTTACGGCAAACGGCTTTCATTACACATATCGCGGAAATATGATATTTTTAATGGCGGCTTACGCTTTTTACAAGATAATATCCGCCATTGTAAACGCTGTCAAAAATCGCCGTTTGCACGATCTTGCCCGACAAACGTTCCGCAACGTCAACCTTGTCGACGGCATGGTGTCGATAGTCGCGTTGCAATCGGCGATGTTATTTTCATTTGACGACGACTTGGCTTTTTCCAACATAATGAATGCCGCTGTGGGCGGCGTGGCGGGCGCGCTTATGCTCGCGTTGGGTACATATATGATCGTGCGCGGCGCAAGATTGCGTTCGATCGTTTACAGTGAGGTGCAGCATGAATGACAACGACAAATTCGACTACGTGTATTCCGCTCCGACGGAAGAGCAGCGCAAGGAAATCGAAAGCATAAAAAGCCGCTATGTTTCTCAATTGGACGTCAAGGACGGCTTGGAACAGTTGCGCAAGCTTAACGGAAAGGTGTACAGATTGCCCCTTGCCGTCGCGTGGACGACGGGTATTGCCGCGTTGCTTATTTTCGGATTGGGTATAACTCTCGTATTGCAATGGCATCGAATAATTTGCGGTTGCTTAGTAGGCGCGGCGGGAATACTTTTGATGACGGGCAATTATTTTTTGTACCGTTTGCTTCTGAAAAAGCGCAAAGACAAGTACGGCAAACGTATCGTGGAACTGTCGGACAGTCTGCTTGATGGAGACAAGCGGTAAAATTATTTTCGCGGACCGTGAAAACGGTCCTTTTGTTTACAAATTTTTAACGAACCGTTTACAAATTTTCAATCATTTTTTTGTTTTTCGTAAACAATTCCGCAGTACAATAGCCTTGCGAAAACCGAAAAGAATTTTCGCAAAATAAAGTTTTCATACGTGCCGCGGGATCGTGTCGGTTACAGCGACGGCAAGCGCCCCGATGCGGGCGCATTACGGTTTTTGTTTCGGCGGTATGACAACGGATAGGGAGTTGAATATGAATGCAATAGAAATCAGAGATCTTACAAAGAGCTTTCGCGGAATGTATGCGCTAAACGGACTTGATATGACCGTGCCGCAGGGCGCGATCTACGGCTTCATCGGCGAAAACGGCAGCGGCAAATCTACCACCGAAAAGTGTATCTGCGGGCATCTCGTCCCCGACAAGGGCAAGATAACTTTGTTCGGCAAGCCCTACACCGACGCGGGCGTAAGGGTGCGCGTGGGCGCGCTGATTGAAAATACGGGCTGTTTCCCCTCGTCGAGCGTGTACGCGAACCTTATGATGCAAGCCATCAATTTGGGGCTTCGTGACAGAAACGGCGAAATCGGGCGGGTACTCAAAATCGTCCGTATGGAGGACAATGCGCGGCTCACATTCAAGAAGTGTTCGCTTGGAATGAAACAGCGCATCGGCATTGCAATGGCGCTTCTCGGAGACCCCGCGCTGCTGATTCTCGACGAACCGATAAACGGCTTGGACGCCGACGGTATGCGGCTTATGCGGGAAATTCTCGTGGATATTACCGAAAACTACGGCTGTACCGTCCTCATTTCCTCGCATATTCTCGGCGAGCTTGAAAAAATCGCCACCCATTACGGCATTATCCGTCAGGGCAAGATGGTAAAAGAGATCGCTGCCTCGGAAATGGACAGCCGTTCGCAGGTGTACGTTTCGCTTAAAACAAGCGATATGCGTTCTGCGGCGGAGCTGTTGTTGCAAAGCGGCTGCAACGTCAAGTTCGAGGAGAACGAAATGCGCGTTTACGACGTCGACGACACGGCAAGGCTCTCCGCATATCTGTTGCAAAACGGCTTTGCGCCGAGCGAGTTGAAAAAGCACAAGATCGGGCTGGAAGAATACTACGTTTCCCTTATGAGCGGAAAGGAGGCTGTTTAATATGGAAAACACAAAAACCTTGCAATTTGACAAGCCAAGCTTTTTCGAACGGCTCAAAGGCATGCTCGGCGTGGACTTCTATCGACTGTTCCACACGCCGCTGTTCTACATATTTCTTGCAATTGCGGCTATCATTCCCGCACTTGTCTCAATGGGGGCAACGGGCGAGAGCGAAACGGCGGGAATGTTTACAAACGCCTGGCAGATCGTTGCCGCAGACAGCCCGCTGTATATCGTTCACGATATGGGCGAATACGCCAATATGAACATGGTGTTTATCTTCGGCGGTATTATGGTGTCTATCTTTATCGGACACGACTACCAAAGCGGGTACGTCA
>CANQCN010000016.1 GCA_947589685.1 uncultured Clostridia bacterium
TGTTCCCTATATTTTTTCCGTGCCGTGCTGTCAGCACGAGGTCAACAATTCGATAAAAAAGGGAAAGGGCGATTTGGACGTTTTGCTCAAATACGGCATAGTCAAGGAGCGCGTTTCCGCATTGCTTACCGACGCTATACGCGCGATGTTGTTGGAGGACGCAGGATACAGCGTGGACGTAATGGAATTTGTCGATCTGACCCATTCGCCCAAAAACATTATGCTGCGTTGCGTCAAAACGGGAGTAAACGCTCGCAATGCGGAAAAGATCCGCGAGCTTATCGACAAATATCATTTCGACCATACATTGTACAAATTGCTTAACGAAAAATGATCGTATTACGTAAACAACAGCGAAGAGGCGTAAGGACAAGCGCCTTTTTTGTTTTGGTTCTATCGGTAGAACCCGTTTCATATACTTTACCAAACGTATTTTGGAGGCAGGTATGAACAATCTTTATCAGGACATTTCCGAACGTACAAACGGCGATATTTATATCGGCGTGGTGGGACCTGTACGCAGCGGCAAATCGACTTTTGTCAGCAATTTTATGACAAAATTGATCTTGCCAAATATCTCCGACCCCAACGAGCGCACAAGGGCGACGGACGAGCTGCCGCAATCGGCGGACGGCAAGATAATAATGACGACTCAGCCCAAATTTGTGCCCAATACGGCGATAAGGCTGTCTCTCAGCGACAAAGCTACCGCAAACGTGCGTCTCATCGATTGCGTCGGTTATCTTGTGGAGGGCGCCGACGGGTATCTTGACGGGGACAAAATGCGCCTTGTCAACACGCCTTGGTCGACGGAACCCATTCCGTTTGAAAAAGCCGCGGAGATCGGCACGCAAAAGGTGGCGACCGAACACTCGACGATCGCGGTGGTGGTAACTACCGACGGAAGTATAGGGGAAATTCCCCGTCAAAATTACATCTCGGCGGAGGAGAGAGTCGTTCGCGAGCTGAAAAACGCCGGAAAGCCCTTTGTGGTAGTACTCAACTGCGCAAATCCCAAGCGCGATGGCGTAAACGAATTGGCGGCGACCTTGCAAGAAAAATACGGCGTCGCAGTGTTGCCTCTCAATGTGCAAACGGCGGATACGGCAGAGTTGGAAGTCGTTTTGCAGAGCATTTTGAAAGAGTTTCCCGTACGTCGCATCGCAATGGATCTACCTATGTGGATGCGCGCGCTAAACAAGGACAACAAATACATCACCGAAATTATCGAACGTATCAAACAACGCTGCAACGACGTTTGCAAGATGAAAGACGCCGAACAATTGATCTCCGCCTTTGACGGCTGCGACGTGGCGGAAAAAGTAGACGTAAAGGGGCTCGATATGGGCGCGGGCGTAGCGTCCTACGCGTTTACTCCCAAATCCGATCTGTTTTTCCGCGTATTGTCCGACGAGGCTCAAATGGAAATAAACGACGAATTTTCGTTAATGAGTTTCGTTACGAACGCCGCCTACGCCAAAAATCGCTTCGAGGCGATGAAAGACGCGTTGGACGAGGCGGACGCCAACGGCTACGGGATAGTGTATCCCAAGATGGACAATATGACTCTGGACGAGCCGCAAATGATCAAGCAGGGCAATATTTACGGCGTGCGCCTAAAAGCAAAGTCGCCCAGCTATCACATAATAAGAGTGGACGTGGCGACCGAGGTCAGTCCGATGGTGGGGACGGAACAACAAAGTCAATATCTGCTTGCCGAGTACAAGCAAAATCCCGACGCTATCTGGAACACGAATATGTTCGGAAAAACAATGGCGGGGCTTGCAAAAGAGGGGTTGGAAGGCAAATGCAGCGCCATGCCCGTGGAAGTCAAACAAAAGCTCACCAAAACGGTAGGGCGGATAGTAAACGAAAATCGCGGCGGCCTGTTTTGCTTGATTTTGTAAAAAGTAAGACAAAAAAATGCCTTTTGACACGAAAGTGACTCCGATACGTAACAAAAACGCTTCAAATTGCTTTGAGGCGTTTTTGTATTTTACATTTAAGTATGACGGAAAACAGCATTTTGTAATTTACTATGAATAACATAGTTGTTGAAAAACCGGCAAATTTCCGATCCGCGACGCAAAGTTATTTGCCGCCAATCAATCTGTTTCTTCGTACAGTTCTTTGAGTTTTTTGAGGATCTTCGTCTCCAAACGGGATATTTGGACCTGCGACACGCCCAATTTGCGAGCTATTTCCCCTTGGGTCATATCGCGAAAATAGCGCAATACAACTATTTTTTGTTCGCGCGGCGAAAGCTTGCTCAGCATATCCTTCAATATCAGCTTGTCCAACATTTTTTTATCTTCGTCGGTGGGCAAGTGTTCTATCAGTTCCGTTTGCTTTCCGTCGCTGTCGTTTGTGCTTTCGTACAGCGACACGGGCAGTCGCGTTGCGTCCATCGCAAACACGACCTCGGTCGGTTCTATGCCGAAGTGCCGAGCGATCTCTTCCACGGTGGGATTTTCGCCGTCGTTTTTTATTTGTTCGTCCACATATTTGGTTATTTTCGACGACAAGCTTTTCAACGATCGAGACACTTTGAGATAGCCGTCGTCGCGCATATACCGTTTGATTTCACCGAGTATCATCGGTACCGCGTAGGTGGAAAATCGCACGTTGTGTTCGTAGCTGAAATTTTTGATACTTTTCAGCAATCCTATGCTTGCTATCTGGTACAGATCGTCGTATTCGATATGTTTGCCGAGGTAACGCTTTATTATGCTTTTCAGCAGCGGTGCGTTTTCCGTCAGCAGTATCGTTGACGCTTCCTCGTCGCCATGCTGCGCTCTCGATATGAGCGCCATTGTCTCTTCGTGACTAAGCATATTTTGTCACGCAACCTTTTTGACGAGTTTGACAGTTGTTAATCCGCGTTTGGACGTAACGTCCACCGAGTCGCAAAAAGCCTGCATAACGGTAAATCCCATACCCGATCGTTCGCCCGTCGCAACGGTGGTGAAAAAGGGCTTCATTGCCTGTTCGACATTGTCTATTCCCTTTCCGTAGTCGCAAATTTCCACGGTCATTGTGTTTTCCGTAAGCGTGCAGGCGATTTCGATGGTGCCCTCTTGCGCGCCGTCGTAAGCGTGGACTATGCAATTCGTGACTGCCTCCGAAACGGCTGTTTTGATGTCCTCTACCTGTTCCAACGTGGGATTTATCTGGATAAAAAACGCCGCCACAACGCTGCGCGCAAAGCCCTCGTTTTGCGATTTTGCTTCGATACTAAGTTTCATTTTGTTCAGTGTTGACATATTTTTGACCTCTTCGAATTTGATTGCGTTACGCGCGCGAAATAATTTCGTACAAGCCCGACATACGAAAAATCTTATCCACCGTCGGCGACGGATTTCGGACAAAAAGGCGTTTGTTTTTTTTCTTCAACAATTTGTATCTGCCTATCATCACGCCTATTCCGGTAGAATCCATAAAGGACAGTCTGCTCAGATCCAACACCGCGTCGCGGTAATCCTCCCTTTCGAAGGATTCGTCCAATTTACCGCGCACGAAAGCGGCGGAGTGTTCGTCAAGTTCTCCCGCGAGTCCCACAACCAGATTGTTGCCTTCCAAACTTGTATAAACTTCCATTGTGTGCCTCCGCGTTTAATGGTAAAATATTTCGACGGTTTGCTTTTGTATTGTTTTGTAATTTTCCTCTAAATAATGTCGAAGCGCTCCGCGGTCGACCCGACTTGCCCGTCGATTTTGTCCGATTAAATTTATATTTATTGACATTTTTTCTTCTTTTGCTTATAATATACGCAAGGTAGCGAACTCAATCAAACAATGATTGTTTATGTCGGCGGTAAAACTGTTCCGACACCGCAAGCAAGAAGTGGCAGACGTCACTTCTTTTTTTTACGCCGATATGATGTATAAATTTTTCTCTGTCACAACTACTCGTCGAGAAACGTTTTTTTTCGGAAAATAATAATCTTTGTCCGAAAGTCGAAAAAGCTTGTCGGAGATACGGTTGGTTAGTATTAACGCGCTGAAAATACACACCGATACGTTTTGGTAATTTATAACGTTCGCGGTTGATTTCCGCAAGCGCCTTATCTGCATTACGTCCGTTTTCATCAACCCTTAATGCTTTTTAACTTTGCCGCTG
Organism: uncultured Clostridia bacterium; assembly: GCA_947589685.1. Lineage (GTDB taxonomy): Bacteria > Bacillota > Clostridia > Christensenellales > CAG-314 > Fimimonas. The sequence continues at coordinate 4,121 of CANQCN010000016.1, forward strand.
TGACGTTGTCGTTGTGTTCCTTTACAATAACGTAATTCCTTTCGGGCTTAGTTTCCTTGTCTATGCGCTTTGTCCTTCCACCGATATACAGATTTGAAATTTTTACGGAAAATACCCGTAAAAAAGTTGACACAAACAGCAAAATATTGTAATATAAGTAAGCTGATGTTGACACATCGGGGTGTAGCGCAGTTTGGTAGCGCACATGGTTTGGGACCATGGGGTCGCAGGTTCGAATCCTGTCGCCCCGACCAAATGATTGCTCGCTATGTTTAGGGCCTTTAGCTCAGTTGGTTAGAGCGGTCGGCTCATAACCGATTGGTCCGGGGTTCAAGTCCCTGAAGGCCCACCAAATGCAAAACATCTTATGGCCCGGTAGTACAGATGGTTAGTACGCCAGCCTGTCACGCTGGAGGTCGAGGGTTCGAGCCCCTTCCGGGTCGCCAATGTTTTGCTTCGGTAGCTCAGTAGGTAGAGCAGGGGACTGAAAATCCCCGTGTCGGTGGTTCGATTCCGCCCCGAAGCACCACATTGTGGAAAATAAATAGTGCTGGTGTAGCTCAATCAGGCAGAGCAATTGATTTGTAATCAATAGGTTGATGGTTCGATTCCGTTCACCAGCTCCATTTTTTTAGATAGAAAATTTTGGGAGGATTCCCGAGCGGCCAAAGGGAGCAGACTGTAAATCTGCCGTCCACGACTTCGATGGTTCGAATCCATCTCCTCCCACCAAAGCCTCTCGATTACGCAATGAAGTGGTTGGGGGACTTTTTTTATACTCTTTTCGCGTTGCAAAAGCCGCGATCATTTGATATAATGTTGCCACACGGTTTATAAGGAAGAACAAATGAACACGGAAATCGACGTCAGCAACGTAATCTTACGCACAAACAGACTTATACTGCGCCCTTGGACAACGGACGATTTGGACGATTTTTACGAATATGCTTCGGTGGACGGCGTGGGACAAATGGCGGGTTGGCTCCCGCACGAAAACAAAGAAACGTCTCTCGCCGTTCTTCAACGTTTTATCGCGGAAAAGAAGACCTTAGCATTGGAATTTGACGGTAAAGTTGTCGGATCGCCGGGGATAGAGGAGTACGACGAAAAGGAATTGCCCGAATTTCAAAACAAACGCGGCAGAGAATTGGGCTTTGTTCTTTCCAAGGATTATTGGGGACGGGGACTTATGCCGGAAGCGGTAAAAGCTGTGACGAACTATTTGTTTGACGAACTCGATTTGGATTTTATCGTATGCGGTCACTTTACAGATAACGTCCGCTCTAAGCGTGTGCAGGAAAAATGCGGTTTCAGGCATTACAAGCTTGTCAAAACAACCACTATGGACGGCACGGTAAAGGATTGTTGGCTTTCAATACTCGAACGCTAAGGAGAATATTATGCAAAAGTTGATAAAACCCGATTGGAAACACAGCATTTTGAACATATCCGCCACCTTGGCGGAGTTTCTCGGCGCGCCCAACCGCAACGCCACGCTGCCGTTGTTGAAAAACAAGCTTACGCACGATTACAAAAACGTTGTGTACGTTTGCTTTGACGGTATGGGGATCAACCCGTTGGAACGCAATCTGGCGGAGGACGACTTTCTTCGGAGGCATATCGCGCAGACGCTGACTTCTACGTTTCCGTCCACAACGACCAATGCCACAACGAGTCTTTGCACAAACAAATTGCCCCTCGAACACGGCTGGCTGGGGTGGAGCATGCGCTTTGACGAGATCGGGCGCAATGTTGATATTTTCTTGAACAAGGATTCGCAAACGGGCGAAGATGTGGTATTCGACAGTCCTTTGGCGGACTATCGCGACGGTTATTTTTACCATGCCCTGCGCACGGACTATCAGATACGAACTATCTACCCAAAATATGTCAACTGCAAACAAGAGCTTAACACGGTGGCGGAAAACGTCGATGAGTTTTTTGCCGCGCTGCGCAACGTGTGCAAAGAGGATGGCAAACACTTTGTGTACGCTTACTGCCCCGAACCGGACGGGACTATGCACGACAACGGCGTGACGTGCCCTGAGACGAAAGCGCTGTTGCGGCAAATTTCCCAAGGCATGCGTACTCTTGCGGCAACCACCGAGAATACGCTGTTTATCGTATCCGCCGACCACGGGCAAGTGGACGTGGAGGGCTATGTCGATTGGCGCGAGGAAAAGGAACTCGACGATATGTTGGAGTGTCCACCCTATCTCGACAGCCGTTCGCCCTGTTTTCGCGTAAAAAAAGGTATGAAGCGCAAATTCGCACGGCTTTTCCGCAAAAAATACGGCAAAGATTTTGTTCTGTTCTCCACCAAACACCTCATAAAACACAACTATTTCGGCGATAGAGGCAACTACGGTTATCTGCTCGGAGACTTTGTCGCTTCCGGCACATACACAAATAAGATGTTTATTTTGCCCAAGGCGGATCCGCATTATCACAAGGGGCATCATACCGCGCTCACCCGCGAGATGCTTGTGCCGATGATCCTCATAGAGTCGGGCGACGGCGTATCCGATTGAGCAGAATACGATTTTTAATAAAGCTTCGTTCGTAGCGTAAAATTGCGCCGCGTCGAAGCAAACGAGCATATAAAGCAGAAAGCCGCAAACCATTTTTGACAGCAGAAAATGGTGTAGCTTTCTTGCGTTTGAAATTGATTTTTATTTGACTACTATAAAAATAGGCGTTTTGTAGGTTACTATTTGTGACATAGTATATTTTCATTCCGAAAGGATAAGTTGTATAAAAAACCGAATAGTAAACAAACTATCTCCGATGATAGTTGTAACTGCAACGCTGTTGTTTATGATGCTGTTGTTTGCGCCGATCTATCTCAAAGCGGAAGTTGTGCTTTACATCGAGAAGCTGTCCGCTTATATATCGGTCAAATTCGGTATTTTGCGGGTTTTCGGCGAAGAGATCGACCTTGCGGGTTCAAAATTACACTGCGAAGGTACGGTAAACGCCGACGTGGAAATCAAAACAATAGACAGAAAAAGCAGTGTCGATCTGCTGAAATGCATTACGGTAGAAAAGCTGTATTTGTCGGTGCTAAACAACACCGCAAAGCTCAACATACGTTATGCAATAGCACAAAACACTCTTTTGGCGTTGGCAACGGCTACGGCATGCAATTTGTTTCACTGTCAATTTTTTTCCGAGTGTATCGGGACGACGGGTGAAGATCGCATTTGCGCCAAAACTTTGATAAATTTCAGCGTTGCAGAACTGTCATTTTGTTTGTTGAAACAAGGGGTGAGAAAATGGAAAACATGCAGATCAAAGAAATAGTGGAAACGGCAGTATCCAATCTCAGCAAGGTCGCCGAGGTAAATACGATAATCGGACAGCCGCTCGTTACAATGGACGGCACGACCATTTTGCCCGTTTCGCAGGTCACCTTTGCATTTATGGCGGGCGGAGGCGAATACGGCAACAAGGCGGCAAAACGCGGTTTCGGACGTGACGGCGCGGACGCCAACTTTGCCGGTGGCTCCGGCGGTGGAGCGACTCTTACGCCCGTATGCTTTCTTGTCGTGAGCGAAAGCGGAGTCAAAGTTATCGAGGCGGACAAAACCAATACGATAGAAAAGATCTTTGACGTGGCAAAAGACGTCGTAAATACGTTCAAGGCATAGTTATGAAACGGTTACTGTTTTACGCCACGGTCGTAGCCGCATTGTGTATGTGTCTGGGGCTTGCGGCAATGGCAAATTTCGCGCATGCCGAAGCTGTTTTCGATACTACGGCGCAAGCGGCGATCGTTATGGAACAGTCGTCGCACAGAACGCTCTATTCCAAAAACGCCGACGCGCGTTTGCCTATGGCAAGTACCACCAAGATCGTCACGGCGCTTACCGTTCTCAACCGCGCAAATCTCAACGACGTCGTGGAGATCGATCCCAAAGCGGTGGGGATAGAGGGATCGTCCGTGTACTTGCGCGCGAGCGAACACCTTACCGTCAAAGAGCTGTTGCTGGGGTTGATGTTGCGCAGCGGCAACGATTGCGCGACGGCTTTGGCGTTATATGTCGGCGGCAGCGTCGAATCCTTTGCCGAAATGATGAACGCGACGGCAAGAGAAAACGGCTGTTCCGACTGCAATTTCGTAAATCCGCACGGTTTGCACGATCCCGAACATTACACGTCGGCGCACGATCTTGCCGTTTTGACCTGCGTTGCGCTCAACAACAAGGATTTTCGCGAGATCGTTTCCGCAAAAACTGCTCGCATTTCCAACGAAGGAATGGAGTACGACAGAGTTCTCGTCAACAAAAACAAGCTGCTCAATTCATATTTCGGCGCGGACGGAGTAAAAACGGGTTACACCAAAAAGGCAGGCAGATGTTTTGTCGGCAGCGCCACGCAAAACGGCATGCAAACGGTGGTGGTCGTTCTTAACTGCGGTCCGATGTTCGAAGAAACGGCAGATATGCTCGACGCAGCATTTGCGACCTATCGTATGGAGACCGTAGTCCCGCAAAACAAAATTTGCGGCGTGCGCGAGGAGCAAGGTAAAGCCGTGTATTACTTGTGTCCGGAACGTTTTCGTTATCCCGTCAAATCAGGCGAGGAGCTGAAAACCTCCGTCGATATGTCCGCTTTGACCGTTTCTGTGAAGCTGAACGGCGACGTTGTTTGGCAGCATAAGCTCGATCCCGTCGGTTGAATTTGTTTTTTGCGGCAAGCAAACCGTTCCGACCGCGAAACGTCGTGTCGGGGCGGTTCTCTTTTTTTACGTAACTTTTGCTTTGTACAAACGCTTGATTTTTTAATAAAAAAAAGGTACTATATAATTATAAAAATGACAAATTTTTCGACGATCGACTGTAAAATTCGATTTTGCGGAAAACGCGGAGCAATATGACGAGACTCAACAAATATATGGCGGATAGCGGCGTCGGCAGCAGGCGCGAATGCGACAGATTGATCGCGGAAGGCGTTGTCAAGATCAACGGCAAGGTCGCCTCTCTCGGCGCGACGGTGGAGGACGGCGATCGCGTTACCGTCAACGGCGCGCGCGTGGAAAACAAGCAAAAACGGTACTATATCATGTTGCACAAGCCCAAAGGTTACGTCACGACGGTCAAGGACGATCTCGGTCGCAAAACGGTAATGGATCTCGTAAATGTAAACGCTCGGTTGTATCCCGTCGGCAGATTGGACTACGACACCGAGGGCTTGCTTTTGCTTACAAACGACGGAGAACTCGCCAACAGATTGACTCATCCGCGCAATGAGATAAACAAAATTTACATTGCTCGTATATCCGGCATTCTGACGGAATCCGAACGTGTCGCTCTGGAAAAAGGCGTACTTCTCGACGGAGTCAAAACGGCGCCCGCTCGCGTGCGCATCCTAAAACAGGATCAACATCACACTCGGTGCGAGGTGACTATCCACGAAGGCAAAAACCGTCAAGTCAAGCGAATGTTCGAAACGGTGGGCAAGGAAGTGGAGTTTCTTAAACGCGTAGCCGTAGGCGAGCTTCGTCTCGGCGGTCTTGCTCGTGGCAGCTATCGTTTTTTAACGGATAGCGAAGCGGAGTATCTCAAAAATCTTTGACAAATTCGGCAAAATTTAGCTAAACACGGAGTAAACTTGTAAATGAGGGTGGCGGTAATAGGCGGAGGCCCCGCAGGCATGATGGCTGCGCTTTCCGCGGCGGAAAACGGCGCGGATGTGACGCTTTTCGAAAAAAACGAAAAACTCGGAAAAAAGCTGTATATAAGCGGAAAGGGACGTTGCAATATTACCAACGATTGTTCGCCGCGCGATTTTTTCCGCAACGTAGCCACCAATCCGAAATTTCTTTACGGCGCCATCAACAAGTTCTCTCCGCAGGATACGATAGATTTTTGCACATCTCACGGGCTTGCCGTTAAAACGGAACGGGGCAACAGAGTTTTTCCCGCGACCGACAAATCCGTCGACGTTATCAAGCTTTTTTCCAAACAATTGGAAAAAAGCGGTGTAAAAGTAGTGTTAAACACTCCCGTAACGGCATTAGAATGTCAGAAAAACGGCTTTTTGTTGAATACTATTTCTGACATAGTATGTTTTGACAGACTGATAGTCGCAACGGGCGGAATAAGTTATTCTTCTACGGGAAGCACGGGCGACGGCTACAAATTTGCCGCAAGCTTGGGGCACAACATCATTCCTCCGAAACCCGCTTTGTGCAGAATTTTGGCAAAAAACACAAAGGCCCTCGAAGGATTGTCCCTCAAAAACGTTACCGTTTCCGTAGTGAGCGAACAAGGCTCGTTCGGAGAATTCGGCGAAATGCTTTTTACCGACGACGGATTGGGCGGACCTGCGGTCCTTACCCTTTCGTCGAGGATAAACAAGCTAACTTTGACCGACGCGTATATCTTGATAGACTTGAAACCCGCATTGGATCGCGACAAGCTGGACGCTCGTATTTTGCGCGATTTTTCTCAAAAGTCAAACAAAAATTTCATCAATTCGTTGGACGACCTTTTGCCCGAACGATTGATAAAAGAGGTGGCGCTTCAAAGCGGAATACCCTTCGACAAAAAGGTAAACGTAGTGACCGCCGCCGAACGGGCGCGGCTCGTTCAAACGTTAAAAGACCTGCGTTTCGATTTCGTCGGTCTGGACGAGACGGAGTACGGAATAGTTACTTCCGGCGGCGTAGACGTGAGCGAGGTCAATCCTTCCACTATGGAAAGCAAGCTGCACAAGGGTCTTTTCTTCGCGGGGGAATTATTGGACGTGGACGCTTTTACGGGCGGTTTCAACATTCAGATAGCGTTGTCCACGGGATATGTGGCGGGCGTCAACGCCGCTCGTTAGACAAAGGAGGTTATCATGGCGGCAATAAGAGGCGCGATTTGCGCGCAAAACGACGCGAAGGATATTTCCGCACGCGCAACGGAGCTTGTCGAAGAGATCGTCAAATGCAACAAACTGCAAATTTCCGATATATGCGCGGTGATATTTACTTGCACGGCGGACCTCGACGCATGCTATCCGGCAGCCGCCGTTCGCGAGCTGCTTGCTTCCCCGCAAATCGCGTATGTCTGCGCGCAGGAAATGAACGTCAAAGGCAGTCTCGATCACTGTATTCGCGTTTGCGTAATAGCGGAAGGGATAGCTCAAAGCGATTGCAAACACCGTTATTTGGGCAAAGCGGCGGTTTTACGCCCCGATTTGGCTTAAATTTACCGCGCGTCGTGACGACGCGGCGCGCAATATCGGCGAACAAACGCGCGTCATTCTATTCGGAGGTCAGATGAACAAATTCGTTTTATTTTTGATAAAATTGCTCCGCGGCGTATGCCGACCGTTTTTCCCCGTCAGGGTATACGGCGACAGCAAATTCAAAAACAAAAAATGTCTGATCGTGGGCAATCACATATCCGGTTGGGATCCCGTCATCTATATGATGTGGATCAAACATATCCCTTCGTTCGTCTACAAGTCGGATTTCGACAAGAGCCTTTTGCTGCATTGGATATTCGGCGGGCTGGATTGTATTCCCGTTCATCGCGGCGAAGCGGATATGACGGCTTCGAAAAAAATTCTGCGCCATCTCAAAGAGGACAAGGCCGTATGTCTTTTCCCCGAAGGCACGCGCAATCCCGCGGTGGACTGCTTGCAGCAATTTCACACGGGCGCGGCTTTATTCGCTATCAAGACCAAGGCGCCCGTCCGACCCTTTTACATTTGGGATAAGACGAAAATTTTTCACAAAAACTATATGATCGTCGGCGACGAATTTACCTTGGATGGTTTTTACGACAAACCCGTGGACAAACAGTTGTTGGAGGATGCGACGGCGGTTATCCGCGGCAAAGTGGACGAGCTTCGCGTCCGACTCAACGCGATTTTGGACGCCAAAGGCGTAAAACGTCGCAAGCGCACAAAAAAAGAGCTTAAAAAGCTTGCCGCTCGCAACGACATTCATTCCGACGGCGACCAAACCCCCGAAACCGATCCCCGCAACGGAGGAGAACAAGCGTGAAAATTTGGCTTCCCAAGGAAATAGGATTTTGCAACGGCGTATCTTCGGCGATAAAAAAAGCGACTTCCGTCACGGGCAAGGCGTATTGCTTGGGAGAGTTGGTACATAACGCCGTCGTCACGCGCGAGCTGCAACAACGCGGATTGACGATAGTGCATTCCGTAGACGAAGTCCCCGACGGAGAAACTTTGGTGATAAGGGCGCACGGCGCGCCCAAGCGCGTATACGACGAAGCGGCGCGGCGCAACATAAAAATCGTTGACGCAACTTGTCCGTCGGTACGCGCGATCCAGCAAAAAGCAAAGCGTTACCACGAGGACGGCTATCGGATCGTGCTGGTAGGAGACGCTTCTCATCCTGAGATCGTCGGCATAAACGGGTGGTGCGACGACTCGGCGATAATATTCGACGGAAAGGGAAAACTCGACCTTTGCGACGCCGAAAAGGTGCTTGTGATGTTCCAAACCACCTTCGATACCCGCTTTTTTGAAAAAAGTTTGCAAAATATTTCAACAGACCGCGTTAAAACGCTTGAAATATTTAATACAATTTGTTATACTACTTCACAAAGGCAATATTATGCCCGAATCTTATCCGCAAGATGCGATTTGGCGATTGTCGTCGGCGACGGCAACAGCTCCAACACCAAAAGGCTGTATGAGATCGCTTCGCGCAATTGCCCGACGGTATTGACGGACGGGATCCCGACAGATATTGACTTGTCAAAATGTAAAAATGTCTGTATCATTTCAGGCGCATCAACTCCGATCGAGTTGATTAAGGGGGTTTTAGAAACAATGAGTGAAAATGCAAAAGATACCGTTATCGAAACGGTTGTGTCCGACGAGGCTGTGGAAGCCGCATCCGAAAAAGTTGCCGAAGAAGAAAAGGTAATGGGCAAGGACGAGGCGATGCTTGCAAAAGCCGTTTCCGAAATGAAAGAGGGACAAAGATACAAGCTCGGACAAAAGGTCAAATGCCGCGTAGTGCTTGTGAGCGACGACGGAGTGTACGTAAGCATTCCCAGCTCCAAAAAGGAAGCCTTCATTCCAAACGAAGAATTGGCAATGGACGGAAACTTTCAAGCCGTCAAAGATGAGTTGAAGGCGGCAATGGAAGCGGACGCTGCCGATAAATGCACCTTGGACTGTGCGGTCATTTCAGTAGATAAGGGTATCACCCTTTCAAAGAAAGTCATCGATGAAAGGTACAAAGACGACGCCTTGGTAGAAGGCATCAAGCAAGGCAACGAATTTCAGGTGACGATGACGCGCGTCGGCAAGGAGTGCCTCACGGGCAAGCTCGGCAGCTACACGGTCATAGTACACGCTTCGCAAATAAAGATCGGCTATGTCAAAAATCTCAACGATTATCTCGGCAAAACGCTGCGTCTTGTGGTCAGCAATCCCGAAAAGGTCGACGATCGCAAACGCGTGATATTCGCAAGCCAAAAGACGATCCTGCTCGCCGAGAAGAAAGCCAAGGAAGACGAATTTTGGAACAATATCGCCGTTGACGAGATCGTGGACGGCAAAGTACTAAGGTTCGCTCCGTTCGGCGCGTTTGTGGACGTAAACGGTTTCGATTGTCTGGCTCACTCGACCGATCTTGCGTGGGAACACATAAACGATCCCTCCGAAGTGTTGGAGATCGGCAAGACGTACGAATTTGTGGTGCTTGCTCTGGACAGAGAGAAGAACAGAGTCTCGTTGGGTTACAAGCAACTGCAACCGCAGCCTTGGGATATTGCCGAGCAAAAGTTCCCCGTCGGAGCCCGCGTTAAGGGCAAAGTCGCGCGCATACTTCCTTTTGGCGCGTTTGTGGAATTGGACAAGCACATCGACGGCTTGCTTCACGTTTCAAACGTATCATGGGATTGGTTGGAGGACATCAACACCGTGTTGAAGGTCGGCGACGAAATCGAAGTGGAAGTGTTGGAATTCGACAAAGAGAACAAGCGTATCACCTTGTCGCGCAAAGCTTTGTTGCCCAAGACGGAAGCTCAACCCGAACCGGAGCAAAAAACCGAGGAATAACACACAGTTAAATACCGATTCTCCGAAGACAGACGACTCCGACTTCTTCGTAGTTTACGGCAAATATAAAAAAAGGAGAAAGATGTAAAATGACGAAACAAGAAATCATTGCTAAGTACGGCAGAAAAGAGGGCGACACGGGTTCGCCGGAAGTTCAGATCGCCCTGCTTACCGAGCGTATCAATCACTTGACCGAACATTTGAAAACACATCAGAAAGACCATCATTCAAGACGCGGACTGCTGCAAATGGTAGGACGCAGAAAGGGCTTGCTGGACTATCTCAAACAGACGGACATCGAGAAATACCGCAAGGTCATCGCAGATTTGGGACTTAGAAAGTAATGTCGGGAGAGGGGAAAGGCAAAAAATCTACGCCTTATCTCCTCTTTTTCGAATATCGTCCCGACGCATTGTTTATTACGAAAAGCATATCGTATGCTTTTCAAGGGAAATATAGAGTAAGGAGAAAGAGTAAAAATGCAACAATTTAAGAGAATCGACGGAAAAATAGGTGACAGAGATTACCATATTTTCCAAATGGAGATCGGCGGCAGAACCGTCAGCGTAGAAGTCGGCAAATACGCCGAGCAAGCCAACGGATCGGTAATGGTATCCTGCGGCGAAACCGTGGTGATGACCAACGTAACGCTTGCGGATCAACCCCGCGACGGTATCGATTTCTTCCCTTTGGGAGTTGATTTCGAAGAAAAAATGTACTCCGTCGGCAAGATCCCCGGCGGATTCAAAAAGAGAGAGGGCAGGGCAAGCGACAAAGCCATACTGACTTCTCGTTTGATAGACAGGCCCATTCGTCCGCTGTTTCCGAAAGGCTTCCTCAACGACGTATCGGTTATCGCCACGGCAATGTCCGTTGAACCGGACATTCAACCGGAGGTATACGCAATGATGGGCAGCTCCATCGCGCTGACAATATCCGACATCCCATTCGCGGGTCCCACGGGCAGCGTGGTTGTAGGCTATGTGGATGGCGAATATATCATCAACCCCAATGCCGAGCAGAGGGAAAAGAGTCTGCTTAACCTTAACCTCGCGGGCACAAAGGACGCGATAATGATGGTGGAAGCGGGCGCCAACGAGATTTCCGAAAAGGAAATGTTGGACGCGATCCTGTTCGGTCACGAAGCCATCAAGGAGCAATGCGAATTTATCGAGTGGATACGTTCGCAGGTCGGCAAACCGAAGAAAAACGTCAAATTGTATCTTCCCCCGGAAGAACACGAAGCGCTTATCCGTTCGTATGCGGACGAAATGCTTACCGAAGCGCTTAAAACTTTTGACAGATACGAGCGCAAGGCAAATCAGGACGAGGTAGAGAGAAAGGTCAGAGAACACTTTGCCGAAACCGATCCCGAAGTGCTGGACAGCGTCGGCGACGTATTGTACAAAATGACGAAAGAAAAGGTCCGCGCGCGCATAATCAACGAAGGCGTTCGCCCCGACGGCAGAGGACTTACGGACATTCGTCCCATTTGGTGCGAAGCTGGCATTTTGCCCAGAGTACACGGCAGCGGCGTATTTACGCGCGGCATGACGCAGGTCATCACAACCGCAACTTTGGGAACCATTTCCGAAGTGCAAAAACTGGAAAACCTGGACGACACGGATACGTTCAAGCGTTATATGCATCATTACAACATGCCCGGTTACTCCACGGGAGAGGCAAAACCGCTGCGCAGCCCAGGCAGACGCGAAATCGGACACGGCGCTCTTGCCGAACGCGCTTTGGAACCCGTGCTTCCCTGCGAAGCGGATTTCCCGTATGCTATCCGCACGGTCAGCGAAGTCGTAAGCAGCAACGGCAGTACGTCGCAAGCAAGCGTTTGCGGATCCACCTTGGCTCTTATGGACGCGGGCGTACCCATCAAAGCGCCCGTTGCTGGTATCGCTATGGGCTTGATGAAATCCGAGGACGGCAGCAAAGTGTCCATTCTTTCCGACATTCAGGGCTTGGAGGACTTCTTCGGCGATATGGATTTCAAGGTGGCGGGTACAAGCAAAGGTATTACGGCTATCCAAATGGACATAAAGATCAAGGGTATCGACGAGAATATTTTGCGCACCGCGTTGGAGCAAGCGCGTCAAGGCAGATTGTTCATTCTTGACAAAATGCTGTCCGTGCTTCCCGCGCCGAGAGCAGAATTGTCCAAGTACGCTCCCAAGATCATCTCCTTCACTATCGATCCCGACAAGATCAGAGAGGTCATCGGCAGCGGCGGAAAGACCATCAACAAGATAATCGACGAAACGGGCGTCAAGATCGACATTACCGACGACGGAACGGTGTTCATTGCCACGCCCGATCAGGAAATGTCCGACAAAGCCAAGAAGATGATAATGACCATTGCAAAAGATCCCGAAGTGGGAGACGAATTTACGGGCACGGTAGTGCGCATCCTTACATTCGGCGCGTTTGTGGAGCTTGCTCCCGGCAAGGACGGTATGATACACATTTCCAAGCTCAGCAAGGAGCATGTCGACAAGGTCACCGACGTAGTCAACATCGGCGACACGGTCAACGTCAAAGTCATCAAAGTAAGCGAAAAGGGCATCGACCTCAAACTCATCAAGAAGCTGTAACCCGATCCAATCGGATACAATGCGCCCCGCTGTCCGACGGACGACGGGGCGTTTTGCTGACAAAAGCGATTTTTCGGCTCTGTGTCAAATATCGCGGCATAGCGCAAACGTATCATAGCTGTTTCTTTTGCGTTCGACATTTGTTTCGTTACCATTTTTTCCGTATTTCGCTAATATAATGTAATGGCAATTTGCGCTTGTCGTGCGCATTGCAAATCGAAAGGTACGGTGGAATATGGAAAGAAAGGTATTTACTCATATCGTTGCCAACGCCGTGTTGGTGCTGCTCGTTGCGGCGGTCGCGGCGGTGGGATTTGTCGGCGCTACGACAAACGTTTTCCGTTCGGGCAATGACGCGCCCATTTACAGAGGCACGGGAGTCGAGCAAGTGTCGCTGATGATCAATGTTTATTGGGGCACGGAATATATCGACGAAATGTTGGCAATATTCGACAAGTACGGTGTTACGACCACGTTTTTCGTCGGCGGCTGTTGGGCAGCGCAATATCCCGAAACGCTCAAACTCATAGCCGAACACGGGCACGAGATAGGAAATCACGGTTACTTTCACAAGGAACACAGCAAGCTCAGCTACGACGAAAATGTTCGCGAGATCAATGCTTGCGGCAAACTCGTGTTCGAGTACATAGGCGTCGGAATGACGCTTTTTGCACCCCCAGGTGGCGATTTCGGTGCGGATACGCTTCGTGCCGCAACGGATAACGGCTACAAAACCGTTATGTGGTCGCGCGATACGATAGATTGGCGAGACAAAGACAGCGAGCTTGTTTTCACTCGCGCAACCAAAAACACATCCGACGGCGAACTGATCCTGATGCACCCCACGGCGCATACCCGCGACGCATTGGAACGGATCGTAAAGTATTATATTGACGGCGGGTTCGAGATCGTTCCCGTCAGCAAAAACATAGGTGAAATATGGACTTCTACAAACAATACCCAAGCGGATTGAGACTTGTCGCAAAGCAGCAGGATTTCTTTTACACGGTTTCTCTCGGCGTATTTGTCGACGTAGGCTGCGTAAAAGAGCAAAAAAGCTACAACGGATATTCTCACTTGATCGAACACCTTGTTTTCAAGGGCACGGCAAAACGTACCTGTTTGCAAATTTCGGAAGAATTGGACGATATAGGCGCCAACATCAATGCCTACACGGCAAAAGATACCACGTGCTTTTACACCAAAAGCGCGTCCGACGATCTGGAAAAATGTATCGACATCCTCTCCGATATGTACTTCAACGCGTCCGTTCCGCAAGACGAATTGGAACGGGAAAAAGGAGTGGTGACGGAAGAGATAAAAATGTGCAAAGATACGCCCGACGACGTGTGTCAGGACTTGATTTCGTCGGCGCTTTTTGCCGATCAAAGCCTCGGTCAGACCATTCTCGGCAGCGTCACTAATATTAAAAAAGCAAGCAGAGAGCGGATACTTTCATTCAAAAACAAATATTACGTGCCCGCCGCCACTGTCATTGCCGTATGCGGCAAATTCGACATCGACGAGTTGGACGCATTGGTGCAAAAATATTTCGAAAGCAACTGCGACAAAAACGCGCCGCTTCCCGATGCGGAACGTCAATTTGTTTACCGTTCGGAATTTCGTCACGTTTTCAAACGTATCGAACAATCTCATTTGCAGTTGGCTTGGGGCGGATATTCTCTCAAAGCCCCGGAGCGGGCGGCAAACAATATGTTGGCGTCGATACTCGGCGGCGGTATGTCCAGCAGATTGAACCAATCGGTGCGCGAAAGGCACGGTTTGGCGTATTCGGTCTACGCCTATCCGTCTTACTACAAAAATTGCGGCACATTCGAGATATATGCTGGACTCAGCCCCGAAAACAATATCAAAGTCTGCCGACTCATACAAGAAGAGATAGTCAGATTGCTTAACGACGGCATTACCGAGCGCGAGTTGGAGCGCGCCCGAATACAAGCGATAAACGCGCTGTATATGAATGTAGAGAGCAATATGACCCTTATGCGTCTGTACGGACGGTCTATGCTGAAACTTGACGAAATGTTCGATCTCGACGCCGACGCCGAATCCTACAAAAACGTTACCGCCGAAGATATAAACGCCGTTGCGCGCAGCGTATTTTCGCAGGAACACGCGTCCGCTTACGTCGGTCCGCAAATCGACGGGTTCGACGCGGTGGCGCAGCTTAAAATTTAGTTTGCGGGCGAAATTATTTTCGCCCTTTTTTATCAAAGGTTTCAAAAAGTGAAAAAAATACTTCATACTTTGATTTTGAACTGTTGATTATTTGTCGATAGTATAGTATAATATATTTTATATTGGAGTATTATCGATTTCTGTTACTCTTCGGATAAGGTAAGGAGGTGGCGTTTTGAAGTCACGTAGCGTTACTAAGGGCAAACTTATTGCAAATATTTTGGGTATTTGCATTTCGACATTGCTGATAATTTTTGCTTTTTGCGGCAGATATTCCGAGGGCGGATTCAAGCAATTCGGCAATTTCTTTTTGGGCAGTTTCGGCATGTCGTTCTACGGAATGATGGCGGCGGTGATAGTCGCATGCTCGTTTTCGCTTGCCGGCAAATCGCTCAAAATTCCCGCAAAGTATGCCGTTTTCTTTGTATTGACATTTATTTCTTTGATATTGTTCATACACACTTTGACAACGACCTATCTCATAGGGACGGATTTCAGCGATCCCGACGGCACGGGTTATATTCAGCTTGTCTACAATTACTACGACAAGGTAATAGGCGTGCCTACCTTCGGCGGCGTCGTGTTCGGCAGCGTCTGTTGGGCATTGACCAAGGTGCTTACCGTGTGGGGCGCAATGATAGTATTTGTTGCGTTGTTGGCGCTGTCGGTGGTGTTTGTGGGAGACTTTTTCTATTCCTATTTCACAGGCAAGCTCTCGTTGCAATCCAAAGCCGCGCAAAAAGATCTTGAACCGAGCGCGGAAACCGAATCCGTCACAACTCCCGTTGCAACCAACGACATAGAGACGTCGCGGCAAAGGGCGTACAAAGTATTGTTTGAGGATCAAACCTACCCGGAGGAGGTTTCTTCCACGCCTACGCCGAGATTTGACGTTGCGCCGCAGTCCACGCTGGACAACCCCGCAACGTCGGCGGAGAGTATTTTGTTCGGCCCCGAACCGCCGCAGCCGCAACAGTTTCAGCAAACCCCGCAACAACCCGCGGGCAACAGCTTCTTCCGTCCGACAGCCGAGCCGACTGTTCAGCAAGACGACGGAATAATTCGCGGTTACTACAATTCCACGGAACAGGAGTCCAAAACGACGGACACCTGGAAAGTATCTACTCCCAAGGACGACGAACACGAGCCCGTCCGTCCCGTACAAGAAACATTCAAGCCTCAACCCGATCCGTTCGTTCAACCCGAAGCAGAACCCCAACCGTTCGAGCCGACAGAGCCGACGACGGTGGACGCAACCGACGTGTTTACGGAAGATCAGCCGCAAACTCCGTATTCGACTACGGACGACTCTTACGAGGAGGAGCAGCAAGAACCCGCCGACGATCAGCAGGAGGTTGAGGACGAATCGGACTACGACGGCAACGAACTGGTGGCAGTACCGGGAGAAACGCTCATCGACACGCCGATGGGCAAAGCGGTGCAGGCACGCTTCGATCTCGTATCGCGCGACGATCTTAAAAAGGCGGACAAAGTACACAAATATCCCAAGTACAATCAACCTCCCGTCGATCTTCTCAACGACGTCACTATTACGGAAGATACCGAAGCGGATCTTCGCGCCCGTTCTGCCGAGGCAATAGTCAAAAAACTTGCCGTATTCGGCATAAAGGTAGAGCTTGCCGACACGATAGTCGGTCCGTCCGTCACGCGGTATATGTTCAACGTTCTATCCGAAAAAACGCGTATGAACCAATTTGCGCCCTATTCCGACGACATCAAAGCGTGCGTCGAAGCGTCCGACGACATTCGTATCGAAGCGCCCGTACACGGCACCAATATGGTCGGTATCGAAGTGCCCAACAAGACAAAACGCCCCGTCCTTTTGAGGACCTTGTTGGAGTCGGAAGCCTTCAAAAAGGGCAAAGGCAACCTCGTATTTGCCATCGGACAGGAGATCACGGGCAAAGTTATCGTCGGCGATCTGTCCGATATGCCGCACCTGCTTGTTGCGGGCACGACGGGATCGGGCAAAAGCGTGGTGCTTAACTGCTTGATAGTAAGCCTTATTTACAAGTACGGTCCGGAATACGTGCGTTTTATGATGGTGGACCCCAAGTTCGTCGAACTTTCCCGCTACAACGGAATTCCGCATATGCTCACGCGCGAGACTATCACCGCAGCCAACGACGCCTTGGCGGGAATGGATTATTTGATAAACGAAATGGAAGCGCGCTATCAATTGTTCCGTCAAAGCGGTGTGGGCAATATAAGCGAATACAATCAACGTATAAATCCCCGTCTTGTCAATCGCTTGCCTTATTTGGTATTTATCGTTGACGAGTTGGCGGACTTGATGGCTGTCAGCAAGCAATCATTCGAAAGCAAGCTGCAACGCCTCGCTCAAAAGTCGAGAGCGGCGGGTATTCACATCGTGCTTGCAACGCAGCGTCCCGACGTCAAAACGATAACGGGTACGATCAAGACCAACCTGCCTTGTCGTATCGCGCTCAAAGTGGCGTCTCCCGCGGACAGTACGACTATCATCAACGGCGGCGGCGCGGAAAAACTTTTGGGCAAGGGCGACATGCTGTTTATGTCTCCCGGTTCGGCGGATCTGGAACGCGTACAAGGCGCATATATTTCCAACGACGAGATCCGCGGCTTGGTAGAATACGCCCGCGAGACCAACGAGGTTTACTACGACGAAAAGATCTCCGAAGAGATATTTGTATCGGCAAAGCAAGCGGATGCGGCTGCTCAGGAGGCGGAAAGCGGCAAAGAGGGCAAAGAGAACTCCAAGGATATCGATCCTCTTTGCAAAAAAGCGTTGCGTTTCTGGTTGGAAAATCAGGGCGGAAGAGCATCCATCGCCTCCATTCAGCGCAACCTCGGCATCGGCTTCAACCGCGCGGGACGCATAATGGATACGTTGCAACGAATGGGCTACGTGGAAACGATTGCGCCGGGAGAGTTAAACTCCAAGCCATTGAAGGTGCTTATCGGTATCGAAGAGCTTGACAACATTTTGCCCAATTTACAGGACTGACGGCAGATGAGTACAAAGGTCGGAGTGGTGTCGCTCGGTTGCGACAAAAACAGAGTGGATACCGAAGTGATGTTGGCAAATTTGGTAAAGGGCGGTTACGAGATAGTATCCGATCCGTCCGTTGCCGACGTTATAATAGTAAACACCTGCGCGTTTCTCGAATCGGCGCGTAAGGAAGCCATTGAGACGGTGCTGGAAATGGCGCGTTACAAATCCGCAAACTGCAAAAAGGTGATCGTTACCGGTTGCCTCGGTCAGCAGTTCGGCGACGAATTGTACAAGGAGCTTAGCGAAGCGGACGCAATAGCGGGCGCATACGAGTACGGCGACATATGCAATATCGTTGCGGAAACGCTCGACGGCAATCGCAAGCTGTACAACGACTGTCGCAACGGTTTGACGTTCGGCTCGCGTATTCTCACAACGTCGCCGCATGTCGCTTATCTTAAAATTGCCGACGGCTGCGACAATTTCTGTACATATTGCCTCATTCCCTATATTCGCGGAAGATACCGTTCCGTTTCCAAAGAAAAGCTGCTTCAACAAGCGCGCGAGCTTGCGTCGCAAGGTGTAAAAGAACTTATTTTGGTGGCTCAGGATACCACGCGTTACGGAACGGATCTGTACGGCAAACCGTCGCTTACGGAATTGGTTCGGGAGTTATCGGATATAGAACAAATACATTGGATACGTCTTTTATACTGTTATCCTGAGTTGATGGACGATGAACTTGTAGAAGAGATCGCGTCCGATCCCAAAGTCGTCAACTATGCGGACATACCTTTGCAACACGTCAACGACGCGATACTTCGCAAGATGAATCGCCGCTCCGACGGGCAGTCTGTTAGAGCGCTGTTCGACCGTCTTTCGCGCAAGCAAATTGCGGTACGATCCACGTTTATATGCGGTTTTCCCACCGAAACAGAGCAGACGATAGAGGAATTAAAAAATTTTTTGCAACAGTACAAGCTGCGCAACGTCGGATTTTTCCCCTATTCGCGCGAAGAAGGTACCGCCGCGGCGAAATTTGACGATCAGGTACCCGAACGCACCAAGCAAAAGTACGTAAGACAGCTTTACAAAACGCAACAAGCCATTGCAGAACAGCTCAATCGCGAGGACATAGGCAAAACTTACGAATGTGTGATCGACGAATACGAGGACTTTGACGGCAAATACTACTTTTACAAGGGCAGAACATATTTTATGACGCCGGAGATAGACGGAAACGTTTTCGTCGCCTCGACCAAGCCGTTGACCGTCGGAAGCTTTTGCAATGTGCGCATAAGCGGTGCGCAAGGATACGATCTAAGAGGAGAAGTAGCAGAATGAATTTACCCAACAAACTTTCCACGATGAGAATATGTTTGGTCCCCGTTTTTGTCGCGGCATATTTTTTGCCCTATTGGTGGGGCGCGATCGTAGCGGCGGGATTGTTTGTCGTTGCGGCATTTACGGATTTTTTGGACGGACGCATCGCTCGCAAATACAATATGGTAACGGATCTCGGCAAATTGCTCGACCCGATCGCGGACAAAATTCTCGTGTGTGCAGCACTTTTTTGCGTGGTGGCTTCAAATCCTTTGCAATTTGCGGACATAAGGTTGGATCTTGTCTCCACGCTGCTCAAACAATATTGGTCGTCAGTATTCGGCAGCGTCTTCCTTACCGTCGGCAGCGTGATAATTATCTCGCGCGAGCTTCTTATCAGCGCCGTGAGACAAATTGCGGCAAGCAAAGGCGTAGTTTTGCAAGCAAATGCGTACGGCAAGATAAAAACGGTATTTCAGGATATTTGTCTGCCGATACTCGTTGCAATGAACGCAGCAACGCTTGTTGAAAGAAACGCGGTGTTGAAGCACGCCGCGCTGTATCTTGCGGGGTGGTGGGTCGGCGTAGCGCTGTTCGGCATTGCCGTCATACTGACAGTGGTGTCCTGCGTAATTTATTTGGTACAAAACAAAAAGGTATTCGAATGCAAATGATAAAAATATTGGCATCAAAATCGAGTCAGGCGCTGGATCATCTGCGCAACAGGTTGGATTCGGAAATGGCGGATTACGACTTGTTTATTTCAAAAAATCGCGAATCCTGCGCGCAGTTTCTCAACGGCGCGATAGGCTGTTCGTCGTTGATTATGATAGGTCCCGTGGGAGACAGCGGCACGCTTTTTGCCGACGCGTTCGGGTTGGCTATGTTCTACGACAAATTTGCCGAGCGCAACGTAAAGGAATATTGCAAACTTTCCAATATGCAGTTGCCGCCTCAACATACTATGGACAAGCTGTGCATAGCGCCTGAGTCTTTCATTCATTACGCCGCCTCGTTCGGCTATCAATGCGCGTGCTACGGCGAATACAAAAAGACGCACGTTTATATGATCCCCGACGACGCCAAGGAATGTGCCATTGTTTTCGACAACTACATCTCAAAGGATCTTTTCCGCGACAAAACAGGCGTTACCAGCCTTACCTACAAGATATTCGGTCTGAACGGAGCAACGGTAAACGAACGCCTTTCAAAGCTCAACAAATTTGTTTCACGAAAGTGTGAAACAAACAATCTCGACACAAAGATCGTGCTTCGCTTTCCGCCAAAGACGGCAAACAGCGTTGTCGCCGAAACTACCGACAAAATGAAGGAGTTGTTCGGAGATTTTATTTATGCCGCCGCAGACCAATCGCTTGCCAAAACGGTAGTGGATCTGCTAAACGGATTGGGCAAAACGCTGTCCACGGCGGAATCGGTCACGGGAGGAATGATAGCGTCCTCCATTGTGGACATAGCGGGGGCAAGCAGCGTGCTTTACGAAGGGGCGGTTACTTATTCGGTCAGCGCCAAATGCGCCCGTTTGGGTATCAACCCGCACTTTGTGGATGAGTACGGCGTAGTTTCACAGCAAGTCGCGCAGGAAATGGCGGTGGGTCTGCGCAAAAACGGTACGGACATTGCCGTTTCGGTAACGGGATTTGCCGGTCCTACTGCGACGGACGGGTTGCCCGTCGGCTTATGCTATATCGGCATTGCCACAGACAAGGGCGTATCCGTGTACAGAAACGTTTTTTCGGGCGGACGCAACGCAATAAGAGCGCAAGCGGCAAACATGGCGCTGTATCTCGTTTACAAAACGCTGACAAAGTAATTTAATCAATACAAGGAGAAATATCATGACAGACGACAAGAAAAAAGCATTGGAACAAACGATACTTCAAATTGAAAAAGAATTCGGCAAAGGCTCCATTATGAAGCTCGGCAGCTATGCCGCTACGCGAAACATAGAGGTAATTCCCACGGGCTGCTTGCCTTTGGATATTGCTTTGGGCGTAGGCGGTCTGCCCAAGGGACGCATAATCGAGATCTACGGACCGGAAGCGTCGGGCAAAACGACCGTTACGCTGCATGTCATTGCACAGGTGCAAAAGATGGGCGGAACGGCAGCGTTTATAGACGCGGAGCAAGCGCTTGATCCGGTATACGCCGCCAATTTGGGTATCAATCTCGACGATCTGTACATTTCGCAGCCCGACAGCGGCGAACAAGCGTTGGAAATACTCGATTACCTCGTAAAAAGCAACGCAATAGACCTTGTCGTCGTTGACTCCGTTGCGGCGCTTACCCCTCGCGCCGAGCTGGAAGGAGAAATGGGAGACAGCCATATGGGCGTACAAGCCCGTTTGATGTCGCAGGCGTTGAGAAAGATCGTCGCCGTGGGAAATAAATCCAACACTTGTATCATTTTCATAAATCAATTGCGCGACAAGATCGGCGTAATGTTCGGCAATCCCGAAACAACTACCGGCGGCAAAGCGCTCAAATTCTATTCCAGCGTTCGTTTGGACGTGCGCAGAACGGATACCGTAAAGGACGGCTCGGATATTATCGGCAGCAAAACAAAAGTAAAGGTGGTCAAAAACAAGGTTGCGCCTCCTTTCAAAACCGCGGAATTCGAAATTATTTTCGGCAAGGGCATAAGCAACTCCGGTTGCGTACTCGATATGGCGGTCGCCAACGGCTTTATCGACAAAAGCGGTTCCTGGTTCAGTTACAACGGCGAACGTATAGGTCAAGGCAGAGAAAATGCCAAAGCATATTTGGAGCAACACCCCGAACTGATCGATTACTTGGCAGATCAAATCAAACAAAAGCTCCTGCCTTCCTCCTCCGAAACCGATAGTAGTGCGGAATAACCTTTCGAATACCAATACTTACTCTTGCCCCGATTCCATTGCCGGATCGGGGTTATTATTGGTTCTATGTCAAATGTTGTGGTGATATTGTGAGAAGCAATGCTAAACTTGTTTCTTTTGCACCCCAAACATTTATTATTTTATAGTTTCAAAATAACAGAGACGTATTTTGACGCATTTGGACTTTCAAACGATAAAATTTTTTGCTTTTATTTTTCAGATGAATATTATCTACTATTTCTGACATAGTAACTTTCAAAACGCAGTTTTACAGAATAGTTTGATCGAATTTGCCTTTGTTCCTATTGAATTTACGCCGCACTCAAATAATTTCTTTAAAGGGTTGATGATAAATTTCCAATAAAAATTATTTTATTAAATTAAAATATATCTTGACATATCAATATAAAATGGTTAAAATATTATCGAGTGAAGTTTGAACAATTTCACTATAAAATTTCAGGAGGAATCAATATGCATTCTATGCTTACGTTCTTCCTTGCCGAAAACACTATTCCTTCTTGGGTTTGGTTTGTTCTGCCTCTCATCGCCATTGTATGTCTCGGCGGTGGTGTCGCAGCGGGAATCTGCATATATAGAAGATATAGAAATCGCAAAATAGGCTCGACTCAGGCGCAAGCCGATTCAATAATGAATTTCGCTCGCGAAGAAGCCAAAGCATTGAAAAATGAAGCCATAAAAGAGGCAAGAGAAGAAAATCAAAGACAAAAAATCGAAACGGAACGTCAATTCAAAGAACGTAGCGGCGAACTTGCAAAACAAGAAAGCCGTATGAGCCAAAAAGAGGAAGCTCTCGACAAAAAAGAGGAAATGCTTCTTAAAAAGTTGGATCAGATCGACGTTCAGCAAAAACAACTCATCACTCGTCAAAACGAGTTGAATGTCCGCGCTCAGGAGCTTGACAAGTCGGAGGACAAGATCCGTCAAGAGTTGGAGCGCGTTGCGGGTCTCACCAGAGACGAGGCAAAGCAAATACTTGTTGACGGCATGGTGTCCGACGCTCGCAAGGACGCAGCGGGACTTGTGCGCAAGATCGAGGCGGAGGCAAAGCAGAGCGGCGAGCAAAAAGCGCGCGAGATCATTGCCACGGCGATCCAGCGTTGCGCAAGCGACCAGGTGAGCGAAAACACAGTCACGACCGTTCCTCTTCCCAACGACGAAATGAAAGGACGTTTGATCGGTCGCGAGGGCAGAAACATTCGCGCATTGGAAAACGCCACTGGCGTCGAGCTGATCATCGACGACACCCCCGAAGTAGTCATTTTGTCGGGTTTCGATCCCGTTCGCAGACAGGTCGCCCGTATCACGATAGAAAAACTCATTTCCGACGGACGTATTCATCCCGCCCGCATAGAAGAAATGGTGGAAAAAGTCAAACGCGATATGGACATCACAATCAAGGACGAGGGCGAAGCCGCTTGTTT
>CANQCN010000017.1 GCA_947589685.1 uncultured Clostridia bacterium
CTATTTCCACGCCCTGCGCGTCCTTGAAACGCTCAACCAAGGACACTATCTTGTCCGCCAGCTTGTTGCCGTCGGCGAATACGCCGCTTGTACTCATTTTTGCCGCGGTATCGCCGAGAGTGATTTTGACAAGAGCGTCACCCGCCGAAACCGTGATGTCGGAGAAAGTAAGCGCGTTGTTTTCGCAAGCGAAATTGACGCTGACGTCCGCGATATCGGAGGCAAAACCGATACGGTGCGCTCCCGCAAGGTCGAACACAAGCTTGGAGAGCAATTCGTTGACGTCCAAGCCGCCGCTTTGCTCACCCGAACCGATAACGGCAAGCAGCCTTTGCACAATGTCGCCGACGTTTGCCGCGTCGAACACAAGCGCGATGTTGTTGAGCTTGACGTACAAATTGTTGTTTACAAACCTTAGCTGCGCCTTTTCGTCTACGGGCAAGCCTTTTATGCCGTCGTTGCGGTAACGGATATTTGCCCAAATATCCATATTGTACAGATCTGCGGAAATATCGGCGGTTATGCCCGCGCCTACCGCTTTGAGATTGAGTACGTAATCGGCGGGGGCGGGCGCGACAACGCTATCCGTATCGGTAAGCACCGTTGCGGAAAGGGCTTTTACGTAAACGCTTTCCAAGGTAAAGTCTTTGAGCGCGACAGCCAAATTGCCGCCGTCAACGCCGAGAACCACGGTAAAGTCGCCCAATCCGAACGCGCTTGCGTTGACGTTCAACGACAGCTCGCCGCCGTCGAAACGAACGGAACGCAATATTTCGGCAAAATCGACGTCGTTTATGTCGAGCGCGGCGAACGCCTCGACAATATCTTTAAGTTTTGCGACAAGCCGTTCGAGATCCTTGTGTTCGCCGAGCAGCGTTTCGATCTGTTCGTTTGCCAACAGCTCGTCTATTGCCTCGCCGAGGTCGGCGTTTGCATTGCCGCCGTTCAGCTTGAAGGCGACCTTTACGCCGTTGACGGTGAGATACACGCCGCCGTCGGCAACGATCACATCGGCGTTGATTATGCCCACGTTGTCCTCGAATATCGTCGCGTTAAGCTTGAAATTGTTGTTTTGATCCAACGCAAACGAACCGCCGACAAGATAGTTTGTGCCGCCGAGCGTTACGTTTACGTCAAAGTTCGCGCCGTAGTTGCCGCCGCCGATAAGCTTTGCAACGGGGTCGGCAAACGTATCCGCAATCTCCGTAATATCCGCAAATTCGCGACCCATATCCACGGTTTCGAACCGAACCTCGTCGTCGACGCGCAGCGTCAGGCGAGAGAACGTTTCGTTGTCGAGCGCTATTTCAACGGAGGAGAGCGCCGCCTTGTCCTCGGCGCAAGCAAAGTAAACGGTCAGCTCTGCGCCGTCCAAGGTAAGATCTATCGAATAGCCGTCCTCGGTAACGCTGCGGCTGTAACCGAGCATATCCAACGCCTTGGAGACAATGCCCGCCGCGTCGCCTTGCGGCAATTCGGGCAAAGCGACGAATTTGCCTATTGCGTCCATCAGGCGCGACGCGTCCGCAAGCGCAAGCTTTGCGGAAAGATTGCCGAATTGTATGTACACCACGCCCTGCTCGTAGCTGAACAGCGCGAAGTTTTTGTCGTTGAGTATCAGCTTGCCGTCGACGCGCTTTTCGAACAGATCGACGCGCGCCAAAACGCTCATACCGTTGCCGAGATCGGCGACAATGCCCGTTACGTAATCGGCTTTGTTCGGCGCGACCACGGGGGTGTCGGACGGGGCAACGCTTACGTTTGCGTTTATAGCCGCCTTGCCGACAACGACGCCTTGCGCGTCCAGCGTAATATCGTCGTCCAGGCTCAAACGGAGAGTAACGCCGCCGAGACCGAATTGATCCAACGCCAACCCGACAACAACGGTTTCTCCGTCAAAGTCAAGCGATTTCAACACGTTGGCGAAAGTTATGCTTCCAAGGTCGTCGGGCATTTTTTCTATCGCGTCTATGACGCTGTCCAAAACGTCGTTTTTGCCCTTCAACTCTTTAAGTACGCCCAAGACCATGCCGAGATCGACTTCGCCGATATCGGACAGCTCGACCGCTTGGTGTATGCCGTTGACGTCAAGATACAGCACGTTGTCCGCATAGCATATCTGCGCGGAAACGAGCGCCAAGCCCGTGCCGTCGCGCAAAATGACGCGGGCATACGCGCCGCCGTTGAGGTTGACGTCGGCAGTCAGCAGATAGCTTTCGTCGCCTAACGTTACGTCAAACGAGGCTTTTAACGCAAAGGCATCGACGTTTTTGAAGGCTATCGCCGCGTCGAGCAGCTTGCTTACAAGCGCGTTGCCGTCGACAAACTCGCCGTCCGTCTCCGCCTTGATCGCCGTTGCGCTTTGCTTGGTAAGCGTGACGTTGTATTGCTTGTCTTGTACGGTTATATCAGCCTCGATACCTTCGAACACCAGCTTGTCGTTGACGTTGACAAAACGAACGCGCGCAAAAACATCTCCGTAATCGAAGGAAATATTCGGCTCCGCGCCCGTAAGGTCGGCGCTCAATGCGGCAAATATCGCTATCAGATCCGACGCTTCCGACGGCAAAATTCCGCCGCCGTCCGCAAGCGTTTCGATCTTTTGAACAATGCCGTCGATATCCGCAACGTCCAGCGCCACTTTCGCGCCGCCGTAAACGACGTACAGCTTGCCCCCGACAAAGCGCAGCAACAATTCTTCGTTGCCGAAATGCGCACTTGCCCATATATCCATATTTACAAAGTCGGCGGTAACGTCAATTTCCGCACCCATTGCCTCGCCGTGCAGCGACAACAAATAATCGTCGGGATCGGGAGCCGTTATCGCTTCTACGCCCGTACGCAGTTCGGCGTTTACGTCCAACGTGAGATCGTTTATTCTTCCGCCCAATTCCACACACAGATCGCCGCTGTCCACGTACAACGCCGTGGATACGTACATATCCAAGCCGAGGGGCGAGCAGTCCGCGTTGATCGTGAGACGTCCGCGCTCAAACGCGAAGTATTTTATTATACGAGTAATATCCAGATCGAGCAAATCGTCGAGAGAGAAGCTTTCGAACACTTCCGCCGCTCCCGCGATCGCTTCCGCAAGCTGTTTGACGTTTTCGTTTTCGCCAAGCAACGCGCTAAGCTGTTCGTTGTCGGCAATGGACTGCAAAGCGGCAATATCCGTCGCGCCCGTATCGCCGATGTTAAACGCCGCGCGCACTCCGTCCACCGTGAGATATACAACGTCGTCGACTACCGTCACGTCAGCGTCAACTATACCTACGCCTCTGTTGTAAACGGTTGCTTTTACGTGAATGTTGCCCTGTTCGTCCAGCTCGAAGCTTCCCGCAACGTCGTATATCTCCGTGGCGAGGGAGACAATGACGTCGAAGTCCGCGCCGTAGCTTGTGCCGTTGAGCAGCTCCGTTACGGGTTGGGCGAACGTGTCGACAAGCTCCGTCACGTCCGCATAGCTGTCGGCGTGATCGGGAATGGTAACTTCGCCGTACGCGTCCGAGGGGGCAATGGTCGCCGTCAAGCCGTAGCCGACGAAGGAAATGCTCTTTACGTTCCAACGGTCGTTGCCGTCGGTCAGGTTGATTGTCAGCTCGATATCGTCCGAAGCGAGCCTAAACGCCGCCCCATCGTCCGTAGTTGCCGCTTCGACGCTGCCGAGCAACGCCAATATATCTTCCGCTCCCACTTCGGCAAAATCGTTCGTTTGAGCCTCGCCGACAAGCTGTTTGACAAGCTCCGCTACGCTTTCGGCGCGAGAGGTGTCGAGCTTGAAACGCAAACTGCCGAATGTGACGTAAATAACACCGTCCGCATAGCAAAGCTCCGCCGTGCCGTTTTTGCCCAACGCGGCGTTTGCCTTGACGGCAAGCTTGCCGAGATCGGCAAGCACGTCCGCCTTGACGGCGTAATCGACGCCGAAAAGAGGCAACGTCGCGTCCGCCTGCAAGGACAGCTTGCCGTTGTTGAGCAGATCGGCGATACCGAGAATTTCAGGAGCGTTTCCGTCGATAACGACGGGAGTCCAGCTTTCGGGGAAAATATGCACGTTGATCTCGCCGACGTTTATATCGGCGTAATCGAATTGATAGCCGTCGTCGTGCAGATCTCCCACAAGCTTTGCGTCGATATCGATACCGCCGATGGAAATGGGCAAACTGACGGTACACACGGACTTGTCCTCCGAAAGGGCATACGTCAGACCGTCAAGCAAAGAGTTTACATCGAAGTCCTCTAACCCCGACATATCGGGCATGCTTTCGGGCATATCCAATTGCTTGTCGGCATCGGTAAGCCACGAGAAAGTGCCCGCAAGTTCCGTGAGACCCTGCACCGTGGTACTGCCGAGAAAATCTTTGTATTTCATCAACAGCTTGCCAGCGCTGTTTTCGTAACGCGCGTGAAATTCGCCGACGTTAAGATCGACCGCAAGCTTGCTCAGATCGGAAATATCCAATCCAGAAACGGACAAAAGCGCGCTTGCTATCTCTTCGCCGTCGTTTACCGACAATTTGGCTTGCAGATCCACGCCGTTGAGATAGGGCGAGAACATTTGCATAAGCATTTCGAGCGGAGTGGGTTCCGTCACTATGTCGCCGCCCGTCTTGCCGAGATAGGGCTCGAAAAATTCGGTATAGGGCAGGTCAAGCTCTCCTTCGTAGGGCTCGAACACCTCGGTGATGTCCTCGGTGCAGCCCGCGTTGATACCCATAGTTGTAGCCTTGTAAGCGCAGTCGGTGCGCAGGCTCTTGACGTTGAATTCCGCGTCCATAGTGACGTAGATCTCGCACTTGCTGAATACGGGGAAGTCGTCCAAGCCGCCGTTGGTGATCATTTCGTAACGGAGATCCGCGGGCGCGGTTTCCGTATCCAAAACGTAACGGAAAGTGTACGCTCCGTCCTCTTCGCTTACAAATTCGCCGGACAAAACAGTGTCCCAATTGAGAATGTAGCTTGTCAATTTGTCGGAACGATGACCGAATTTGTTGTAAAACGCCTGCATAGAAAGGGGTTGCGCGACCTTTGACCACTCAACGTCGTTAAGGTCTTTTACGCGGTCGAAGCCGCGGTAAATGTAGTTGCCCTCTTCGCCCGTTCCCACAAGGTACAGCTGGTAGGCATTGCTTACTATGCCCTTGGTGACCATTTCTTTCAAAACGCGCTTGTTGCCGAATTCGCCCAACACCACGCGCGTGTTAAGCACGCTTTGTTCTATGCCGCCGACGGCAGTGGATTTGCCAGTGGACACGCCCTTGAAGCCCGGTCCTTCAAGCAGGATCTTGTGCGCCACAAACAAAAATTCGCGTACGTCGCGTGTACGGTCGGATATATCCATATCCTCCGTTTTGTCGAGGTACGTGTTCGGATCGAGGTCGGTCAGAACTTTGTCCGGCGGAACGAATTCGTTGCTGAGATTTCTCACCACCATCACCGTTCCCACCGCCGCCATGACCGCGGCAAGTATAAAGCATACGATTTTGAATTTTGGCATAATCTTACCCAAATCGGAAAAATCGATATTGCCCGACGCCGATTTGACGCGGCGAATTTTTCCGTATATGAGGTGATTGTAGCTTCGTCAAGTAAATTTAACGTAAACTTTCGGCAAATCAACGACAAATTTTGCAGATATTTATAAATAAAAGATAAGTATTTTTTTCTTAACCTTGAATATAAGGTGTTTTCGCAAGCTCAAATTGTGCGTGTACCCGTTTGGTGACAGCTCCACCTTGCTCATCAAGGGGGAGCCTTTTATTACAGTTTGGGCTTTATCACTGCGAAAAAGACTTTCCCCGTCACGGGCAAGCCGTTACGGGGAAAGTGGCGCCCATCGGGCGACGATAGAGGGATATTTGAAACAAGCTTGTCTTTGGTACCCCTCTTCCACCACCTATCGGCGGTCCCCCTTCCCCGTAATACTACGTATGACGGGGAAGGTTCAAACCCCTCAGTCACCCTTATGGGTGCCAGCTCCCCTTCCTCTTGAAGTGGAGCCTTTTGTCACTGTTACAGACTTTATCTCTGCGAATAGGGGTGGGTGGAGGGCGTGGCGCGTTAAACCAATCACCACAGTGTGGTGTTGGTAGCTGCCACGTGAGGGCGCACTTATACTTTACGTGCGCCCGTAACCTTATAAGTGGAACGGAAGGTAATACGGGGTCCCCGTCAAGTCGACAACGGAGACTTGATGGGGAGAGGAGCAGCCGCCAGACAGCGATACCGCCCGCGCTGTTCGCGCTGGCGGTGATGTCAATGGCGTGCTGCGACGACAGAGCGAGGGTGTGTTTCAACTCAGTTCCCGCGAGGTTCGGGCGTGTACCGAACCTTCGCGTCCTTGTGGGGGATGCCGGGGCGGGACACTCCCCGGCGAAAGTCTATCCGACCGCGCGTGCGTTCACGCGCAACTCCCAAGTCCGACTGCGGCGGCGCGTAAGCGCTTTGGCTCAGGGTGTTTGCAGTATAAAAAGAAATCGACTTTCGCCGAGGAAGTCGATTTTCTAAATGTTATTTACTTGACCGTCGATTGCGAATGCGTTGCGTAGCAGCAAGCAATCGACCGCCGCACGTGTGGTCGGTTTTTATGCGCCAAATGCGTAAGTCACCTTTACTTGCGCGCCCGCTTGGGAAACGTATTGGAGATACAGACTGTCGACGACTTGGTCGGTAAACGTCACCGTTACCGTCATATCGCTGCACTCGAAACGATTGTTGCCTACAAAGCCCTTGGGATTGGACACCTTTGCGACAAGCTCGTTGTCGCCGAGCTGCACGTCGTCGAAAAAGCCCGCCTTGAAGCTGAACCCCGTGTAGTCCAACTGTCCGATATTGAGGTCCTCCGTCACGGAGCCGTCCGACAAAGCGCCGTTTTCCACTTGGGCGGAGCCCGTCACCGTCGATAAGTACTCGTCGGGGTTTCCGCCCGATACGGACAGCTCGTTAAGCTTGTCATAGGCGTATTCCACGGTGGCTTTTTCGCCGGAAAACGTCACTTTGAACACGCCGCCGAGTTGTATGCCGTCCCGTTCGGTCCTGACTGTGACCGTCACGGCGGAATAGTCGGAGTGCAACGCTTTGTTGATCTCGTCAAAGGGCAGATCCGACCCGCAAGCGGCAAAACAAACGAGAGTGAGCGCAAGTGCGATCGCAACGACTGCTATCGAAAATTTTTTCATATCGCTACCTCCCCGACCATTTGCTCACAATGACAAACATTGCCAAAAGTACCGCAGAAATACCCAACGCGACGGCTTGCGACGACAATTGCATTGCCGAGACAAATTCGCCGTTGTGCTGCGAGATTTCGTCGTTGTAGGCGTCTATTGCCGCTTGAAGTATTTCGTATTCGTGCGTGACCGTCGCTTTTGCCTCGTCGTTCAATTTGAGATACTCGTCTATTGCTCTCTTGATTTCTTGGTAACGGTCGCGCAGCTCGCCCAAAGAGGACTTGTCCGCAAACACATCGACGGCGGCTTTGAATGCCGTTGTGTCCGTAGGCGTAGGCGGATCGGGAGGATCCGGCGGGTCGGGTGTTACCGACTGCGCCGTCACGGTAACCGTCAAGCTTGCCTTGACGTTGCTGTTTTTGACGCTTGTTGCCGTTATCGTTGCCGTGCCCGCGCCTATCGCCGTCACGATACCGTTGTTTACGATGGCTACTCCGCTGTCGCTCGTACTCCAACTGACAACGTTGCTTGCGCCGCTCGGAATTGCGGTGACAAATATCTGTTGAGACACGTCGCCCGCTTGCAATGCAAAGGACGTTGCGGACAGCGTCAATGCAGCGGGAGTATCGTCAACGGGAGGGTTCGGAGGATCGGGTGTTACCGACTGCGCCGTCACGGTAACCGTCAAGCTTGCCTTGACGTCGCCGTTTTTGACGCTTGTTGCCGTTATCGTTGCCGTGCCCGCGCCTATCGCCGTCACGATACCGTTGTTTACGATGGCTACTCCGCTGTCGCTCGTACTCCAACTGACAACGTTGCTTGCGCCGCTTGGAATTGCGGTGACAAATATCTGTTGAGACACGTCGCCCGCTTGCAATGCAAAGGACGTTGCGGACAGCGTCAACGCAGTGGGAGTATCGTCAACGGGGGGATCGGGAGGATCGGGCGTTACCGCCTGCGTGACCGTGACCGAAACGGTCGCTTTTACGTTCGAAGCGACGACGCTTGTCGCCGTGACTGTCGCAGAGCCTACTCCGACGGCTGTGACCACGCCGTTGTTGACGGAAACGACGTTGCCGTTGTTTGTGCTCCAATTTACTTGATCGTTCGCATTGCTCGGAGTCGCCGTTACGCTTATCTTTCGGGATACCTCGCCCACTTCGAGACTGAGCGATGAGGGACTGAGCGTCAATGCCGTCGGTTTGTCGTCCACGGGCGGGGGCGTGGGCTGATCGTTGAGATAGCTGCCGTACTGCGCCACCACGTTTTTGAGCGTGTTGCTGTAACTTTTACCGTTGTTGCAGTAGATCATCTCGGCATACTCCGGGTGATCGATGAACGGGTTGCGGTTGCCTTGAATGCCCGCGACCACGTTGTTGCGGTAAATTTCGTCCTCGTTGGGCGGTTCTTCAAGGTGCCACTTCATCAAGGTGGAAATTTTGCCTATATTTTTTCCGTTGTTGTTAGTAGCTCCGTCCACGAAATCAAGGTTGAATTGATCGCCGTAGTGAACCTGCATATAGAACAATATCCTTGCCGTTGCGCCGCGGTAACCCTTGGCGGGATAGAAAAAGCTGCCGGATTTGTAACATAGAGTGTCGCCTTTGCCGTAGCTTGTGCTTCTGTTTTGTTGGACGGCATTGCTGCTTGTTTGGGGAACCTCGTCAAAGCCGAGATTGCCGCGACTGCTGTTCATCTGGCACTCGGTGGGGCGCAAATGATGTGCGTCGGCGCCCGGACCGCTCTCTGCGGTAAAAGTGTCGCCGCCGTTTTTCGCCCAAACGTGCTCGCGATTGGTTTGTCCGACGCTGCCGCCCACATTGCTCGATGAAGCGAGAGTTCCCGTGTAGAACCACTTCCACTGCCCGCTATTGGGATTTTTTGGGTCGACATCGGACTTTGCCCACACATTTTGCAAAGAATAGGTTCCGGATTTGTATGTTGTATAAGTGGTATGCGTGTCTTGAATCAATTTGGCAAGCTGCGTTCTGAACGCAGTGCCCGTCAAATTGGTATTCAAATTGTTGTAATAGCTGCCGCTATATGTGTTGACCCACGCGTCCTTGTCGGGCACAACGGGCGGGGCGGCATATGCTTCGGGTTGCACGGCAAAGGGCAAAACAAACGCCAAAAGCAATGCAAAAAGCAACACCGACGACAAAACAAGATGAATTTTTCTTTTTTGTATCATGGCTTGTCTCCCAAAAAATTTCCTACCGATATATTATATACCAACTTACTGTAAGAGTAAATACCTTTGAAAAAAATTGCGTTTTTTGATGTAAAAATGCGAATAAAACGCTATTTTTTTTCAACAAAAACGCCGACCTCGACAGTCGGCGCGCAATATTCATTTTTTCGTGGCGACGGTCCTGTTGAGTGGCAGTTGAACCGTGAACGCGATACGCCCGTCGGCATATTCCGCGTTGATCTCCCCTTCGTGGTTTTCGCAGATGGTCTGCGCGATGGCAAGCCCCAAGCCGTTGCCCGTGTGAGATTTGTCGCGAGCTTGATCCACCGTGTAAAAGCGGTCGAAAAGATGTTCGGTCTGTTCATCGGTAAGCTCCATACTGTCGTTGCTTACTTCGAGTTGCGCCACTTTACCCGCGATAGTGGGAAAGGAATCCAGCGTCAAGCGAACGTTGCCCTTGCCGACGGAGTACTTGTTGGCATTGTCCAACAAAATGGTGACAAGCTGTTTGAGCTGCCCGTCATTGCCCAAAACCGTCAAATGGGGTACGATTTCGTAAGAAAACTCCTGTCCTTGCTCGTAAAAAAGCGTTTCCTGCGCCAACGCCACAGCCTCGACGCACTCGGAGAGATCCACCGTGTCCAGCTGTTCTTTCAGTCCTTCGTCATTTTTGGCAAGGAAGAGCAGATCGCTCACCAGCCCCGTCATGCGATCCGTTTCGAAACGAATGTTGTCTATCCACTGCATCTGACTCGCCACAGTCGCGTTTTTGTGCGCGACGACGAGGTCGGTGTTGGCGCGAATGACCGCAAGAGGCGTTTTCAGTTCGTGCGAGGCGTCCGCCACAAACTGCCTTTGACGTTTCCAGGTCGTTTCGACAGGGCGCAGCGCCATCTTGGCGAGAAAATAGCAAATGATAAGATACGCCACCGAGCCGACGACGAGCGCGATCAGCGTGTAGATGAGATACTTCGTCTCCTTGCTGCTGTTGTAGCCCCTGCTGTACAGCGCGATACGCATAATGTCGCCCTCCACGCGGCGGGAATACACCATCGATATGCCAAAAACGCCCTTGTCCGAACGCTTGGCGACCACGCGTTGCAGCGTTTGATCTATTTGCTCGTCAGACTGCCCCACGCCCTCGCCCACGCGCTTGAAAAGCAATTGCTCGCTGCTTAGGTCATACTCCGCAAGCACCATACCGCCGATGGAGTCGGTCGGTACTGCTTGCCAACGCTGTATGGCAAACTCGTTGTCCAGACGCGCGATACGGTCGTCGTTGAGGCGAGCGTAACCTATGCCGAGCAACACCACCAAGCCTATCAAAAATACGATACCCACGGACAGAAAGCTGTAAACTATTATTTTTGTGCGCAGCTTACTTATCAAGCCTCTTCCTCCAAGTAGTAGCCCAGCATGCGTTTGGTGGAGATGTTAAGCTTGGAACCGATGAAGGACAGCTTTCTGCGCAAGAAGGACATATATGCCTCCACATTGTTGTCGTTTACGTCGCAGTCGTTGCCCCACACCTTTGAAATGATGGTATCTTTGCTTATCACCTGGTCGGGATGAGAAAGAAGCAAACGCATGATCTTGTACTCCTTGTTTCCGAGGCTGACGGACTTGGAGTTGCAGTTGAGCGAATAGTTGGAGGTGTTTAGCGTTACGTCGCTGTAAGTCAGCGTGTCGTACACCATTTCCGTATTGCGGCGGCCGAGCGCTCTTACGCGAGCGAGCAGCTCTTCCGTGGCAAACGGCTTGGTGAGATAGTCGTCCGCGCCGCAATCCAATCCGTGTACGCGGCTGCTTACGTCGTCCTTTGCCGTAAGCATAAGCACGGGCACGTTGATCTTGCTGTCGCGCAAACGTTTCACCACCTCGAAGCCGTCCATCTTGGGCAGCATTACGTCCAGCACGACCACGTCGTAGTCGCCCTTTTTCGCGGCGAAATAGCCCTCCTCGCCGTCGTACATCACGTCCACGACGTTTTTGCGGCGGCGAAACAGCTCGCCCAAAGCGTCCGCCAATTTTACTTCGTCTTCCACAATAAGTATTTTCATATACGCTCCTTAGCCGCATTTGCGGCAAATTGTTTGCCTATCAGGCTATTTGTAGATCTTTGCCAAACCCCCGACGGAGGTCTCTCGATACTTTTCCGATATGTCCTTGCCCGTTTCGTACATCACGTTGACAACGGTGTCGAAGCTGATCTTGCGGCTGTCGGCAAGAAACGTAGCAAGACTGACGGCGTTTATCGCGCGCATTGCTCCGACGGCGTTGCGTTCGATACAAGGTATCTGCACCAAGCCGCACACGGGGTCGCAGGTGAGTCCCAACTGATGCTCCAAGGCGACCTCCGCGCTGTACTCTATTTCGTCCAACGTCATTTGGTAAAGCTCGGCAAGAGCTGCCGCCGCCATTGCGCAAGCGGTGCCTATCTCCGCCTGACAGCCGCACTCCGCTCCCGAAATGGACGCGTTGGTCTTTACGATATTGCCCACTATGCCGGCGGTAAGCAACGCGCGGCAAATGTCCTTGTCGGAATAGTCCTGCTGCTGCTTGGCGTACATCATTACTGCCGGCAGCACTCCCGACGCGCCGCACGTGGGCGCGGTAACCACCGTTCCGCCAGCGGCGTTTTGCTCGCTTACGGCAAAGGCGTAGCTTGCCACTATCCTGTCTCTGCGAGTGTGCCGCGTGATGTCGCTGAACTCGTTGAGCAGCTTTTTGGCGCGGCGCTGAACGTTGAGTCCGCCGGGAAGCACGCCGTCTGCGGCAAGCCCTTGGGCTATGCAATCCTGCATAACGTTCCATATCTGCCCCATATACTCCGCGATGTCCTCGTCCTCGCATCGGAGGGCGTATTGCCACAAGCGCAGATCGTTGTCTTTGCAATATTTTTTTATCTGCTCAAAGGTGTCGAGCGCATAAACGTCCTCTCCCTCGCGATAGCTTTCGCCCGCAACGAGAATATCTCCGCCGCCGATGCTGAATATCTGCATACGCACGGGGTCGCGCCCGTCTTTGAAGCCCGCAAACTCCATCGTGTTGGGGTGTACGAGACACTTTGTGAGCTTGTCGAATATCACCTTTACCTTTTTGTCGCCGAAAGCGCGCTTGATCGCCGCGTCCGTCCCGTGTCCCTCGCCCGTCATTGCCAAAGAGCCCATAAGGCGCACCTCGTAGCAGTCGCAGTCGCCGTACTCGGACAAAAACCTTTCCGCGGCTTTGACGGGACCCATTGTGTGCGAAGAAGAAGGTCCTACGCCTATTTTGTACAAAGTTTTGAGACTTTTCATTGCGCACTCCGTTTCGCCGTTGGCGCAAAACCGACCACGGTGTAATTTGCCAACGGATACGATAGAAAAAATTATATCACAAAACAATATCTTTGAAAAGAGTTTTTGCAAATATGCGCAATTTACCTTGTTTTTGCATAATGTACCGTGTGCGCGGAGCGCTCAACTCAATTGACATAACGGACGCAAAGTAGTACAATTTTTTCTATGGATACAACAAACAAAGCCGACGCTTACTACAAAAAAATGACGGAGACGCCCGTTGTGCGCCTCATCGTGCGATTGGGACTGCCCACCACCGTGAGCATGCTCATCACAAGCATATACAACATGGCGGACACCTACTTTGTCGGGACGATAACGGACGGCGCGGGAGCGATAAACACCAGCGCGCAGGGGTCTATCGGGATACTTTTCACTTTGCAATCGATAATACAAGCCGTCGCGTTTATGCTCGGACACGGTTCGGGCACGTTTGTCGCAAAGGAGCTTGCCAACAAGGACATAACCAAAGCCTCCAAATACGTGTCGTCGGCGTTCTTCCTCGGCGGCGCTATCGGGCTGGTGATGACGGCGCTGGGTCTGCTGTTGCTTACGCCGCTGATGCGGCTGCTCGGCGCGACCGAGACCATACTGCCCTACGCAAAAGACTACGGCTTGTGGGTGCTGATCAGCTGCCCGTTTATGATATGCAGCCTTATACTCAACAACAATCTGCGCTACGAAGGCAAGGCTTTTTTCGCTATGTTCGGTCTTGTAAGCGGAGGCTTGCTCAATATGGGCATGGACTTTGTGTTTATCCGCTACTGCAATCTGGGCGTTTTCGGGGCGGGAATGGCGACGGCTATTTCGCAAATAATAAGCTTTGCGATATTGCTTGTTATGTTTGTGACCAAGGCGCAAAGCAAAATACGGTTTCGTCACATAAGCAAAAGCATAAAACTGTACGGACAGGTGTTCAGAACGGGCTTTCCCTCCTTTATCCGACAGGGGCTCAACTCACTGAGCAGCGGCGTACTAAACACGCTTGCGGGCAAATACGGCGCGCAAATAAGCGACGAAATGGCGGACGCCGCCATAGACGGAATGACGGTAGTCAACCGCATAAGCAACTTTGTGATGAGCGTAGGCATGGGCATAAGTCAAGGATTGCAGCCCGTGGCGTCTTTCAACTATCAAGCGAAAAAATACGACCGCGTAAAACAAGGTCTGTGGGTG
This sequence comes from uncultured Clostridia bacterium, assembly GCA_947589685.1. Taxonomy (GTDB): domain Bacteria; phylum Bacillota; class Clostridia; order Christensenellales; family CAG-314; genus Fimimonas. Next base: position 13,878 of record CANQCN010000017.1, read on the forward strand.
ACGTGCTTTATTTGCCTCGGCTGCGTGACCGTGTTGGGCTTGCCGATAATCGCCTTTCCGCAAGGCTTTGTGACAATGTTTCAAAAGAACCCCTCGGTGGTGGAATTTGCCACGCCCGCAATGCGCTACGCGATATTCGGACAGCTGTTTGTGCCAATGTCGATACCCGTAAATATGACCTACCAAAGCATCCGAAAAGCAGGAATGGCTTCGTTTTTGTCGCTGCTGCGATCGGGCTTGCTGTTTATACCGCTGCTGTTTATCTGCACCGCTTTGTGGGGACTTGTGGGGATACAGTTTGCGCAACCCGTCGCCGACTTTTTCACCGCGGCGATAAGCTTGCCCGTAATGGCGCACTTTTTCCGCAACGACCCGACAAAGGAGGAGACAAATGATAATAATGATTAGCGGAGCAAGCCACACGGGCAAAACTCTGCTTGCGAACAAGCTGGTAAAAAAATACGGCTTCGCTTGCATTTCGCAGGACCTCGTAAAAATGGGATTGATACGCAGCGGCAATACGGAAATTTCCCCAAAGGATACCGACGCGCTGCGCCCCTATCTGTGGAACATAACCAAAGAAATAGTAAAAACGGCAATAGAAAACGACCAAAATTTGATCGTCGAGGGGTGCTACATCCCGATGAACTACCGCCAATACTTTGACGAAAGCTACCTCAAAAATATACGCTTTGTGTGCCTTGTGATGAGCGAAAGATACATTCGCGCGCATTTCGACGATATACGCAATTACGCAAACGCCGTCGAACAACGCCTTGACGACAGCGATTTGGAGCTGGAACGGTTGGTGCGGTGCAACGATTATTTTCTTTCCCGCTGCAAAGAGTGCCGCGCGCCCTATCTGCTGATAGACGACGAATACAATATCGAGTGGGATGTGCCGTCACCATAGGCGCGCTGCGCGGCTGTTAGGTGAAGTAAGTCGCTCGTGCGGTCGCGCTTAAAAAGGGAGTCGCTCGCATGTCCCCTGCAAAAAGGCTTCGCTTCGGGCTGCGCCCTCGTTGCAGATTATTTTGCGTTGGAATACCCTCGCTCCCGGTGAAAACAAGGTCGGGACATCAGTTAGACGAGCAAGTTTGTTACCATTCGGACTATGTTGGTGGTAAAATAAATAAAATAAAAATTCACTTCTTATATCCCTCTTCCACCGCTTACGCGGTCCCCCTTCCCCATAGGCACGCTGCGCTGTTGCCGATGGGGACGGTTGGGCGCGCACGTACTAGTGAAGTTTGACGCTATGCGTCAAGTGAAGTACGCGCAAGCGCGTGTGAAGTATTTCGACGTTCGTCGAAATGTGAAGTTTTGCGGCTATGCCGCAAAGTTGAGGTCGACATTAGTTAGACGAGCAAGTTTGTTACCATTCGGACTATGTTGGTGGTAAAATAAATAAAATAAAAATTCACTTCTTATATCCCTCTTCCACCGCTTACGCGGTCCCCCTTCCCCATAGGCACGCTGCGCTGTTGCCGATGGGGACGGTTGGGCGCGCACGTACTAGTGAAGTTTGACGCTATGCGTCAAACTTCACCAAGGCTTGTCACCGACTACACATTCGCGAAGATAAGTTTGTGAAAAAAAACATCCCCGCACGGGCAAGCCGTTACGGGGAAGAGTGAGGGATCGGATATTTCAGCGACGTTTGCCGAGCCACAGCATAAATTGCTCAAACTGCGCGTGCAGCTCCGCCTCGGTGCCGTTGTTGATAACGTAGTAGTCGGCTTTTGCAATGGGACCGCCCTTTTCGGAGTGTTCTATCTCCGCCACGTCGCGGCTGTCCACCATTTCCGCCGAGAGAGGTCGTACCTTGCGATTGCCGAGACGCTCTTTGCGAATGTCGCTGTTTGTGACAACGGCAAGCAGCACAAGATCGTCGCCAAGCAGCTCTTTGAGTATCAGATACTCGCTCCAACTGTACAGCCCGTCCAGCACCACGTTGCCCTTTTGCAATTTGGAAAGGATCTCGTCTTTGAGTATCACGGCAAAGGCTCCCATACCCAGCTCGCGGCGCAGACGTTCGCGGATCTCGCGTTCGTTCGCCTCGTTGACGGGAATGTTGTTTTTGATGAGCTGCGACACAGCCACTCCGCCGAAGTATACGCTGCCCCAACCCATATCGGTAAAATACTTGCACAGTACGCTCTTGCCGGAGCCGCACATACCCACTACCGCAACCGCTTTGTTCATAGATCCTCCTTTGTCAAACACAACTTATATAGTTTACACTAAAATGTGCTTTTTATCAATAGGAAAAGGTTAAAAACGCGCAAAAAATATTTCGCTTTTGTGCAAGCCGTCAAAGCTTGCCGAGCGTTTGGGGTACAGCCGCCGCAAGCACGTCGTACAAGCGCGCCGTTTCGGCGTTGAAGGGAACGGGCAATATTTGCCGAGTGGTAAACTCCACCGCAAAGAAAGCTTTTGTTTTCGTCACGCGCGAAATCTCCGAAAGGCGGAAATTGTTGCGCGTCGTTTTTAGCACGTTTACAGCCACGATACCCTGCTGACTGAGTTCTATGCGATACAACGCGCGACCGTCGACGCTGTTGTTGTCGAAGTAATCTTCGCCGTTGCGTTTGTTTGCGACCAAAATGTTGACGGCACGCAAGACGTACATCGCCGCAAGAGTAACAAGCAACGCGCCGCAAATACACAAGCGCGTCGTTTTGGCGTCGTCCACAAACGCAACTACAAAAAGCACCGCCGCGGCAAACAGAAACAATCCGCCCAATACAAACAACATACGAGCGGATCTCATTCCTATGCGGCGCATCATATCCGCGCACCCCTTGCGCGTAAGCTCGTATTCGAAGCTCATCGCGTCCGTCGGACGGGGACTTTCGACGCACGGCTCTGCAGGGCGGGCTGCCGCTGCCTTTTCAAACAACGCGTCGTCCTTTATCGCGTCGTAAAGCCGCAGGCTGCGCTCGGACAAAGGCACGCAAATGGCGGAACCGTTGCCGAACCTTATCACGAAAAAGTCCTTGTACTTTTTGCAAAAAGAAATGTAGCTTTTTTCGTAATCGGACACGCTGTCGCGGCAAAAATTCGTCACTCTGACGGTATGCCCGACGATCTCCGCCCTTTCGCGCGCGATACCATCTTTGCTTATCAACAGAAACATTTTCTTTATCTGTTTGCGCCAAGAACATACCGTCAATATGCAAAACAGCAATATGACCGCCGCAAAGCATACGCCGTAAAATATTTGCAAATCCTTTTCATCGAAAAGCAACACGCATATCGCGCCGAAAACCGCCAGCATATAACAAGCAAAAATACAAGTGACAAAAAGCGCCTTGGCGTTGGCACGAATGCTCATACGCAGAAATTGCTTTTCGTCGTAGCTGTATTCGAACGAAATTTCGTCGGGATCTTGCTCGACGGCGTTGCAGATGACTTCTGTCATTTTTTCTCTCCTTTGTTAAGCGTTGCGAGGGACGGTCGGTCGTAAGTCGGAAAACGCTGCGCCGCTTGTTATTTGTTTCTTTTTGCAATTTCTGCTAAAAACATAAATTGCAATCGGAATTATCAAAAGCCACATTTTTCACCTCATCACGGATATTTTACGATACGGCAACATTTCCGCCTGCCGAGCGAAACTATTGTTCGGAGACATTGCCGAATATATTGTATACCCCCCCCCGTTTTGTCAAGCGTTATCCGTCAGAGTCAACTTGGCGGTAAAACAAGTCTCGTCGCGCTCGCCGACGACAAATACGCAGTTGTCTTGACGCTTGCAGTAGATGAGCGCGGAGTCGCCGAAGCGAAGCTCCTTTTGATAAACTATTTCCAATTGAGACACCGCTTCGTCGGGATCGAGCGCGTCCAGCGCAAAGTTTATGTAATTTGTGTTGTTGACGTGACCGTTTACGTCCAGATCGCTGCGGCGTATCGTTTTTTCATAGCAGCGCAAGTAGGTCTCGTCGCGACGTATGCGCTCGAAATCCGCGGGAACGTCGCAATGCGCTTCGTCGAAATCGCAGTCGTAAATGCTTTTCAGCCGCTCGGATGAAACGATACGACGGCTTTCGCGGTCTATCACCAACCAGATCGAGGTGGCGGCAAACAACTGCTCGCCCGCGTCGTCAAGCGCGACGAAGCAACGCTCCGCAAAAAATCTGGCGGGTCTCAACGGCCAGGTGTACAACGTAAACCGCTTCGTTTGCTTGGAAATGCGCTTGTCGAAACGGATACGCAGCTTGGATAGCACCCACAAACAGCCCGTAGCGTCGAGGTTGTCCCACCCGAAGCCCAGCTGCTTGGCATGCTCGCCCGCCGCGTCCTGCAAAAACTCCGCCACACGGTGAACGCTGAGCGCGCCGCTCGTGTCGAAGTTGCTTTCGTAAAGCCGACATTCCGTTTTGTAATAGGTTTTGGAAGGTAACATAACGTCTCCTTTTGCGATACTATCACGCTGAGGATATTATACCACACCGTTTTTGTTGTTGACAACTGCATTTTTGTATGCTATCATTACATCAACCAAATATCCGTGAGGGAGTAATCGGCGCGAAAGCGTAGCTGCTGCCAACAACCGACATAACGTCCGGTACAGTTTCAAATGATGAGACTCACACAACCATCGGGGTTGTGTGGGTTTTTTGATAAAAGCCGACCCGCTCCCGGAGGAGAAACAATGAAATACTATCAAATGACCGTGCGGGAAACGCTTGATGAAATAGGCTCGACGGAAAACGGACTTTCTGCTGCGGAGGCGGAAAAACGCCTTGCCGCAAACGGCAAAAACAAGCTTGCGGAGGGCAAAAAACAAAGCTTTTTAGTAAAGTTTTTGAAACAGCTTGCCGACCCGATGATAATCATACTGTTGGTAGCCGCCGTTGTGAGTGCGGCGCTGACGTTTGCGGAAAATCCCGCGCCCGCCTTCAAGGACTTTGCCGACGTGATAATCATCACCGTCGTTGTGTTGCTGAACGCTACGTTGGGCGTTGTGCAGGAAAGCAAGGCGGAACAGGCGATAAAGGCGCTGCAATCGATGACGGAATCCAAATGCAAGGCGCTGCGCGACGGCAAAATGAGCTTTATCGACAGCTGCGACCTCGTGACGGGGGACGTCGTGCTGTTGGAAGCGGGCGACAGCGTGCCCGCCGATTGCCGCATTTTGGAAGCTGCCTCTTGCAAAGCGGAGGAAAGCGCGCTTACGGGAGAAAGCGTACCCGTAGACAAGCTTGCGGACAAAATAGAGAGCGAAGCGCCCCTCGGAGACCGCAAAAATATGCTTTTTATGGGTAGCTCCATTGCCTACGGCAGAGCCAAAGCCGTCGTAGTCGCGGCGGCGATGAACACCGAAATGGGCAAAATCGCAAACGTCCTTGCCACCACCAAGGAAGAACGTACCCCGTTGCAGATCAAAATGGCGCAGCTTTCCAAGGTGCTTACCTACGTTGTGATAGGAATATCGGTGTTTATATTTCTGTTCAAGCTGCTGATGAGTTACGTAAACGGCAACGGTTTCGACACGGACGTAGTGATGGATTCGCTGCTGATCGCGATAGGACTTGCGGTGGCGGCTATCCCCGAAGGTCTCGCGACCGTGGTGACGATCGTGCTGTCGATAGGCGTTACCAATATGAGCAAAAAACACGCCGTGATACGCAAAATGACGGCAGTGGAAACCTTGGGCTGCGCGGAGATCATCTGCTCGGACAAAACGGGCACGCTCACTCAAAACAAAATGACCGTAGTCGAAACATACGGCACGGACGAAAATTTGCTTGCAAAAGCTATGGCGTTGTGCTGCGACGCGCAGGTAAACGACGGTAATGCGGTAGGCGAACCCACCGAATGCGCGCTTGTGAACTTTGCGCTGAGCAAGGGGTTGGACAAAACCGAGCTGCAAAAGGATACGCCTCGCATTGCCGAAGCGCCCTTTGACAGCCTGCGCAAAATGATGAGTACCCTGCACCAGACAGCCGACGGGGTGATACAATACACCAAGGGCGCGCCTGACGAGATAGTCGCGCGCTGCGCCGCCGTTGTCTGCGACGGCAAGTCCGTGCCGCTGACCGATGAAAAAAGGCGGGAAATACTGTCGCGCAACAAAGCCATGGCGGACAAGGCTTTGCGCGTGCTTGCGGTAGCCTTTCGCAGCTACGACGAACTGCCGAAGGACGTTTCGGCGCAAAATATCGAAATGGGGTTGACTTTTGTGGGCTTGTGCGGAATGATAGACCCCGTACGCGAAGAGGTGGCCGAGGCGATAGTCCGTTGCAAAAGCGCCGGGATACGCCCGATAATGATAACGGGCGATCACATAGACACGGCGGTAGCCATAGCGTTGCAGTTGGGGATAATCACCGACAAAAAGCAAGCCGTACTCGGTTCCGAGCTGGACAAGCTCAGCGACGAAGAGTTCGAACGCCGCATAGCCGACTACTCCGTGTACGCGCGCGTTCAACCCGAACACAAGGTGCGCATAGTAAACGCCTGGAAGAAACTCGGCAAAGTGTGCGCAATGACGGGCGACGGCGTAAACGACGCGCCATCCATAAAGAGCGCGGACATCGGCGTGGGAATGGGCATCACAGGCACCGACGTTACCAAAAACACCGCCGATATGATCCTGACCGACGACAACTTTGCCACTATCGTAACCGCAGTGGGCGAAGGGCGGCGTATTTATGACAACATACGCAAAGCGATACAATTTTTGCTTTCCAGCAACCTTGCGGAGGTTTTGGCGGTATTCGTATCGACGTTGTGCGGCTTTACGTTGCTGCGCCCCGCGCACTTGTTGTGGATAAACCTTATCACCGACACGCTGCCCGCGGTGGCTCTCGGCACCGAAAGGGCGGAACCGGACGTTATGAGCCGCCCGCCGCGCCTCAAAAAGGAGGGTATTTTCGCAAACGGATTGGGCGTAAACGTGATAGTTCACGGTCTGTTTGTGGCGGGAATAACCCTTGCCGCCTATTTTGTGGGAGCGTTCCTCGAAGGCGCCGATTGGCACACGACCGAGCAGGGAATGACGATGGCGTTTTTGACGATGAGCATGACGGAGATATTTCACGCTTACAACGCGCGCAGTATGACGGGCAGCATATTCCGCATAAAAAACCAAAACCCATTGCTGTGGGGCGCAATGCTGTTGAGTCTGCTCCTCACCACCGCCGTCATATACATTCCTGGGCTCAACACCGCATTCGGCTTTACGAGCATATCCGCCGCGGAGTACTTCAACGCGTTGGCACTCGCCTTTGCGATCATTCCGCTGGTAGAGCTGCAAAAGCTTATCGTAAACGCGGTACGCAAAACGCATACCGCAAACAAAAAACAGTGATTTTCGTATTGTCGGATAATGTAAAGCTCCCCTTGCGAGGGGAGCTTTTTTCCTTTCAAACGGCGAAATAAAACGTCGCGCGACACTGCGTAAAAGCAAAAAATATCGAAGATTTTCCGAATTATCGCGCAAAAAAAGCCCTCTCCGAACAATTCGGGGAGAGCCGCTGCCCGACGGGCAGTTTGCGTGTTATCGGTCGCAGAGCAGATCCTTTACCACCTCGGAGGCAATGAGCAAGCCCGCCGCGGAGGGGACGTAGGAAACGCTTCCGGGAGTTTGCTTCCGCGACTCGCTCGACTGCTTGGGAGAAATGGGCGGTTCGGGAGAAAAAACCGTTTTTACGCCTTGCGTAATGCCGATTTTTTTCAACTCGCGGCGCATGACCTTTGCAAGCGGACACACGTCCGTGGCGGAAATATCCGCAACGCGCAACAGATCGGGACGCAGCTTGTTGCCCGTGCCCATGCAGGAAATAACGGGCGTATTCGCCTGCTTGCACCGTTCGATAAGCAACAGCTTGCTTGTAACGGAGTCGATAGCGTCCGCTACATAGTCAAAAGACGCAAAGTCGAAAGCGTCCGCTGTCATTTTGTCAAAGCGCACAGCGCGGGCGTATACGGCGCAATCGGGATCGATATCGGCAATACGCGCCGCGGCGACTTCCGTTTTCTGCCGTCCCAACGTGGAATGCAACGCGTACAGCTGTCTGTTGAGATTGCTCTCCGCGACGACGTCGTCGTCCACCACCGTCAGCTTGCCCACGCCGATACGCGCCAACGCCTCTACGACGTAGCTGCCCACGCCGCCGAGTCCGAACACCGCAACGTGCGCCGAGCGCAACTTGTTTATTTTTTCCTCGCCGAGCAGCATTTCGCTTCGGCAAAATTGTTCACGCGACATTTTATACTCCGAGTCTCCGCCTTATTTCATTTAGCCATTCGCCTTTATGGCATAAAAATTACGCCTTTGACGTCTTTCATAATTCCTTTGAAACGATCTATTTGCAAAAATTTCACCCTCATCTGCGCAGGACCAAACGGACGACAGTCTCCACCTGATCCGTTTGCGGAAACATATCGTACGGCTCGACGTAAGAAATATCGTACATATCCGAAAGCATACTCAAATCGCGCGCAAGAGTCGCGGAGTCGCAGCTGATGTACACAATGCTGTTCGGCGCAGCCTGCTTCAAGGTGTTGCAGATATTTTCGTTCAAGCCTTTTCTCGGCGGGTCCACCACGATCGTAAAGCGTTTATCCAAATTGGACGCGACGATTTTGGGAAGCTCCGTCGCCACGTCTCCGCACACGTTGGTTAGGCGCGGCGCATTGTTCAACCGAGCCAGATCGTTTGCGTCCCGCACCGCGGACGGCTCTATCTCTATTGCGTAACTGTCAAAGCGTTCGTTTGCAAGCACGTTGGTAAGTATGCCTATGCCGCTGAAACAATCCACAAGCACCTGCGTTTGCGAAGTGTCCAACAGCTCCTTCGCTTTGGCGTAGACGAGGTCTTTTACGTCGTCGTTGATCTGAAAAAAACTGTCGGGGCGCAGACGGAACTTGACTCCGAGATGTTCGCCCTCGATATAACGCAACCCGCATATGTGGCGCGTTTCCTTGCCCAAAATGACGTTGTTGCGCGCCGTATTGACGTTGACGAACAGTCCGAAACGGTCGAAACGGTCGGAAAGCGCACGCGCCAAGGGGCGCAGATCGTAGTTAAATTCGCCGTTGGACACCACCGTAGCCAACAGCTGTCCGTCCACAAAACGCGCTGTGAGATGTCTTGCAACGCCGGAAAAATCCCTTTCGTCATATGGTTCGACGCCGACGTCGTTGCAGTAGGCGGTAAATATCGACGTAAGCTCTGCCGCCCAATCGCCGCCCAAAGGACAGCGCGTCGTCTCCACCACGTTGTGGCTGTTGCGCTCGAACATGCCCGCCTTTACCGCGCCGCGTTTGCCGCGTACGGGCAGACTCAATTTGTTGCGATAGCCCCATATACGCGGACTTGGCACGCAAGGCAGCACGTTTACGTCCAGCTTGCCCACCTTGCGAAGATTGTTAGCCACCTTGTTTTGCTTGAACACAAGCTGCTCGTCGTAGGCGATATGCGCAAGCGTACAGCCTCCGCACTTGCCGAAACTGTCGCATGGGGGCGAAATACGCGCCGACGAGGGCTTGATAATGCGCACGGGCGTGGCATAGGCGACGTTCTTTTTTACATAGTCGATCCTTACCTGCGCAACCTCTCCCACGATGAGCCGCGGCACAAAAACGGTGCAGCCGTCCGCTCTGCCCACGGTCTCGCTGTTGGCGTAGCCTTCCGCCGTATAGGTAATTACGTCGTTTACTTTCGGCACGTCACACACCTTTAAGCAGCAGCACGGTAAAGGTGCTGCCGACGCCCGGCTTGCTGTCGACATAAATTTGTCCGCCGAGCAGATCGACGATCTTTTTTACTATGGACAGTCCCAACCCGTTGCCCTGAGTCGTATGCGACTTGTCCCCTTGAAAAAATTTGTTGAAGATGTTGGATTTCGTTTCCTCGTCCATTCCGCAACCGTTGTCGGCAACGCAGATAATGGCGTTTAGTCCCACGTTTTTGCACGTAACGTCAATTTTGCCGCCCTTTTCGGTAAATTTGACGGCGTTGGAAAGCAGATTTACCACCACCTGACTCAACAGCTTGTAATTGCTTTTGATACGTACGTTTTCCAATTCGACGTTGAGCTCGACGCCCTTTTCTTCGCATTTTTGCTCAAACAGCAGCACGCTTTGGCGCAGCTGCTCGTCCAGACTGAAAACTTCCCTTTCGATCTCGTCGGTGGAGTCCAGACGGTTGAGGAGCAAAACGCTCTCGGACAGGTCCACGAGCCGTTTGGATTCGTCTATTATCACGTCGAGGTACTCGTTGCGCTCCTCGGAGGTCAAGTCGGGGTTTTTCAACAGCTTGGCAAAGCCGGAAATGGAGCTTATCGGAGTCTTGAACTCGTGCGAAAAGTCGGAAACGAAGTTTTCGCGCAGCGTTTCGACGCTTTGCAGCTGATCGGTCATATAGTTGAAGTTTTTGGCTATATTGAAATTGGCAAATACGGGAGGATCCTCTATCCGTACGGAAAAATCTCCCTCCGCCACCTTTTGCAGTGCGTCGAGATAGGGTCGGCTCGCCCGCACAATAATTGCGGAATAGGCAAAGGAAAGCGCCACGCCGAACACGATACTAAACCCCAATATGATGATTCCGAACACAAATACATTGTCCTCTTCCACTTTCAAATGCTGCGCGATCACCGACGTCAGACCCAAAGTGGCTATCATCGTTACCATCAGCAGCACAAACAGGCACAGCACCACGATGAACGTGATACGGGTAAAAATGTTGTGACGTTTGGATCTTATTTTATTCATCATGTCTCACCGCCTTGTAACCGAGTCCGCGCACGGTCACTATCTCGAAATCGGAATTGTCGGCAAAACGGGTGCGCAGTCGGTTGATGTGGACGTTTACGGTGTGATCGTCGCTTTCAGCGTCCATTCCCCAAATTTCGTCCATAAGCTGCAACCGAGTAAACACCACGTTGGGATAGCTCAACAGCTTGAACAGCAGCAAAAACTCCTTTTGCGGCAGCTGTTCCTCCCCGTCGGGAGTGGTGACCGTGTAAGAGTTGTAGTCCAAAGTCACGTTGCCCACGGTAAGCTTGTTTTCGGAAACGATCTTGCTGCGCCGCAACAGCGCTTTGATGCGCAAAAGCAGCACGTCAAAGTCGAACGGCTTGGTCAGATAGTCGTCTATTCCCACCAAAAAGCCTGTTTTTATATCCACCACGTTTTGTTTTGCGGAAAGTATCAATATGGGCATGGTACTGCCCCCCTCGCGCAAAGTTTTGGTAAGCGTAAAGCCGTCCATTTTGGGCATCATCACGTCCAGCACCATAAGATCCACGTGATTGTGTTCCAGCGTTTCCAGCGCCTCTTCGCCGTTTTGCGCCTCGATGACGTTGTAACCGCCGCCCCCGATGACCGCTTTCAACAGCTTGCGCATGTTTTTGTCGTCTTCAACTACGAGTATATCGAACATAAAAACCCCGTGTATGTAAGTTTGATTATATTTTAGCGTAAAAAGGGCAAAAGGTAAATAGTTTGATATCAATTTTGTAAGTTATGTAAACAAAACTGTTTACATACCGGCCCGAAAATGGTACAATATTGAACAGAAATAACGTTTTACAATGAAAAAAGACAGCTACGCCAAAACATATAAAAATCAACCCATATGGAACGGAACGGCTAAACTATTGAGGTTGTTCTTCAAAAAGCCGAAGATCGTAAGCCTTTCGGGAGACTTGCCCGACAAGGCGGTTTACGTTGCCAACCATTCGGCTATGTTCGGTCCGCTTGTGTACAATTTGTATCTTCCCGCGGACGTGGCTGCATGGGGCGCATGGCCCATGCTCGGCAATTGGAAACAACGCTATCGCTACCTGAAAGACGTCTATTTCGTCCAAAAGCGGCACAAAAACAAGCTCGCCGCCGCGTTCCTGGCGTTTTTTGAAGCGAGCTTTGCGCCAATGTTTTACAAAGGCTTGCGCGTACTGCCCAGCTACAACGATCAACGCTTCATCTCCACCATGCGCAAAAGCTTTCGACTGTTGGAGTCGGGCACGGGGGTGATAATTTTCCCCGAAATGAGCGACGACGGCTACCACGAAACGCTTAACGGGTTTTACGCGGGCTTTGTGGAGCTTGCAAAATTTTACCGCAGACGTTACGGCGAGGACGTGCCTATATACCCCGTATATTATCACCAAAAGCTCAATAAAATGGTGATAGGCTTTCCCTCCTTCTACTCGGACTACGCCGAAAAGGGCAAAACGCGCAACGAGATAGCCGCCGACTTTTGCAAACAGGTAAACGACTTATTCGAGGAACATATAAAAGAATAATTCCGACTACACGTGCGTCGGTCGATTGCTTGCTACTGCGCTGACGCATGCGCAATCGACACGATGTGCGCTTATGCGCCGCCGCAGTCGGACTTGTGGGTGGCGCAGGAAGGACACCTGCGCGGTCGGAAAGACTTTCGCCGAGGTCTCCCATACCCTCGGCATCTCCGGGGCGGACCGCAATCTCGGCGCAAGTCCGTGATTGCGGAATTTGTTTGAAAATCATTTACAGCAAAAAACTCACTGCAAGTTAAGCAGTGAGTTTTTTTAGAAGATTTTGCTTATTCCGCGTAGGTGTAGGCGAGGGTGATCGTTACGTCGCTTTCACCGCTGTCGTAGGTTATCGTCAGAGAGGTCAGATGAGCGTCGGATACCGTTATGCTTAGCTTCATATTGTCTACCGGTGCGGAAAGCTCGGAGTCCGTAAGGGTCAGTACGTCCTTGACGTGTTCGCTCTTTACGCTTGCGGTAAGTCCGTTGCCGTCTATCGTCAGGTCTTCGCCGAAATAGCTTTCGTCCAATTTCAACGCGGCAACGATCTCAGCATTGCCTTGCATTGTCTCGTTTAGTGTTTTCTCAATATACGGCGTTTCGGCTGTAAGAGAATTAAGAGTCTTTTCCGTGCCCGTTACAAGGTAACCGCTATCTTGCTTGGAG
>CANQCN010000018.1 GCA_947589685.1 uncultured Clostridia bacterium
CACCAACTTGCCCGCGCTCACGGCGAAGTGTCCACAGGACACGTTCGCTTGTCGTGGCGCGCCCCTCAACTCGCTTGCCCGTGACGGGGAAGGTTCAAACCCCTCAGTCACCTTTACAGGTGACAGCTCCCCTTCCTCTTGAAGTGGAGCCTTTTATCACTGTTGCAAACTTTGTCTCTGCGAATGGGGGCGGGTGGGGGAGTTAGGTTAAGGCACATTCCTTATATTAATGTTTATCCCTTTTATCCCTCTTCCACCACCTGTCGGTGGTCCCCCTTCCCCGTAAATTGTGCCTCGCACAATTGACGGGGACGGTCTTTTATTACTATGACGAACTTTGTCTCTGCGAATGGGGACGGTTGGGGGCGGGGATCAGGACAATATGCCCGTGAGGAAGATCTCCAAGCCGATGGCGATGAGTATGCAGCCGCCGACGATCTGCGCTTTGTTGCCGAGGCGCATGCCGAACTTTTTGCCCAAATACACGCCGCCGATACTGACGGCAAACGTGACGACCGCGATGATGCCCGCGGACAAAAGCGCTATCCACCACACCGCGCCAGCAATATCCACGAGACCGAAGCCCGCGGAAAGCGCGTCGACAGAGGTCGCAAACGCTTGCAACAGCAGCAACGAAAGGGTGAGTTTTTTCGCGGGGGAGGCTTCGTCGCCCTTGCGCTTGGCGCCGTCGACGATCATTTTTACGCCGATGAACGTCAACAATGCCAAGGCTATGTAGGGTACCCAGGGCAAAAATACGGAAAACCGCTCCACTATCAGACTGACGCACAGCCAACCCGTCATAGGCATAACGCCTTGAAACAACCCGAAAACGCCCGCGATAAGCAAGGCTTTGCTCGGTTTCATCAAGGGTTCGTTCATACCGTCGCTCATAGAAACGGCGCAAGCGTCCATAGCCAAGCCCGCGCCCAAACCGAGGCTAACCACTACAAGCTGCCACATACTAAAAACTCCACCCCAATATCGTACGCAAAACAATGTAAAGCAAGTACACGCCGTAACAACAAAGCAAAGCTATGCCGTGAGAACGTTTGAGCGTGCCGCGCGATGAAAATTCGTACAGCAGCGCGGTGACTGCCAACATCACAAACGCGTCGATGATCGCCTGCGAACCCGTGGAAAGGGGATTGACCACGGAGGAAATGCCCAATACGAAAAGAAGATTGAAAATGTTGCTGCCGATAACGTTGCCGAGAGCAAGCTCGTTTTGTCCCTTTTTGGCGGCGACGGTGCTGGTGACAAGCTCCGGCAAGGAGGTGCCCACGGCTACAACGGTGGCGCCGACAAGCGCTTCCGACAGATCGCGATCCAGCCCCAACCCGTAAGCGCCTTGCAAAGCCAAGCCTTTGGCGCCGAATACGACGAGCTGTCCGCCCAAAATGATGCCGACGGCGCCCGCGATCACAAAAAGCAGCGCTTTCCACCAAGGCATATCGGATATTTCGTCGCTTTCGCCGAGCCGTTCGGGGCGGCGCTTTGCGGAAACGACCAGATAACTCACGTAAGCGACGATACCGACGGTGAGAATGATACCCTCCCAACGGGTGACGGCAATGTCGTCGAGACTTACCGCGCCGTGCAGACCGAACAGACATATAAACAGCGCCGCAACGGACGTGACGATCAAAAGTATGGGCATTTCGCGACGGTTGACGCTTTTTTTGACGGCGACGGGAGTGAACACCACCGAAAAGCCCAAAACAAGCAATATGTTGCATATGTTGGAGCCGAGAACGTTTTCTATCGCGACGTTGGCGTTGCCGCCGCCGCTGAGCGCGGAAATCGAATCGGAAACGGATACGGCAAGCTCCGGCAGGGAGGTGCCCATCGCCACCACCGTGAGACCGATGACAAGGGGAGACACCCGCAGCTTGGCGGCAATGACGCCCGCGCCGTCCACGAACCAATCGCAGAACTTTACCAGACAAAATACGCCGAGCGCCAAGCCCGCCACAAATATAGCAAGCTGCAAGCCTACGTGAAGATCCTTTATCCAACCGTTGAACAAATCTACCAACATTGCGTTTTTCTCCCGTTCTTTGGTAAAAAACGAGACTTTCGCAGCAAAAATACCGCGCAAGTCTCGTTCTTCAATGTCGCACCCGAACAAGTCGTTCGGTATGTGGGCGCGACAACTCGATCTAAGCGAACTACTCCCCTGTGAGCAGCATAATTTTAACACAACGAGGGGCGCAAGGTCAAGTTTATTTGAGCAATTCGTACTGACTGTCGTAGATGGACTTGTAAAAACCGCCCTTTGCCATAAGCTCGGCGTGAGTGCCCTGCTCTACCACCTCGCCGCGGTCGACGACGAGTATCACGTCGGCGTTGACTATCGTGGACAAACGGTGCGCAATGACAAAAGCCGTGCGCCCGCAAAGCAGCTTGTCCATAGCGCGCTGAATGAGCAGCTCCGTGCGGGTGTCTACGTTGCTGGTGGCTTCGTCCAAAATGAGCATCGGCGCGTCGGCAAGGTAGCTGCGAGCAATGGTCAACAGCTGCTTTTGCCCGCCGCTTATGTTGGCGGACTCCTCGTTGATGACCGTGTCGTAGCCATGCTCCAACGTGTTGATGAAATGATCGGCGTAAGCCTGCCGAGCCGCCTCGACGACTTGCTCGCGGGTGGCGTCGGGCTTGCCGTAGGCGATGTTGTCGTACACGGTGCCGTTGAACAGCCAGGTATCCTGCAAAACCATGCCGAAAAGCCCCCTTAGCTGCGCCCTGTCCATAGAGGCGGCGTCCACGCCGTCGATGTAGATGTGCCCGCTGTCCGCGTCGTAAAAACGCATAAGCAAATTGACGATAGTGGTCTTGCCCCCGCCCGTCGGTCCGACGATAGCCACCTTTTGCCCCGGCTTGACGGTGAAGGTGAGATCCTTGATGACGGGAGTGACCTTGTCGTAAGAAAAACAGACGTGATCGAAGCGAACCTCGCCCGCGCCGCGGGGCGCGGGATCGGATGTGAGCGGCATTTCCGCCGCGTCGAGCAGCTTGTATACGCGATTGGCGCACGCAAGCGTGTGCTGAACCGAGCCCATACCGTTGGCGATGGATTCCAAGGGTCCCGCAAACATCTTGGCAAACAAAATTATCTCCACCACGTCGCCCACGTCCACGACCTTTCGGACGGCAAGTATGCCGCCCGCTATGCACACGGCAACGTACGCAATGTTGTCGGTGAACGCGATGATGGGCTGAATCAAGCCGGAAAGCATATAGCTGCGACGCATTTTTTGTCGGTATTGCTCGGAAAGTGCGTCGCAACGCTGCCTTTGTCTGCTTTCGAGGTTGAACGCCTTGACGGTGTCGAAGCCGCTGAAATCCTCCTCGATAAAGGCGTACATTTCGCCGTTGATCTTGCGGAAATCGTGCCAACTTTTTTCGCTGCGGGAGGAAATGACTGCGGACAACGCAACGGACAACGGAACCAATATCACGACCGCAGTTGCAAGTATCCAATGGACCTTGTACATAAAATACGTGATGACGACTATGCGCACGACGCCGTCGATAAGCGTATCGACAATGACATATATGGTGTTGGACATATTGGACACGTCGTTCATCATACGCGAAAGCAGCTCGCCGTTGGGGGTGGAATCCAAAAATCCGACGGGCAGACGGGTGATCTTGTCGCTGATACGTATGCGCAGCCCTTTGGTGTAATAACGCGAGGTTATGTTGGTGGTAAGCACCACTCGCAGCATAGAAAGCACACCCATCACCGCATAAGCGATGAGCGCGGTGAGACAAAGCTCGCCGAGAGTCGCCATGTCGATAGGCGTGCCCGTTTCGCCGTAGTCGTAGATGATGTCGGTGGCTTTGTTGACGACTTCCGGTCCGACAACGGACAGCAACACAGATACCACGCACACGACGGCGGCAATGACCAACGCCCAGGCAATGGGCAAGGTGTCGCGCATAAGTCGGCGCACCGTGCGCCATACGGAATAGTCGCGCGCGGATCTTTTACTCATCGACGTCACCTCCCATTTGACTTTGGTAAATTTCGCGGTAAATGGCACAGCTTTCGAGCAGCTGTTTGTGCGTTCCCACGCCCGCGACCTTGCCGTTGTCCAACACGTACACCCTGTCGCAACGCATTGCCGTAGCCGCGCGCTGGGTGACGATTATCTGCGTTTTGCCGCAAAGATACTTGTTGAGAGCCTTTCGCAGGTTGGCTTCGGTGAGATAGTCCAAGGCGGAAAAGCTGTCGTCGAATATGTACACGGAGGCGGGCTTCAATATGGCGCGAGCAATGCTTACGCGCTGTTTCTGTCCGCCGCTGAGATTGCCGCCCAGCTTGGTGAGCTTGTAGTTTATGCCCTCGGTCTTTGCCGCGATAAAGTCGGACATCTGCGCCACCGAAAGAGCCTCCCGCACCTGCTCGTCCGTGGCTTCGAAGTTGCCCATGCGGACGTTTTCCGCAACGGTGCCCTCGAAAATCATACTTTTTTGCAGGGCGACGGACACGCCGTCGCGCACCGCGGTGGCGCCCAATTCGGAGTAGTCTGCGCCGCCGAAGCTGCGAGAACCGCTTTGCGGAGAATAGAAATCCATAAGCAGCTTGACAAGCGTGGTCTTGCCGCTGCCCGTGCCGCCGATTATGCCGACAGTTTCGCCGCGATGAACGCAAAAAGAAACGTTGTCCAGCGCGTTTTGCGTATTTCCGTAAGCAAAGGATACGTCGGAAAACACAACGTCTCCTTCCGGTGCGACGAGCCGCGAGCTTTCCGCGTCGGGAGAAGCCTTGTCGAGAATTTCGCCTATTCGGCGGAGGCTGACCTTGACGTGGGGTATGTAGGAGATCGTCCAGGACAGGATAAGCACCGCGTTGGCAATGAGAGCTATGTATTGTATGGTCGCCAACACGTCGCCCGCGCGCAGCATATCGATTTTTTGCAGACGGAGAGCGCCGACGTATATGATCGCCACCGTGGCTGCGTTGAGAAATAACGACGCAATGGGGCTGATAAGTCCGCTGACGGTGTTGGCGCGGACGTAACTGTTGCACATTTCGCTTGTCGCCGTCGCGGCGCGCTTGTGTTCGTAAGCCTCGCGGTCGAATGCGCGCACGACGCGTATGCCCGTGAGTCGCTCGCGCACGACGCGGTTTTGCACGTCGGTAAACTCCTCGCCGCGCTGCCAATGCTTTTCCAGACTGCAAGTGATGAGGGTGGAAACGGCAAGAACAAGCAACGCAACGCCGAGCAGGACGAGAGGCAACACCCAATCGCCCTTGAAGGAAAGCACAACGCCGCCCACAAACATCACGGGCGCGGAAACAAGCACATAGGGCAATTGCGCGACGGTGTCCTCTATCCAGCCGACGTCGTCCGTGGTGCGCGTGATGAGACTGCCCGTGCCCAGCTCCGAAAACTGCTCGAAACCGAGCCCGTTGACCTTGTTGAACACCTGCTTGCGAATGTCCACCGCCAATTTTGCGGAAAATTTGCTGTTGACCGCGTTTGTGAGAAGAGCGCATATCAAAGCGCCCGCCGAAAGAGCTACCATTACGGCGCCCTCGCGGAAAATGAAATCGAGATCGCCTCGGCGAATGCCCGACTCGACTATGTCGGACATCACATAGGGCATAAAAAGCGCGCAAAACGTCTGCGCCGCATACAACAGCATAAGCAAGCATACGGTTTTGACGTGCGGTTTGATAAATCGGAAAAGATACTTCATAATTCACCTGCCATTTCGAACGGATATGGGTAAAAAGCGCAAAAAAAGGCGCTTTCTCTTTCGAAAGCGCCTTGTCAGCACAGTTCAAGTTATCCGAAACGTTACAGCTCGGAATTACAAGGCAGGCTACCTGGGCGACTTTCGAAATAATTGTTACGTTGTTTTGTCATCGCTTTCACCTCCTTGTTGAATTTTACCGTTTCATACTACCACATCGTTCGGCTTGCCGTCAAGCGAATTTGCGGGAAAATATCGCTTTTTTTGGCACGTTTACACCGACGGGGCGAGAGAATCGAGTATTTTTTGCGCAATATCCACGATTATCCAATGCCCGAAAAAGTTGTTGGCGTATATGTGAGCGCCCACCCAACTTTCGCGGAAGGACTGCCCCACCGCCTTTTTGAGCAGGGGCAAAAAGCCGTCGGCGGTGTCGTTGAACAACGCAAACAACACGGCGAACAGCAGGTATACCTCCGCAAAGCCCAAAATGCCGCCGAGTATCCTATCCAAAACGCCGATCACTTTGAGCTTGCGCAAAATTTTGGTGAGAATGAGCGCCACCAAACCGTATGCGACGGCAAGCAACAACGCCGCCGCTATCATTGCGATGACCTTGCGCGTGTTTTCGTTTTCGACGACGCCGCCAAGCCACTTTTGCACATGGGGCGCGACGGTCGCGGTGAGCGACGCCACCACAACGATACCGACAAGCGTCAACACTTGCCGAATGATCCCCTTGAAAAAGCCCGCTATCACGCATACGGCCATTGCTATGAGAAAAATGATGTCTATCGCGTTCATATATCGCTCCCGAAATTACCGATCGCTTTCGAATTCCACGTCGATGTTGCCCGTTTGCGTTTTTACGGTAAGAAAACGGTCGACGCCCTTGCTGTCGGAAAGATTATATTTACCTTTGAAAGTGTACACTTCGATGGTGTACAAGGACTTGTCCGCCTCCACCTCGCCGCGCACCGAGCCGGAATCGGTGGTGACGGTTATGCTTTTGGCGTCGAGATCAAAACCGACGGCGCCCTTTTGCGTGGTGATGACGACGCTGTTGCCCGACGCTTCGACATACACAGCGCCCGTGTCGGAGGATACGCGCACTTCGTCGGCTTGGCAATCCTCTATGTAAACGGTGCCCTTTTGCACGGTAACGCCCAAAGTCGCCGCGCGCTCGACATCCTCTATCTGCACCGCGCCCGTCTTGGTGACGACGTATACGTCCAGCACGGACTGACCTTGCATCAACTTTTGGGGAACGCCCACCACTATAAAGCCGTTTCTTGCGCGACCTTCGCCCGACTCGCTTACCTCCACGAGCGCAATGCCGTCATCGATGAGCGTGCGCACCAATACGGTGTGCTTGTCGTTGTTGACGTAGTCGACGGTGATGTCGTCGCCGTCCACCTCGTGCATATACACGCGATAACCGTCCGTTTGCACGTGTATAAACGCGAACGGAGCGCTTTGGAAAGTCGTTTCCTCAACGGAAACGCTCTCGTGTGAGTTGCACTTTGCAAGCAGCTCGTCCACATCGACCTTGCTTACTCTGCCGCAGGACGCCAGCGCGCACAACGCCGTCGCAAGCAAAGCTATCGCACAAAGTGTTGACAAAAATTTTTTCATAAATTCACTCCCGTAAAAGTCGGTCATTGCCGACGCCCGTCGCCTCGCAAAAGAGACGGAAAATTTCCACTATTACATTATAACATCAAATTCGATACTGTCAAGATTTTTGCCTTCGAGCAACCGCAAAAAAAACACCCCGAAAACGGGGTGTCCGCAGAAAAAAGCGTCAATCGACGAATTTTGCGATGAAATCGGGCAGATCTTCGCGCGCGCCGCTTGCTGTGATGCAAAAGTTGACGTTGTGTTCGCGGGAAATGGTCTCCATTCCTTCGTACAGCTCCCGCAGCTCACTGATGTTGCAGTCAAGCAAACGCGTAATGCCGTCCATATAAATTTGCTCTATATCGAAATTGGCTGCCAACATTCCCTTGATGAAGGACAGAATGTCGTGCTGGCTGTGAAGATCGTAAGCGGAAGCGTCCACCAAACGGATGTTGCGATGAAGATCGTGCAGACGATGATTGCTGCGGTCGATATACACCACCACGCCCTTTGCCTGCTTGGCATATTCGTTGGCTGCGTTTACGATTATCTTTGTTTTGCCGGTGCCCTTTGCGCCATAAATTACTTGAATCAATTGAGTGTCCCTCCGTTTTGTTTTGGGCGGAGAACAAACTCCGCTTGTAAATATTGTAACGTATTTGACGGCAAAATTCAACAGATTTTGAAAATTTGAAAAATATTTTTACGACGAGAGTCGGCTACTCCTTGACGTACTTGGGCGTCGCCCGATAGTGCGTGTGCAGCAGCTTGTGCGCCTCTTCGCCGCAAGGCTCGCCGATGTAGTCGGAATACAGCTTCACGAGGCTTGCATTGTTGTGACTGCGACGGTTGGGCATGACTCTGTCCGCCGAATACAGCACGTTTGCGCGCGCCGCCGCGATTTCCGCCTTATGCTTGACGATGGTAGCCCTGATAGGCTGTCCGCCGCCCATAACGCAGCCGCCGGGACAGGTCATTACTTCGATGAATTGGTAATCCGCTTCGCCGCGCGCGACCGCTTCGCACAACTTGTTGACGTTGGCAAGTCCGTTGACCACTGCCACGTTCAGCTTTTTGCCGCCCACCGAGTAGACGGCGGATTTTACGCCGTCGAGACCGCGCACTTGAACGAACTCCAACGGAGAAAAGGGCGCGTCGGGATCCAAGATGTTGACAGCTGTGCGCAGAGCCGCCTCCATTACGCCGCCCGTTGCGCCGAAGATCATTCCTGCGCCGGTGTACTCACCGAATGGTTTGTCCGGCTCGCTGTCCGAAAGCTCGTTAAGCAAAATTCCGTTTTCCTTGCAAAGAGCCGCCAATTCGCGCGTGGTGATGACGGCGTCCACATCGGCAAGTCCTTCGGTGAAGGTGCGGCGCTTTTCCCCTTTCTTGGCGGTGCAGGGCATGATCGTGACGACAAATATATCTTCGGGCGCAACGCCTGAAAGCTTGGAAAAGATATGCTTTACCAATGCACCGAACATTTGCTGGGGACTTTTGCAACTGCTGAGATTGGGCAACAATTGGGGATAATTTTTTTGAATGTGCGTGATCCAACCGGGGCAACAGCTGGTAAACATAGGCAAAACGCCGCCATTTCGTATACGCTCGACAAGCTCGTTGGCTTCCTCCATTATGGTAAAATCCGCAGAACAGTTTACGTCAAACACTTTGTCGAACCCCAGATAACGCAGCGCGGTGTTGATACGCCCCTGACAATTGGTGCCCACGGGCATATCGAATGCCTCGGCAAGCGCCGCCCGCACCGATGGAGCGTATCCCGCAACCACGTATTTGTGCGGATTGGCAAGCAAAACGGCTTCGTCCACATCGTGACCAACACGGCGATTTTGGAAAATGCACCGAGCAGCTCGTTCAACGTGGAATACAGTTTGCGCCTCACTCCCAGATCCAAACTTCGAAAAGGTTCGTCCAAAAGCAGCACGGGACGGTCGACCGCAAAAGCGCGCGCAAGCGCAACTCGCTGCCGTTCGCCTCCTGACAGGTGAGCGACGCGTTCATTGGCTTTGTCCTCGATACGGCAAAGCCGCAGCATTTCCATCGCCTTTTGTTTGGAATTTTTGTCTTTAAGCACCGCGACTACGTTGTTCAAAGCCGAAACGGGCGCAAGACACGGGTCTTGAAACACGGCGGAAACGGGCGGACAGGTCACGCTGCCGTCGAAATCCACCAAACGGCATATCGTTTTGAGCAAAGTTGTTTTGCCGCTGCCCGACGCGCCGAGAATTACGTTTACTCCGGAGCGAAACGTAAAAGAAAAATCGTCGTATATGACATTGTCGCCGTAGGCGACGCGAAGCTTGCTAAGCTCTATCACGAACGCGCCTCCTCACAAAACCCAAAACGCCACTGATGACAAAACACACAACAAACACAATTAACGTAAGCGCAACAACGCGCGCCGTTTCGACGCCGATCTTGCTTACGTACATTTCTCTGCCGACGGCATTGAGAGGCAAGGCAAGCACCTCGCCTGCAATCACCACCTTGATGCACAGCGGAAGCTCCTCCTCGGCAACCGAAAGCAACTCATCCCTGATCAGCGGCAGCAAATAAAACTTTATCTTGTTGGCGGCGGAAACATTGTACACTTTGCACACGTCAAACAGCTGTTCGTTGTGTTCGAATTGCCGCACAAGCGTGCTGTACGCCACGGGAAAAGCCACCAAAAACGCCACAACAACGGGCACTGTCGACGAGCGAAAAACAACCAACATCATAAGGATGACGGCAATAGTCGGAAGTGCACGCAAAAAAGTCACAACGGCGTTTGCACAGCAGCGCGTCCTCGGAAAAACGCCCACGAGAAGCGCCAAGCCGAAAGCGACGGCGACGGAAATCGCAAACGCGACCAAAGCGCGCGCAAGCGTGGACAAAAGCGCCAGCCATATAGCGCCTTGACCAAGCAGCTCAAAAGCAAGCCGAAACACCGTCCACGGATCGGGCACGATCAGCTCACTGTCCGTCAAAACAGCCGCGACATACCACACAAGCAACGCCGCGGCTATCAGCCCCGCTATCTGCGCGAGGTTCACGAGTATCTTTTTTGTCGTTTTGTTCATTAGTCAAACCGTCGGTCGGCGTTACGCCCCGAAAATATTCGGGTCGAGAGGAAGAAATGTTTCCATACCGGGAAATTTTTCCAAATATTTTTCTATATCGCTTTTGGCGTCACGACCGTCGATATAAGCGAGGTTACAGCGACCTATGATATCTTCGGTAAAGCCGATGTTGAGAGTGCTGCCCGCCGAGGTCAATATTTTCTGCAATCTGTCGGCGTTTTGCAGCAAAAATGTGCCGTTGTGCGAAAGGGATACGCTGAGCATACGCTGAATAGCGGAATTGTAGATAGATCTTCTTACTATCATACTCGCCTGCGGATAGCCCGCGACGTCGCTGTCCGTCGCCTCTTTCCAAAGCGTTTGCAGATTGAACAAATTGTAAGCGCCTTTTCCCTTTTCGAGGAGCTTGCCCATAAGCTGCGTGGCGGCAGGCTCGCCCACAAGGGCGAAATCCGCTTTGCCCGCAAGTACTTGCGGTATGATCTCCGACGCGTCGGAGAAATATTTGAGCATAATTTCGCCATACAAGGTGTTTTCGCCGTCGTACTCTCGATATTTGACGCCTTGCGCGTCACAAATTGTTTGGAAAACATATTGCGGAGTATTTCCGAGACCGATACTGTACAGCCGCTTGCCTTGCAGATCTTTTAGGCTCGTTACCTGTTGAGTCCCGACGATATACAGCACGCCGTAGACATTTACGCTGAAAAATATGTATTCGTCACTTTGCGAGCAGATTTTTACTGCCGCGTTGGTGGGCAGCACCGCCATATCCGCCTCGCCGGACACGCACTTGGCTATCACGTTCTCGCCCGTAGCGATCACCGTTTTTACCGATCTCGTTCCGCCCTTGATCCCTTCGCCTATCCTGCCATCGTCGACTATCTTGGCAACGGATAGCGCCGGCGCGCCGTCCGGAACGTACAACAACAGCTCGTCGCCCCTTTGGCAAGCGACGACAGTGCATACGAATGCCGCAAAAATTGCAAAAATCGCCATTGTCAATACAAATTTTTTCATAAAAACCTTCTTTGAATGGGTAAATCGCTACCGTTTTGTAGAAATTCGACGATAAATCAAAGCCGCCGAACGTTTTGTTGTTAACCTTACTTGCACCGAATCTATTCGCCGTCGGCTTGCAGTTTTTTGGTCTGATCGGCGAGGCGCAGCGCCTCTACCATTTCGCCGATGTCGCCGTTCATAAATGCGTCGATACTGTACATCGTAAGCCCGATACGGTGGTCGGTGACGCGCCCCTGGGGAAAATTGTAGGTGCGGATACGCTCGCTGCGATCCCCCGTGCCCACCTGAGACTTGCGCGCGGCGGCATATTCGGCGTTCGCCTGCGATTGATAGAAATCGTACAGCTTGCTTTTGAGAATACTCATCGCGCGTTCGCGGTTTTTTATCTGACTGCGCTCGTCCTGACAGTTGACGACAATGCCCGTGGGCAGATGCGTTATGCGAATGGCGCTTTCCGTCTTGTTTACGTGCTGTCCGCCCGCGCCGCTGCTGCGATAGGTGTCTATTTTGAGATCCTTGTCGGATATTTCCAATTCCACGTCCGGCGCTTCGGGCAGCACCGCCACGGTGATGGTGCTGGTGTGTATGCGCCCCTGACTTTCGGTATCGGGCACGCGCTGTACGCGGTGAACGCCGCTTTCGAACTTGAATTTGCTGTAAGCGCCGTCGCCCACCACCATAAAGCTGCCCTCTTTGAGACCGCCCAGCTCGTTTTCTTCTATGTCAATCTCCTCGATCTTCCAACGGTTTTTTTCCGCAAACATATAATACATTCGGCGGATCTCGTTGGCGAACAACGCCGCCTCTTCGCCGCCCGCGCCCGCGCGTATTTCGATAATGACGTTTTTGTCGTCGTTGGGATCTTTCGGCAGCAGCAGCACTTTTAGCTGTTCTTCCGTATCTTCGAGCTTCTTTTTTTGCAACGCGACGTCCTCGTGCAGCAAAGCGAGCATATCCTTGTCCGTTTCCACCGCGATGAGCTCCGCGTTGGCGTCAAGCGCTTCGCGCGTTTTTTTGTATTCGTTGTAGCACTCGATGATGGGCGTAAGATTGCTGTGTTCCTTGACAAGCTTTTTCCAACTGTTGTTGTCGGCTATCACTTCGGGCTTGGCAATTTCCTCGGTGAGATGATCGTAGCGTTCGACGAGTTTTTCCAATTTTTCCAACATATTGTCTCCGTTTTGGGCGAAATTGCCCACCTGGGGTAAATTTATTTGAGATGAGCCACCGCAATGCGGTCGTTTCCGCCGTAGTCCTTGACTACCCGAACGTCGAATTTATCCTGCAACAGCGCGGTCACGTCGGAGCCTTGATCGAAACCGATCTCCAACACCAACGCTCCGCCGCATTTGAGATTAGCGGGCGCGTCCTGCGCCAGAATGCGATAGAAATCCAGCCCGTCCGCTCCGCCGTCCAAAGCTATGTGCGGCTCGTAATTTTTTACGCTGTCGTCCAACGCGTCGATAACGTCCGTTTTGACATAAGGAGGATTGCACGCGATCACGTCAAACTTGCCCTTCACCGCGGAGAACATATCCGTCTGCAAAAAGTCCGCGTCCGCCTTGTTGAGCTTGGCGTTGAATTTTGCGACTTTGAGCGCCTTTTTGCTGACGTCCGCCAACGTGACGCGGCAGTTCTTTTCGCATGCGGCGGTGATGCCCAAAACGCCGCTGCCGCAGCACATATCCAACACCTTGCCTTTGTCGGGGATCTCTTTAAGCAGACGCTCGCACACAAGCTCCGTTTCCATACGGGGAATAAGCACATTGTTGTCCAACGCGTAGGTGCGCCCCATAAATTCCGTCGCGCCCACAACGTACTGCCACGGTTCGCCCGCGGCAAGCCTTTCGGACATTTTGTCCAGCCTTACCAGCCAACCGAATGGGATCTTCACCTTCGGGTTGGAAAGATCTTCCTTTTTTATGCGCAGGATAACGCACAAAAGCCAATCCGTGTCGCCCTTGACGCACGCGATGATATCCGGGTGCTTTTCTTCCAACGTTTTGCGATATTGATCGAGACTTACGGGCGCGGGGAAGTGTTCCTCTTCGATCGAGGGGTCTGCATCCATTTCCAACACCTTGTTGAAGGCGGCTATCGCCACCTCGCACATTCCGTCGTCCGGTTCGCGCGTGGTAAGCTTTTGAAATTGCTTGCCCAACCATTTGAGCGGACGAAACAGTATAAAGTTGCTGCGCGCAAGCAGCATAAGCATTTCGTAACTGATACCCGCAGTGACGGGCAGCAATGCAAGTTTGAACAGCACACGGAACCAACGTGTGCCCCACAGCTCCAAAAACGCCGAGGACACCGGGCACAGCGCAAAAATGACGTCGAATGCCATCATCAACAGCACGGACAACAAAACCACGAAAACAAGAAAGCTTGTGCCGCAGCGATCGTGATACCGACTGCATTTTTTGACGTTTGCCACGGTCAGATCCAACCCCGCCTCGTAGCAAGCTATCGTTTTGTGTTCCGCGCCGTGGTACATAAACACGCGTCGGATCTCTTTCATACAGGAGATAACGGACATATACCCCACAAGTATCAACAGCTTAAACACGCCCTCCAAAAGCGATTTGAGCCAAACCCATTGTGTTGCCACGTTTTCGTAGTCGAGGTGTGCCAACGCAAAAATACCCTTCGTTGCATAGGTGGGTACAACGATAAACAACGCCAGCGCCAAAACGACGCCCAACAAGGTGGATACGAACATCATCCACCCCATACCGCCGCCGTCTCCCTTGGTGTCTACCTCCTCCACCATCACCTCGGCGGATTTGCCGATGATCTTGGTGCCGCTGATCATAGAAACGACCATGTTGACGACGCCGCGAATAAAGGGTACTTTGCGATACCAAGGCTTCTTGGCGGACAGACGCGTGGTATCCAGGCGAATAACGCCCGTTTCGTCGCGACAGGCAAGCGCCATGCTGCTTGCGCCGCGCATCATCACGCCCTCCAACACCGCTTGACCGCCTATTTTTGTTTTTCGTACCGAACAGATCTTTTCCTGCGGGGTTTTGCCTCCCGCGTCGGTTTTTGTTTTCATATCAACTCCGAAAAATGGAAAAATTTTCCGAGCGCACAGTCTGCGCCTATTATTGCATTGTACAGTATATCAAAAAACAAACTATTTTTCAACTGTTTTGGCGCTGCGCTCCTCATACAACTACCAAACGCCTTTCGCCCCGCAAACAAAAAAGCGACGAAACACAGCTCGTCGCTTTACGATCGGTACGATATCTTTTATTTTATGATTTGTTTCATAAATTCACGCGCGTCATTGGACGGAATGGCATAATTCATTCCTTCCGCGTCATTGCCTTGCTGGTCCAAACCTCTTGCGACAACAATGCCTATCACCTCGCCGTCCGCATTGAACATCGGACCGCCGGAGTTGCCGCCGTTTATGGCGCAATCCGTCATTATGTAATATTTGTTGATGGTCGCTCTGCGTTTGCTGTCGCTGACTATCCCCGCCGTCATGCAAGTGCCGCGCCCCAACGAATTGCCGATGACAAATACTTTTTCGCCTGTTTTTACCTTGTCGGAGTCGCCCAATGTAGCAATTGTGACATGCTCCGGCACAGACATCAACTTGATAAGAGCCAAGTCTATTCCGCTTCCGCGTCCGCCCTTGTTGTCACCCAATGAGACCACTTTCGCCTCAACGACCGCGCCGCCTACTCTTACGGCGATTTGCTTGGATGGCAAGTTTCTGTCGTTTACCACAACGTGACAGTTTGTCAACGCATAGCCATCCTCGCTCACCATAAATCCCGACCCCGCCGAGGTCATATTGCCGTTGACCGCGGTGATTTCCAAAACGCTGTTTATCGCTTGACTGAAAATATCTTCGCCGCCTTTTTCGCTTACGGCAACAGCGACTTTGCTCGCCGCCTTGACGGTCGGTTCCACGCGGGAACCGCAATAAGGACATCTGTCGACACCCTCGCTCAAAGTCATTCCGCATCCTTTACAAATCATTGTTTACCTCCGTTAGTCATCAAATTCAACAATGGGAGAATAATAATCGCCGTTGAGCGGACTAATAACTCCGTCATTGGCTATATCTTTCGGTTTCTGTTCCAGCAATTTGTTGCGTATTTTTCCCAAAATCATTTCCGCCAAATCGTTCGCGGGAGTGTTTTCAAAACCGCGCGAACAATTGATCGTTTTGATACTCAGATCCGACATATCCTCGGATACGGGACAAGCGCTGCATATTGAAAAAAGTTCGCTTGCCTGATGTTTTTCCATAAAGTCCTTGCACTGACGCACCACATCATTGCAGTAGCGCGAAGTGTCGACCAAACCCAATTCGGTAGCATAAAAAACAAAACACAACATTTCCGTATCACGCAACAATTGTTTGATGATATTCTCTTTTTCGTCGGGATCGTCAATGTTTTCCAATGAAACTTCCGGTAAAAACACATCCGCTTTTTTACTTACGATATCATAGACCTTTTTTACGTAATTTCCCACATTCTCAACGGGATTGTCGCTTTCGTACAAAAAAATCGCCCGATATTTTGGCACGCATGATTTTATTTCAAGATTGTGCAATCGACACTGCTCAATATATTCGCCCAGCGTTTGCCAGTCGCTTTGTCTGCCCTCCGTGAGATCGATCGCCGCTTTGTAAAACAAATTGTCTTGAACGGCGATTTCACTATCCGAAGGACACTCGCAATATTCAACGTTTCCATCGCTGTCAAATCGATATTCCGCCACACGGTAACAGCACAAAAACAAACCGAAATAGGCGTCGGCGGAGGATGGGTTTCCACGCTTTATCGATGTATACAGTTGCCGCGCCTCACGAAACCTTCCGGCATTGCGTAATGCGTTGGCGTCTTTCAAACTATCGGACAAAGCAATATTTTTGGCAAGTTCAAGTTGAAGCTTAAAGCTTTCCGCCTCGATTTCTTTAAGTTTTTGTTCTGCGTTCAGCCTTTCTGCCTCACTGATGTTTTTGGATATTTCATTTGAAAGCCTTTGTCGCTCCTCATCATATCGCCTTTGACGTTCGGCATTTTTTAATTTCTCTATTTCTTGCCATATTGAATAATCCATTACGCGTCCGCATTTGCCGCATCGATTACCCTTCACTCTATGGTCATACGTATATTGCAACCCGCATTCGGGACACTTTACGTCGATCCAATCCGAAATGACGTAACCATCCAATTCGGGATCGCTTAAACTTTCTTCATCAAGTTCTTCATCGAAGTCGGTTTTACTTTCTTCTTTGTCTACATTACTCTGGCGCTTAAATAAAAAACTCACGGCGTTTTTTCTCCCATATTATTCTTTGGTATATTCTATTTTGTTGCCGCACTTAGGACAAAACTTCGTCCCCCACTGTACGCTTGCGTTGCAATTGGGGCAAATCTTTTGGACGTCTTTGTGCGGAATAACCGCTCCGCAGTTGGGACAAAATTGAGCATTGGGTTCATAACTCGATCCGCATACCGAACAAAAGCGTCCCGCGCCCTTGGCGTCTTCTTTCTTGGAGGGTTCTTTTTGAGGCGAGCCTTCCCAGCCGACTTCCTTTACCGCGCCGTAATAACTTTCTACACGGCGATCCTGCGAATCAAGCTCTTTGCTTTCCATATCCCATTGATGTTTCTTTTCCTCACGGAGCAACGCTCTGTCCTCGTCTTCCTGCTGCAATTTGCGCGCATATTCCACATCATCGCGCAATCTGTCGCGTTCACGGTTGGCGAGAATGTCCTCTTTGGGCGCAGACTCTATTGCCGTATCCAATTCGGCGTTATGCAGATCGCTTTCGGCATATACGCGCTCTTTTTTCCGCGCAATGTCGTCCATTTCTTGCTTGTGCGCGCTGTCTTTGCCCCAACTTGCGCTTATCGCTTCCTCGTCTTCCTTGGAAACATTGATATTTTCTACAATAAATTTTGTAAGTTCGAAGCCGAATTCTTCCCTGAATTCTTCGGACAGCCTTTCGTTCACGACATTCTGAATAGAATTTTTTACCCCGTCGCCGCCATTACTGAATTCGTAGAAATTGGGCTTTATGTCCGTCAAGGCGCGAGAAATCAACCGCATAACACGATCTACTGTTTGCGTACGCAGTTCGTCTTGCAGATTTTCCTTGGTGCAAGTAAGATAGAACCGCTCGTAAAACGTCTCCGGGTTGCCGATGCGCACATCCATTACGCCGAAAGCGCCCACGCTGACGGGTCTGCCCAATTTGGGTTCGAGATAGCTGATGCGGTTTTGAAGGCGCGTTCCCCACGGTATGGTAAGCTTTGCCGTTTTGGACACATAAATAATTTTTATACGAACCTGCTTGCCACCCTTTATCGGATTTTCGTACAACAAACAGCTGTCTCCGCTCAAAACGTTCCTCTTTTTGCCGTTTTGATAAATCAGCACGGTATGCGTCGACGGAGCGATAACCTGCGTTTTGGCGCCGTAAGAAGTGTCTTTTTCCGTCACATCGACGACTTGAATAAGTTCGTCCGCGTTAGGAGTTACTTCGATAAATTTCTTTTTTCCGAGAAGCAATGAAAGCAACACGGCAACTCCCACCACAACAATACAAGCGCCGACCGCGATACAAGCGATCGCAACTCCCGATAAAAGTAATATATTTAACATCTCTTATACTCCTTTACAATGTGTCCGTTTCGCGAACGTTGGTGCTCTTGCCTGGATTTTTCGAAGCGTTTCTCAGTTGTCCGCTCATATTGCTCTTTTTGGCTTCTTCGTTTAATTTGTTGATGCTTTGAGCAGCCTCTTGCAATTCCTTTTCAACAGCGGCACGTTTTTGACGTTCCTCTTCTATCATCTTTTCTGCCTCTTGCTTGTTTTGTTTCAGCATGTCGGCATACTTGGCGCGAACTTCACGTTCGAATTCTTCGTCGTTGCCCGTGTGCATAGCGCGTGCGGCTTCGAAATATTTATCTATATTGTGTTTTAACTCTATTTGATATTTTGCGTATCTTTTAAGAAATACCATATCCTTTATACGCTTGATCAAACGCCATAAAAAGATGATCGGCGAGGCAATTATCATCAAGAAAAACAACAATATACCCAAGAAGAAACCATAAGATTTGGCTATCTTGAAAATTGTGCCAAACGAAGCAAGCAATGTCGGCATAAACAGTCCCAGGAACAAAAAGCCGCCGACTTCTTCATGATTCACGTATGCGCTGATAACCGCTATCATGAAAATAAGTCCTATTGCAAAGCCGACGACCATGCCGATCATTTCTTTTTTTGTCTTGCTGCGGGCTTGAACAGCCATTGCTGCGTTTTGTTGTAACTCTTTGTTAAGACAGTCGGTGCAAAGTATTTCGCCCGTCTCCCGTGAGCGCAACTTGTTGGCGCATTCCACGCACAGACCTTTTCCGCATCTGCTGCATGTTGCGACTGCGGGTCTGTCGTTACAGTTGCTGTGATGATAGCATCTTAGTGTTGACATAAATTTATCCTCCGTAAAAAAGTTATATAGCCATTTTATACCAAAATTTTTGGTAAGTCAAGGTTTTTACCACAATATTTGGTAATATTAAATACAATGAAGGAGTTATGTTTTGCTCAAAACCTCAAAATGCTGAGAGAAAGCCGCAAAATGACTCAACATGAATTGGGAGAGCTTCTCGGCGTCAATCAGCGAACCGTCAGCGCATGGGAAAAAGGAATCTGTGAGCCAAGTTTCACTTTGCTTGCTAAGCTTTGCGATTTGTTTGGCGAAACATTCGACGGAATACTGACTTGAAAAGAACCTCTGTCCGCAAGAGACAAATGAGTACCGTAAACTTCAACGGTACTTTTTTACTTTGCTTTGCGTAATATATTTTTTGCGCCAAAAATTTTGATAATAAATTTTTTAATACACTTTTGCCATATACGGAAAATAATCAAAACGTCTCAAAACGACACCTCGAAAAAAACAAAATCTCTACTTAGACAAATAGCCTCAAAAGTCTTTGACATATTGCCGTCAGATGTGTATACTAAAACTGCAAAAAGATGTTGTCCTTGCGTAAACCATCTTGTTTGCGCCCGCGACTGCGGGAAGCTCATTTGCGAGCAATAAAAAACAAGGAGTTTTTTTATGGAAAAAATCAAAAGATTTTTCGGAGAATACCGCGTTTTGCTGAGATCCGTCCCGTCGACGGTAGTTTGTTTGTTCGTACTGTCCGTTTTTACAATGAATCTGCTTGCCAACAAAAGCGTCGACCTCGGCGTCGAATGGCTCGCCCTCGATTGCGGCATAATCGTCAGTTGGGCGGCATTTTTGTGCATGGACATACTGACCAAACACTACGGTCCCAAGGCGGCGACAATGATCTCGATGTTTTCAGTGGGGGTCAACCTGCTGGCGTGTCTGGTGATGTTTGTCGCAAGCTTGATCGCGGGCACTTGGGGCGCGTACTACGACTTCGGCGAGCTGCCCGTGATAAACGACGCGCTGGACGGCACCGTCGGCGGCACTTGGTACGTGGTGTTGGGAAGCACAGTCGCTTTTGTTGCGTCCGCGGTGATCAACAATTTCGCCAATTGGGGCATAGGCAAGGTCTTTCGCAAAAAACCCGACGGCTTCGGCGCATACGTATGCCGAGCGTACGTTTCGACGGCGATAGCGCAGTTTGCCGACAATCTGATATTTGCGCTAATCGTCAGCCACTTTTTCTTCGGTTGGACGATCGTTCAATGTCTTACGTGCGCGGCTACGGGCATGATAGCGGAGCTTTTGTGCGAGGCGCTATTCGGTCCGACGGGATACGCCGTGTGCCGACGTTGGAAAAGAGACAACGTGGGCAAGGACTACTTCGACTACGTAGGCTCGGCGACAAACAAAAACACAGCGGAGGCTCGGCAATGAAAATTTTGGTAACGGGCGCAAGCAACGGTATAGGCAAAGCCGTCGCGCTTAAATTTTTGCAAAACGGACACGACGTAACAGGCATGGATATTGCGCCCGCAACGATAAGCGACGCGCACTACCGTCACTGCGTTTGCGACGTCGCCGCGGACGAGCTGCCGCCGATAGAGGACATAGACGTGCTTGTCAACAATGCGGGCGTGCAAAACAGCGGACGGGACATCGACGTCAATTTGAAGGGGACGATTCGCGTAACGGAAAAATACGGCGTGCGTAAAGGGATAAAAAGCATTGTGTTCGTGGCTTCGGTAAGCGCGACGACGGGATCGGAATTTCCCGAATACGCCGCGTCCAAAGGAGGCGTGGTCACCTATATGAAAAACGTCGCCCTTCGCGTTGCGCAATGGGGCGCGACGAGCAACAGCGTTTCGCCGGGAGGGGTGCGCACGTCCCTCAACGACCGCGTGATGAACGACCCCGAATTGTGGAAGGAAATTATGGACGAAACCCCGCTCAAAAAATGGGCTTCCGCCGAGGAAATAGCGGAATGGGTGTACTTTTTGGCAACGGTCAACCGTTCTATGACGGCGCAGGACATCGTGATCGACAACGGCGAAAGCGCCCGCGCGAAATTCGTTTGGTAGGTCGCGTCGGGTATTCGGTGCAAAACGGCTTCGCTTCGCGCACTGCGTGCGCTCGTTGCAGATTGTTTTGCACCGAACACCCTCGCTCTCGGTAGAATAAGGTCGAACATATTTTAATATTATTACGTATCACGCCGCACGATTTAGTGCGGCGTTCTTCGTTGCAGATTATTTTGCACCACCCACCCCTATTCGCGAAGACAAAATTTGTCACAGTTATAAAAGCCCTTCCCCGTCATACGTAGTATTACGGGGAAGGGGGACCGCCAAAAGGGTACCCGCACAATTTGAGCTTGCGAAAATTGTGTGGGAGAGGACGACCCGCCTGTCAGCGGTATCGACCGCATTGTGTGCGGTTGGTGCTGACCAAGGCGTGGGAGGACGAGGTGGAAGAGGGATACAAGAAGCAAATTTTAATTTATCTATTTTTATCACCAATCACAGTCCGAACGGGAACAAGCCCGCTCGTCTAACTGATGTCCCGACCTTGTTTTCACCGAGAGCGAGTGCGTCGCGACTCAAAATAATCTGCAACGAGGGCGTAGCCCGAAGCGAAGCCTTTTTGAGCGCGACCGCACGAGCGACTTACTTCACTGCGCAGCAACTTCACTTAACAACCTTCCCCGTCACGGGGAAATTTTTTCGATGACAAAATCTGTAACAGTGATAAAAACTCCACTTAGTGAGCAATTGCGCGTGGTGCGGCAAGCGCCGCAAATCAACGATATTGCGGCGAAAATTGCATATAGAGTTTACAAAATGTACAAAATTGTAATGTTTTGTGTCAAAAAAATTTGACAGGATTTTGTTGATATTTTATACTGATTAGGTTATTGACGCACGCTTGGCGCGGTACAATAATAAGGGCGCGATTGCACAGACTTGTTACAGGAGAAAAATATGAAGGATTATTTGCTGTTTATGGACGTATCCGGCGACGTGGACAAACGTTTCGTCGATCAAGGTAAGATCTCGCTTGTGCCGATGGAGTTCGTGATCGACGGCGAGGTGAAACTCTACACGGACGACGACAAGGGAATGGACCCCGTTGAGTTTTACGAATTCGTCAAGAAAAAGGTGCCTATGAGCACCACTCAGATCTCCCCGTCCAAGTGGGCGGAATACTTCGAGCCCTATCTTCAAGCGGGGCAAAGCGTGCTGTGTCTGTGCCTCAGCAGCGGACTGTCCAACAGCTACAACTCCGCCGCTGCCGCCGCCCAAGAGCTGAACGCCAAGTACCAAGACGCAAAATTTGTGCCCGTGGACAGCATACGCGCCACCGGCATAACGGGAATAATCGCCGAGCGAATGATACTCAACAAGGACAACGGCATGAGTATCGACGAAAACTTTGCCGATTTGGAACAATTTAAGCACAAAACTCTCGCATGCGCCTACGTGGACGATCTGGACAGCTTGAAACGCGGCGGACGTATCAGCAGAACGGTGGCTTTCTTCGGAGGGTTGATGGACATCAAACCGCTCATTCAGTTCAATGCGGACGGAACATTGTCCGTGTGGGGCAAACAGCGCGGCTACAAAAAATCCATCGCCAACATGATAGAGTACTACCTTGACAAAACGGATACCGAACACGTCCAAAAGGTTTACATCACCCACGCCAACGACGTAAACTACGCCAACGAGCTGGCGGAAAAGATAAAAGAGGTAAACCCCAACGCGGATATCACGATAAGATTGCTGTCCCCCATCATCGGCGTACACCTCGGTCCCAGCGCAATGGTCCTCGGCTTTGTGGGAAAATAACAATTTACGTCAAAACGGCTTTGCAAGCAAGCAAAGCCGTTTTTTTGTCATTTTCTGTTTAACACACGCCCGACAACGACCGCGCAAAGAGCATTTGCATATAAAGTCGTTTGCGCAACAATACGCGGGATTTTTCAAGACAAAAAAGTTCCATAATAAATGTTGGGGTGTGACAAAATACAAAGAAGTCAAGCGGATAGTTTTCATTCAAAATCCGCAATCACGGACCTGCGCCGAGATTGCGGTCCTTGCGGGGGATGCCGGGGCATGCGACTCCCCGGCGAAAGTCTATCCGACCGCGCGTGCGTTCACGCGCAACCCATAAGTCCGACTGCGACGGCGCTTTTGCGCCCATCGTGTCGATTGCGCATGCGTCAGCACAGCAGCAAGCAATCGACCGCCGCACGTTTGGTCGGTGGGCTCAAATAGCAAATGTTGGGGTGAAAAGAAACAAGTTTGGCACTATTTCTTACTAAATGCACCCCAACATTTGATATAGAGCCCCAAAAACAGCGTCGCTTGCGCGACGCCGCTGCCGAAAAAAATCAACTTTCCGAAATAAAACGCTGCAATTCCTCCACCGTCATGCTGCCCTCGGCGATGGACTTGAACTTGTCGTTGAACTTGTCGATCATATTGCACGACAACACAATGAGATAACGACACACGTCCGCGCCGATCATGCTGGACATATACGGAACTATCATCTTGAACGCGACGAAGCCGTCGGAATAGTCCATCTCGAAGCTGCCGTTTAGCATTGACCAATTGGCGCGCGCGATAGCTCCCGCCATTACGTCGCGCATATTTTCCGCAACGACAAAGGGCATGGGAGATTTGAGATACATCACCTGTCTGTCCACGTCGATGTGTATGGTGAGCCGCATGGTCAGATCCTTGCCTATCGCCGTGGTATACACCGCGAAAAGCCCCTCTGTCTCTTCCTTTTTGTACTTCCATTGCATATTGTCCAACGTTTGGCACAGCGTGTTGAACATCACTCTCGCCTCATCGATCTTCGCCATAAAAACGCCTCCGTCTTTTAGATGAGTATAACATAATGTGATTTCAAATGCAACACTATCGGCAAAAAAAGCAAAAAACGCAAATTTTGTGTCAACAATATATCGGAGGTACACACAATGAAATGCAACGGCTGTAACAACGAAATAGACCCCAACGACTACTGCGTTTGCACAAAATGTCACAAAAAAATGTGCCCGTCCTGCGCGGAGAAAAACGCTTTCGTGTGCGGCGAATGCGGCGGGGACGTGGCATATCTGTCGTGAAAAACGCGCCGCACTACGGCGCGGCGCGAAATAAGGAAGAAAAACATTTTTTATCTTTGGCGATCACAGCAATTCGGTCAGACGGTCGACGTCCCCCGCGCCCAAGATCAACACAATGTCGTCGGGCGCGGCGTTGCCGAATATCCATTGCTTTGCGGAAAGGAGATCGGGCAAAAAACAGGCGTTTATGCCCCGCTCCGCCGCCGATTGCGCAAGCAGATAGGAGTTTACTCCGCCGATAGGCTTTTCGCGCGCGGAGTATACGGGCAGGTACGCCACCGCGTCCGCCTTGCGGAAACACTCGGCAAAATCCGTCCAGAACGCTTTCGTGCGCGAATAGGTGTGCGGCTGAAAAACACACAGCACCCGCCCCTTGGTCAGGCTCTTGGCGGTGGCTACGGAGCAAGCAAGCTCCGTCGGGTGATGAGCGTAGTCCAACACCACCTTGCCCAGCCCCTCTACGCGCACCTCCGTCCAGCGACGATCCACGCCTTCGAAAAGGCGAAGCGCCTCCGCTGCGGTCTCCGCGGGCAGACCGAGCGCTTCCGTCGCGGCAATGACCGCAAGAGCGTTGCGTACGTTGTGTTCGCCCGGCACACTCAGCTCAAAATGCAAAGTCTTGCCGCTCGGCGTCGCAACGTCGAATATCGGACGCCCATTTGCAAAACGCAAGTCGGACACGGCGTAGCTTTTGTCGAAAAGCACTCTGTTGCGATGAGGAAACAAGCCCTTCAACTGCGCGGGAAGCACCACGCAGCCCGTCTCGCTTACGTTGGACAAAAAACACGCAAATGCGCGCCGCACGTCCTCCACGTCGCGATAACAGTCGGGATGATCGTGCTCGGCATTGAGACACACGCACAACGTGGGGTGCAAATTGTAAAAGCTGCGGTTAAATTCGCAAGCTTCCGCCACCACGCAGCCCTTGCCGTAAAAATAATTGTTGCCGCGGTACACTCCGCCTATAAACGCGGCGTGATCCAAGCCCGCCTGCCGCAACACTTGGTGCAACATCGCCGTAACGGTGGTTTTGCCGTGCGTACCGCAAACGGCTATACGCGCGTCGAAGTCGTCGAATACAGCGCCGAGCAGCTCTTCGCGCAACGCTACGGGCACGCCTGAGCGCGCTGCTTGCGCCACCTCGACGTTGGCTGTCGAAACCGCTGACGTGCGCACCACCAATTCCGCGTCGCCGATGTTCGCCGCGTCGTGCCCTATGCGTACATCTATCCCCAATTGCCGCAAATGCGCGGTCCTGTCGTTTGCCGCTCGGTCGCTTCCCGTCACGACGTAGCCCGATCGGTGCAAATGCTCCGCAAGCCCGCTCATACCCACTCCGCCGCAGCCCACAAAGTGTACTCGGCGGGGGATCTCGTCCATCCTCATACTGTACTTTATGCAAAAGCGCCCGCAATGTGTTAAAAATTTTGACCGCCGCAATTCGCTTGACAAAAAAGAAGCGACATAGTAATATATACGCGTAAAATAAATTGTGAGGTGAGCTGTATGAAACAAGGTATACATCCGAATTATCATCAAGCGACTGTTGTATGTGCTTGTGGCGCGACCTTCAAGACCGGTACTACCAAAGACACCGATATAATAAAGGTGGAAATTTGCAATAAATGCCACCCTTACTTTACGGGTAAGCAAAAGCTGGTAGACGCGGGCGGAAGAGTGGACAAGTTCAAGAAAAAATACGGTCTGCAATAATGATACTTCAAGGGGAACAACGTCGGTTGTTCCCTTTTTTGTCGACTTTATTTATTTTCTTTCGTTGCACCCGTCGCTTGCTGTGGATCATCAAGCGACTGTTGTATGTGCTTGTGAACCTTCAAGACCGGTACTACCAAGGACACCGATATAATAAAGGTGGTTTGCAATAAATGCCACCCCTATTTTACGGGGAAGCAAAAGCTGGTAGACGCAGGCGGAAGAGTGGACAAGTTCAAGAAAAAATACGGTCTGCAATAATGATACTTCAAGGGGGCTGTCGCAAGTGGACAAAATTCACTTACGGCAGTCCTTGTTTTTGAGTGTTTTTACAAATCAACATGGTTTTG
>CANQCN010000019.1 GCA_947589685.1 uncultured Clostridia bacterium
TTCCAATTCAATTATACACTGAAAAAGAGTCTTTGCTCTATCTTTTTTACTCACACCCCAACATTTATTATAGAACCTTTTCTTTTGCTCGCAAATTTTTTTTATGTCCGATACAAAGCGGGAATACCGTTTTTTCATTTGATTGTTTTTTTGTTAATGGTGGGTGTGATCAAATTCCTGGTTGCGAATATACTTTTCGATTAAATTCAAAGATAATTTACCCGCGTTAATTCGACAAGGTTATTGGTGATATTTTTTTTTCGCATGCGCGAGAATAGTTTGTTTTTCCGACGAGCTGTTGATACAAGACTGAACATAAAGATATGCTTTACAAGCTTTGATAAGTAAGTCTCAAAACGCTTTCGTCGCCGTTGGCATAATTTTACGGCTTGTCCAATATTTTATTGTATGAAGGTGTGGGACTGCTTGCCGAAGGAAATTTCAGCGTGTTTGCGTGCTTGCACGGATCTGCGCGAAATACGCATTCGCAACAACAGACCCACAAGAGTCAATGTAGGTGGACAGTGGTATACCGTCGGCGAAAAAGGCTTGGCCTCGTATGGCGGCGGAGCGGCGCTCGGCGTAAGCTGCGATGAGATCGTAAAACGCGCATGCAACAATTCCGTATACGCTTACGAAAAAATGTTGGCGCAAGGTTTTTTCACATTGGAGGACGGCGTTCGCATAGGAGTTTGCGGCAATATGTCGGGTGCGGCGGAAGCGGTTTTCCGCAGATATTCTTCATTGTGTTTTCGTATCCCGCATTGTATCGGTGTGGCAAACGACGAGGTGATGAATTGTTGCGGCAAGGGAAACGTCGTCGTTATCGGACCGCCATGCAGCGGCAAAACGACTTTGTTGAGAGATATTGCCGTAAAGCTCTCCGCCAAACACAGCGTATTGGTCGCCGACGAGAGGGGCGAGTTGTTTTATGACGAGAAATTGCTTGCCGCTTGCGATTGCGACGTACTCAAATGGGCGAGCAAAAGGTACGTTTTCGAGGTCGGCGTGAGAGCGATGTCGCCGCAATGGATCGTTTGCGACGAAATATCCGTCGAGGATACAGCGAGCGTAAAGGAGGTCGTGAACAGTGGGGTAAACATCGCTTGCAGCGCCCATGGAAAAAACGTCGGTGAATTTGTCGCCAAATTCGGCTTGAAAGATCAATTTGTTACAGCAATTGTTCTCGGTTCTATCGGCTCAAAAAGACAGATCGAATCGCTTGGCGGTTCTAACTATATCGAAAATCGTCGAAATACATACTAATATGACAGACATAGTAATTATTTTGGCGTGTTCTTTGTGCGGTTTTGCCATCGGAAAATTCTTGGAAAGGCTTATTTGCGGAAAAGCCGCTTTTTTCTCGGACGTAAACAGGTATTTGACTCTTTTCGAGGTTAATATCGACGGCAGGCAGTTGGAGATAGACGCATTCAACAAAGATTTCAAAACATCTTGCGGCAGTGCATTTGCCGAATATCTCGACGGCGGAAAAATGCGACTGAAATTGTCGCAATCGGAAAAAAAAGAATTGAAATCTTTTTTTGACGACCTTTCGGCTGTTTCTTCTCAGGATTT
This sequence comes from uncultured Clostridia bacterium, assembly GCA_947589685.1. Classification (GTDB taxonomy): domain Bacteria; phylum Bacillota; class Clostridia; order Christensenellales; family CAG-314; genus Fimimonas. The sequence goes on from CANQCN010000019.1 coordinate 1,579, forward strand.
GAAAAAACAAATCGAATGTCACAAAGCTTTTTTTGCCGTGCGGGAAAAAATTTATTCCGAACAGGCGAGCAAAGCTTCGGTCTACTCCAAGTTGGGTATTTTACTCGGAGTTATGGTCGGGATCGTGCTTGTGTAAAGGTAGAAAATGGAAATTGCAATAATATTGAAAATTGCCGCAGTAGGCATAATCACCGCAATTGCCGCTATGCTGTTGAAACGTGCCGGAAAGGACGAGATCGCCACGGTGGTTTCCGTTGTCGGTTTGGCGGTCGCCCTTGTAATGATGTTGGATGTCATCGTACAGCTTTACGATACATTGCAGTCGCTTTTCGATTTGTAGCTATGGACTTTTTGAAAATTGCCTTGTTGGCATTGCTCTGCGTGATAGGAATTGCCATAGTGCGTCAACTCAAACCCGAATTTGCCGTTCCTTTGACAGTGGGCGCGTCGGTGGTTCTGTTGCTGATGATATGCGACGCATTGTATGACGTCGTATACACATTGTATGCTTTTGCCGATCGCGCAAACGTCGACGGCGAGGCAATTAGCTGCGTGGTAAAGGTCGTGGGCATAGGTTATTTGGCGGAGTTCAGCAACAACGTATGCGCGGACGCCAACTGCAAAAGCGTGGGAGACAAGGTATTGCTGGCTTCCAAGGTCGCCATATTGTTTTGCGCTTTGCCTATCGTGGAAAGGCTTTTCGACCTTATCATAGGTCTTGCGCTATGAAAAAAATAGTTTGCATAATGATTTTGATCGTCATTATCTGCGCGCCAGCTTATGCGCACGCGGATATTGCGGACGACTTGAACGACAATATCGACGAGGGACTGAACAACATCGACTTTTCCGAGGTAAACGACGTCGCTTCCGATTTTTTCGGCGACGTTGCCCAAAAGGTCCGAAGCATAATAAACGGCGAATTTGACGATGTGAACAGCTTTTGGGAAATTGTCGGCTCCCTTTTCGGTGAAGGCGTAAGAGAGCTTTTGCCGCAATTGATATCCGTTTTTGTCGTACTCGTCATTTTGGGACTGATAAGGAAATCGGGCGGAGGCTTGATCTCGGACAGCACGGACAGCGTGGTGTCGTTTGTCGGTGTGACAGTGGTTCTCGCGTCGGTACTTTCTATGATCGTGGAGGTTTACAAGCAGATATTTTCCATGCTGAATCGCGTGGCAACGTTGTCGGAGGTATCATCTCCCATTTTGCTGACGCTTTTGGTGGCAAACGGGGGTACAGCGTCGTCGTCCGTTTGTCAACCGTCTATGGTGATGTTTTCCACCATGGTGATCGAGTTCATAAGGTCTGTCGTTTTGCCAATGTCGGTTTTTGCTCTGGTGTTTACTGCGGTAAGCAATATTTCTTCCAACGTGCGCGTCAACAAAGCGTCGGCTTTTTTTACCAATGCCGCAAGTTGGCTGCTCGGCGTGTTGTTTATGCTTTTTTCGGCGGTGACTACGGTGCAGGGATTATCCGCGGCGACGATAGACGGCGTGTCCGTTCGCGCCGCCAAATTTGCCACCAAAAGCTACATTCCCATTTTGGGCGGTTATCTCGCGGACGGTTTCGATATTGTAGCCGCAAGCACGTCGTTGATAAAAAATGCCTTTGGGGCGGTCACCTTGTTGATATTGCTTTTTGCCGTAATAAAGCCGCTTGTATGCACTCTTTGTCTGAACCTCGGTTTGCAAGCGGTCGCGGCGTTGAGCGAGCCGATCGTGGATGAAAAATACGTCCGATTGCTTGGCGGAATGAGCAAAACTCTCACGTTTTTGTCCGTGCTGGTGATAGCGGTGAGTTTTATGTTCGGCTTACTCACTTTGATAGCGATCTGTTCGGCAAACGGTATGTGAGGCGATATGGGACAGTGGGTAATTACCGTGGCGGGAGTAGCTGTTTTGTCGGTGCTGTGCGATATAATTTTGCCCGAAGGACAAACTCGCAAATATGTCAAGACGGTTTTCGGCGTGGTGGTGACGTTGATCATCGTGTTGCCTTTGGTAAATCTTGTCAACGACAGGTTTACCTTTGAATACGACCCCGTAACCGAAACGGCTGTGCAGCAACAATATCTGGACAACGTAGACAGCAGGCAAAAATACAATGCCGAAAAAAATATCGTCGTCATATTGCGGGCAAACGACATCGAAGTAAGCGACGTACAGGTTTCAAAGGACAGCGTATCCGTCCGTCTCGGCGGCGCGCCGTCCGTCGAAACGGAGCAAAAGGTTCGCGCCGTAATAAGGGCGTACTTGCCCGACAGCAAGATCGAAATAACGTGGACGTAAATCTTTGCAAAAACACAGTCAAATAGTAAAAAGGGGCGGCGCAATGAAATTGAGAAAAATCATAGAAAAAATAAAATCCGTAAAAAATATAGAGCTTTACGCAGCGCTTGTGCTGGCGGCTGTCGTAGTCATCATAATATTTGCGGGCAGTGCGCAAAAAAATACGGCAAAATCCTCGTCGGACGACTCATATATCAGCGAAATGGAGCATAAAATTTGTAGCGTAGTAGAAAAGATAGACGGTTGCGGCAAAGCTTCGGTTGCAATATCTTATGCCAGCAATGAGGAAAAGGTGTACGCTTACGAAACGGAAACGACTTCGTCGGGCGGGGTGATAAAGCAAAGCAACAGTATCGTCACATACAAAGGCGAGCCGCTTGTAACTACCACATTGCCGCCCAAGATACTTGGCGTAGTGGTGGTTGCGGAGGGCGCGAAAGATCCCATTGTTAAATATCGTATCATAAATGTGGTTGTAACACTGCTCGATGTTCAGGCAAAGGACGTACAGGTGTTAACATATAAAAGTTAGGGAGGACACAATATGTCAAAAGGAAAGAAAATTGCACTTATCGTTTCTATGGTGGCGGTGCTGGTCGTTGCAGCCGTGCTGAACGTAACGCTGCTTACCAACAAAAAGCCGACCAATGAGGGCGATACCGTCCAAACGGGATTTTTTACGACGTCGCGCTTGGACAGACAATCGACTCGCGACTATGAGATCGCGGAGCTTGACGCCATACTCGCAATGGAAGGCGACGAATACGCCGAAGCGAAGCAAAACGCGCTAATTCAAAAGCAACAGATCGTAAACGCAATGGAAACGGAAATGCTTTTGGAAACGCTGTTGAAAGCGCAGGGGTTCGACGACGTTCTTGTTACGGTCAACGCCGGATTGGATAATATAAGCGTTATCGTCGACAAGGACGAGCTTACGCGCGACGACACGGTGCGTATATACAACATTATCGCTACGGAAGCGTCTATCGAACCGGATTACGTGAGAATAGTGTCCGTATAGCCTTGTAATTTTGTAAAAAATGTGATACAATTAAACAAAAGACAAACCGGGAGCTATCTATGAAAGTTGTAAATAGATTCGATGAAACGGGAAGACTTGTGTACAGCAGCGAAATACTTCGCGACATCGTCGACTGTGCGTTGAGCGAGGTGGAGGGCGTTGTCAAATATACCGCCAACTCCAAGCAGGCGCGCGAATCCATCAAAACGGAGATCGTTGAGGACGACGTGTACGTTGACGTTTACGTCAAACTTGCCTACAACGTAGAGGTGAGCGACATCGCCAGCAAGCTGCAAAGCACGATCAAAAATACGATAGAAAGCATGACCGAGTTTAAGGTCAAGGACGTAAACGTACACGTCATCGAAGTGGAATTCGAAGAAAATTAGCGCGTTGACCCTTTGTTTATCAAAGGGTTTTCTGCGTTTGTCGCAAACAGGTGGAAAAATGAGAAGTTATGCAAGAGAAGTTGCTTTTTGCAAAATATACGCTTATTCGATAAGCGGACATTTTGACGACGATCTTTCGCAATTCGAACGGGACAAGCTTTCCGAAGAAGATGTGCAATTCGCCACGACGCTCGCAAAGGGCGTTGTCGAGCAAAAAGAAAATCTGGATCAAATCGTATCGAATTTTGCAAACGGTTTCAAGCTTTCGCGTATCTACAAGCCCGATCTGGCGGCTCTCGAAATGGCGATTTGGGAAATGACAAACGGCGACGCGCCCAAGCCCGTCGTCATTAACGAGGCGGTTTCGATTGTAAAAAAATATTCCACCGAAAAAAGCGTCGGTTTTGTAAACGGTATTCTTGCCGCATATCTTCGGAGTGCAAAATGAGCGCGAAATTGCTGTCGGGCAAGCCTTGCGCGGACGATATTTATCGCTCTTTGCGCAGCGATCCGAAAAAAAATTCGTTGTATACGGTCGGTTTAGACGATCCGCAATGGTTGCAGTACGTCGGTTCGCTTGTAAAAAGCGGCGAAAAGTGCGGCATAAACGTGAAAAATATTTTGTTGAAGCAAGGCGTTGCTCCGACGGATATGTTCGAAACGGTCTCGCGCGCATGCATAAACGACGACGTCGCGGGAGTGCTGCTTGAACAGCCTCTTCCCAAAGCATACGCTCCTGCCGCAAACTACGTTTTGCCCAAAGCGGACGTGGATTGCGTCAACCCCTTGTCCGTTGCCGCTATGTACAAAGGCGAACGGGGGTTTCGTCCCGCAACGCCGTCGGCGGTGATAAGATTGCTGGACTTTTACGGCATAACTATCGAAGGCAAACACGTTGTGATCGTGGGCAGAGGCAATGCCGTGGGTAAGCCGTTGGCGATAATGATGCTTGCGCGTAACGCTACCGTTACCGTTTGTCACACCAAGACGACAAGCTTGCCCGCCGTGTGCAAAACCGCGGATATATTGGTGTCCGCATGCGGCGCGGCGGGATTGATCACATCCGAATTTGTGACGGAAAAAACCGTCGCGATCGACGTTGGACTGAGCTTTGTCAACGGCAGATCGATGGGAGATATTGCTCCCGACGCATACGACGTTTGTCAGGCCGCGTCTCCCGTGCCCGGCGGAGTCGGTCCCGTAACGAGAGCGGTGCTGTTTGAAAATATAATGAAAGCGTCCGAATCGAAATGACAATAAGCGTATCACAACTAAACAACTACATTCGCGGTATCTTCGATATGGACGGAGTGTTGAACGATCTGTCCGTATGCGGCGAAGTGACCAACGTAAAAAAGACCTACAACGGCTGGTACTTTACTCTGAAAGACGATGACGCCGCAGTCAACTGTTTTTGTTATGCCAATTCCAACGAGCCCGTCGCGGGCGCAATGGCGGTGGCGGAGGGACAGCTCAATTATTTCGTCAAGGGCGGAACGCTGTCGTTTTTCGTTCGTCGGCTCACTTCGACGGCGAATACGGGGGCGGCATATCAAAAATTTGTCGAATTGCGGGATAAGCTTGGCAAGGAGGGCTTGTTCGACGAGGCGCGCAAGCAGCCCGTGCCGCACAGCGCGCGCAAAATAGGCGTTGTGACGAGCGAGACGGGCGCGGTGATACACGACATCGAAAACGTTGCGCTGCGCAGACAACCATTTTCCGAGATCGTTTTGTATCCCGTCAAAGTACAAGGGGCGGGCGCGGACGCAGAGATTGTCGATGGTATCGAATACTTCGGCAAAAGCGACGTCGACGTTGTGATCGTCGGGCGCGGAGGCGGATCGAACGAGGATTTGTCCGTATTCAATTCGGAAATTGTCGTGCGAGCCATCGCAGAGTGTCCCAAACCGACGGTTTCGGCGGTGGGACACGGTGTGGACTTTACTCTCTCCGACTTTGCCGCCGACAAGCGCGCGGTTACGCCAAGCGAAGCTGCGGAATTTGTGACGTTGGACGTCGCCCGCGAAAAACTGCGCATACTCGCGCGGCTGGATAAGGTGGAAAATTTTGTTGCGTCGCAGTTGTCGCAAAATTTCGGCAATATACAAAACGACTGCAAATTGCTTTATTTAGGCGTGGGACGCAAGGTGCAAAATTGCGAGTCGACTATCGGATATTCGTTGAAAACCGTCGCAAACGCCGCATTGTCGATATTTAGTCGAACGGAGGCGGAGTTGGATAAATCGAGCGCAAAATTGGATAAACTTAACCCTATGAAACTGTTGAAACGCGGTTACGGCTATGTAACCTCGGCGGACGGCGTGGTAAAATCGGTGGCTCAATTGCAGGTGGGGACGGAAATAACCGTCAATTTGCATGACGGACGCGTGGGCGCAAGGGTCACGCGCAAGGAGGAAAAATGACTTTGGAAGAAAAGATCGCCAAGCTTGACGAATTGGCGGACAAAATAGAAGGGGACGTCGGGTTGGAGGAGTCTCTCAAAATTTTCGAGGAGAGCGTCGAGCTTGCGAACGAATGCTTGACGGCGTTGAACGATTGCAAGGGAAAGCTTGTGATATTGCAGGAAAAAGTGAGGAAATTGACAGATGAAAAATAACATAACCGTAGCTTATATCGATGAGATAATCAAAGGCTTTTTGCCCAAAAGTCGCGACAAAGTGTTGCAGGCTATGGAATACAGTTTGTTCAGCGGAGGCAAACGATTTCGTCCCATTTTGCTGCTGAACACGGCAAAAAGCGTGGGAAAACGCATTTCCGACGGGGCAAAGACGCTTGCCGCGGCTTTGGAATTCGTCCATACTTATTCGCTCATTCACGACGATCTGCCGTGCATGGACAACGACGATATGCGCAGAGGAAAGCGCTCTTGCCACATGCAATTCGGCGAGGCTTCCGCGGTGCTTGCAGGCGACGCGCTGTTGAACCTTGCGTTCGAAACGGCATTGAAAGGACCCGTCTCCAACAAACGCTATCAAGCGGCTTGCGCGTTTCTGTTCAAAATGAGCGGTATCGAGGGGCTTGTGCACGGACAGTCGCTGGACCTCTTTTCCGAGACCAAAAACGTTGACGACGCTACCGAACTTGCAGTCGCAAAGACGGGAACGCTTATTCGCGCGGCGTTGGTGTGCGGGGCGCTTGTCGGCGGCGCGACGGAAGAAGAAGTTGCCGTGTTTGACGATATTGCGTGCAAATTGGGCGTATGCTATCAGATAGTGGACGATATTCTCGATTCGCAAAAATGCGAAAGATCCTTCCTCGACGTTTATTCCGAGAACGATTTGCTGGAACACGTGAGATTCCTTAACGATCAAATCAAAGAGGAATGCGACAAATTGCCCTACGACGCGGCGTTTATCAAAGAATTTTGCGACAGCAACATCGCTCGCAAAAAATAGCATAACGCGCATTGTCGCGGTTGCATATATATAAATGTTTGCTTTTTTGCGCAAAACGTGATATAATTGCAACAGAGTGAAAACTCACAACAACTAAATAAAATTTGGTGGTGCAGTATTCTAGTCAGAAATCGACGCGTTGAAGGCGGGCCTAAAAGACCGCCGACGGGCACAACGATGAAGTTTCTTGTGCTTGCTTTCGTTGCCCAAACGAGGGCGGGTGCTGGAAGTTAAGATCGCTGGGTAAGGCGTAACGGCATACGCTCTATCCCCATCGGTCGCGGAGACTCTACGGGGTGGTTGCCTAATAGATAAGCAATTACTCTCTGAGGTTAAACCTGCTATGCGGTGAATACAAAGCTGTGTACAGTGTAGCTTGTTTTGAGTGGAATTTTGGGAGTACTGAACGGCATATTCCGTTGGCCTATGGAATGTGTTCGAATGCTTTACGAAATGAATTCTGCAAAAGAAACTAAAATGCGTCGGCTTCTGCAAAGGAAATCTTCTAGACTGCAATTCAGGCTTGTCGGGGATTATAGTACGGACTAAGTGGCGATTCAGTTGTGCGAGCAGTGATGCCGCACAAGCAAGACTAAGAGGAAACTGCTTCTTCGGCGACGGGAAGTTCTTGCTTGGGAAAACCTACTGAACCTATGCCGTAAGGTTTATCTGACGAGTCACCACCTTTTTTTATTATAAAAAAGTAGCCGCAAAGAGCTATTTCAATTGTATTTTCGGAGAATTATGAAAACAGATCCCGTGCCGCGAAGTAGTGCGGACAACGCACGAAACAACGACGAGCAAACGGCGCATAACGACGCGTCGGCAGAGAAAAAAAAGGATAAGGACAAACAGGAAAAGAAAAAGAAGAAGCGCAATCTGTGGCCGCTGAAAGCTTTTTTTATCACGTTGTTGTTGGCGGCGGCGGTAAATACCGGTTCCGAGCTTGCGCTGACGGATTCGCAATGGTGGCTGGCTACGGTGCTTACCGTAGTGATACTGCTGTTGGGCGTTGTGTTCGACGTTATCGGCACGGCTGCGACCGCCTGCGATATAGGTCCGTTCCACTCGATGGCAAGCAGAAAGATCCGCGGCGGTAAAATGGCTGTACGTCTGGCAATGAAGCGCGACATAGTCTCTTCCGTTTGTTGCGATATAGTAGGCGATATTTGCGGAATCGTTTCCGGCGTGTGCGGCGCCGCGTTGGCAAGCGAGGCGATCGACGGTTTGGGACTTTCGACGGTTTGGAATGTGGTGATAAAGGTGGTTATTTATTCCGTGATATCCACCTTGACCATAACCTTCAAGGCAATAGGCAAAAACGTCGCCGTAAAAAAAGCCAACGGTATAATAATGGGCGTTGCCAAAATGTTGAGCATTTTCCGCAAAGAAGGATAACGTGCTGGAACAAATCAAAACAATACAAGATCTGAAAAAACTAAGTCTCAAACAGCTTCCGCAGTTATGCTCGGAAATAAGGCAGAAGCTTATTTCCGACGTCAGCCGCAGCGGCGGACATTTGGCGAGCAATCTCGGCGTCGTTGAGCTTACGGTTGCGTTGCATTACGTTTTTGACGAAAAGGACAAGATCGTTTGGGACGTAGGTCATCAAAGTTACGTTCACAAAATTCTTACCTCGCGAGGTGAGAATTTTTCTTCGTTACGGCAAAAGGACGGTATAAGCGGATTTCCCGATACGGAAGAGGATGAAAGCGACAGCTTCAATACGGGACATGCAGGCACGGCTATATCCGCCGCTTTGGGATTGGCAAAGGCGCGCGACGCGTTGAAGCAGGACTACAACGTGATAGCCGTTGTGGGGGACGGATCGATGACGTGCGGCATGACCTACGAGGCGCTCAACAATATCAAAGATTCCAAGCTGTTGATAGTTCTCAACGACAACAATATGTCCATTGGGCAAAACGTCGGCTCGGCAACGCTAAATATGTCCAAGCTGCGCGTGGGAAAATACGATCGCAACAAGGAACGTTTGAAAAAATTTTTGCTCAAAGTGCCCCTTGTAGGCAAGCCTACCTACAAATTGCTCAGGTGGTGCAAACGCCGTGCAAAACTGGGTTTTGTTCGCAACAGCTACTTTGACAATTTCGATTTGAAGTATATCGGGATAATCGACGGTAACGAAATAAAAGATCTGGTGTACTATTTTACCAAGATAAAAAACAACGTTACCAAACCCACCTTGATGCAAATAGTGACAAAAAAGGGCAAGGGATACGCTCCCGCGGAACAAGATCCCGAAAGTTATCACTCGGTAAACCGCGCGGGCGCTTCGACAGACGAACCGGAAAGCGCGTCGGTGGTCGGCGATACTTTGGTGCGCCTTATCGACGAGGGAGAAAACATTGCTGCGGTTTGCGCGGCTATGGCAAAGGCGACGGGGCTTGCCGCAGTGCAACGGAAACATCCCGATTGTTTTTTCGACGTCGGCATTGCCGAGGAGCATGCCGTGACCTTTGCGGCGGGACTTGCCAAAGGCGGAGTTCATCCGTTTGTGGCGATATATTCTTCCTTTCTGCAACGCAGTTACGATCAGATCCTTCACGATGTTGCATTGCAAAATCTGTCCGTTACATTTTTGATCGACAGAGCGGGTTTTGTGGGGGAGGACGGAAAGACTCATCAGGGGCTGTTTGACTTGTCCTACCTTTCGCAGATACCGAATATGACCGTTTGGACCCCCGCGACGTGCAGGCAGCTGTCGGATATGATAGAACGTTCGAAAGAAAATCAAGGTCCCGTAGCGATAAGATACTCTAAAAATTTGCTTCATGACGCTCGCGGGTTCGACGGCAGGTGGAACAAATTGAATTCCGTAGCGGAGCCGAAAGCATATATTCTCGCGGTGGGCGCAAGGTTGGCGGAGTCGGCTCGTGCAGCCGCAAAAGAGTTTGACAACGTAGCGGCGGTGGAGGCGACTACCGTCAAACCGTTGGATACCGATTTGCTCGATGAGATTGCCGCTCGCAACGCGGCGGTCGTAACCTTGGAAGAAAACGTTCTTTCGGGCGGCTTCGGGCAAAGAGTACTGTGCTATTTTGCCGAAAAGAGTGCCGTCAAAATTCAATCGATGGGAGTGGACGACGTTTTTGTAAAACACGCCACGGCAGAAGAGCAAATGTCCGATTGCGGAATGGATATAGACGGGATCGTCAATGCAGTCAGGAAAATTCTCTCAAATTGTTGATAAAGCTGTCGGCTTGTTGTATAATAAACATATTAGAACAAAACGTCGAAAAAATAACCTGAATAGAGTACTATTTTACACATAGTATCTTATAAAATCGCAAAAAGATAACTAATCAAATGTCAAGAGGTGGAGTTATGTCTACGCGAAAATCAAGGCAATCCGCAATATTGGGGATAATCGCCGCAAAAGATATTGAGACGCAGGACGAATTGGTCTCGGAATTGAGACGCGCGGGGCATGATATTACGCAAGCGACGATCTCGCGCGATATAAAGGAACTCGGACTGATAAAAACGCTGACATCCGACAACAAATACAAATACGTCACCAAGCAAGCGATGGACGTAAAATTGTCGGGGAAACTGAAAAACGTCGTGCGCGAGACCGTCATTTCCGTTGTGGCGGCGGAAAACCTTATAGTGGTAAAGACGATAGAGGACAGCGGAGCAGTGGTCGCGAGCGCCGTCGAACAATTGGGGCTTGTCGAGGCGTTGGGGATAATTTCCGACAAAAATACCGTTTTGATCGTTTGCGCATCGTCGCGCGACGCATTGTTTGTTCAACAAAAAATCAATGAGCTTTTGTAGGGGTTACGTTTACTTATGCTGAAGAATTTGGTGATAAACAATATTGCCCTTATCGATCATCTCGAATTGGAGTTTCGCGACGGGCTTACCGTATTGAGCGGCGAAACGGGCAGCGGCAAATCGATAATTATCGATTCGTTGGCGTTTGTGTTGGGAGACCGAGCCGACAAAACTCTTATCAAGTACGGAGAGGACGCCGCCGAGGTTACCGCACTTTTCGAAGTTGACGAGACATCTCCCGTGATCGCCAAGCTCGAAGAATACGGCTACGGAAACGATACGGAAATACTGCTCGATCGAAAAATGTCCGTTTCGGGCAAAAACGAAATCAGGATCCAAGGTAAAACGGCTACGCTTGCCATACTCAAAGAGGTTTGTTCCGAGCTTGTGGATATTTTCGGGCAGGGGCAGCACCTTGCTTTGCTAAACGAGAAAAAACAGTTGGAGGTTTTGGACAGCTTTTGTCGCTGTAGGTCCCTCTCCGATAAGCTTCAAACCGAGTTGAAGCCGCGCTTGTCTGCGATAAACAGAGAATTGAAGGAATTCGGCGGCGACGAGGCGGAACGCGAACGTCTGTCGGATATATTGAAATATCAAATAGACGAAATTTCCGCCGCGGAAATAAGCGAACGGGAAGAACAAGAGCTGGCGCTTGCGCACAAACGTATGGTAAACGCGGAAAAAATTTCCGTTGCGTTAGGTCAGGCTCTCGATAGTTTAAACGGCGAGGGCGGAGCGGTAGCTCTTCTTTCGCAGTCGGCAAGTTTGCTGAGGGGCATTTCCGAGCTGGACGGCGTCGCCGACGAGCTTTCCGACAGACTGAACTCGGCGCGTATTGACGTTGACGACGTTGCTTCGCAGCTGCGCGAGGCGCTCGACGCGACGGAAATCAGTCCCGCCGAGGTTGACCGAATAGAAGAGCGGTTGGAAAAATATCGTCAGATAAAGCGTAAATACGGCGGTAGCGTTGCCGAAGCGCTTAAATTTTTGGCGGAGTCGCAACGCAAATATGACAATCTCGTAAATTCGTCGGAAAGAATAGCGGAACTGAACAGTCAAAAACAAGCGGTTTTGACGGAAATGTACAAGCTGTCGCAGCAAAAATCCGCACTGCGCAGGCAGACGGCGTTGAAGCTGTCGCAGGATATTATGCGAGAACTGAACGATCTCGGCATGCGCGGAACGAAATTCGAGGTGCGGTTCAATGAACAGCCGACTTTCGAACAGTACTGTCAATATCCGTCCGCAGACGGTTTCGACAAGGCGGAGTTTTTGATGTCGGCAAATATCGGAGAACCTCTCAAACCTTTGGCGAAGGTGATTTCCGGCGGCGAAATGTCACGTTTTATGTTGGCGGTAAAAAATATCACCGCTTTGGCGGAAAAGATACCGACAATGATTTTCGACGAGATCGACGCGGGAATTTCCGGCAATATGGCGCAAATGGTGGCGAACAAATTGGCAAACGTCTCCGCCAACCGCGACAACGGCTATCAATGTATAGTTATCACGCATTTGCCGCAGATCGCCGCAATGGCGGACGTAAATATGTACATACGAAAGTTCGAAAGCAACGGAAAAACGTTTACCGCGGTAGACGTGCTTACGGATCGCGAACAGCGGGCTGCGGAAGTGGCGAGACTTATGGGCAGTATCGGCGAACATGCGATGGTGAGCGCCGAGGAGTTGCTTGCTTGGTCGGAAAGTTACAAAGAAAAACGTAATTAAACATTTAACTCCTTCTTGGATGGAGAGGGAGTTTTTTTATGTATCGTAAATACTTGCGGATCGGCTGCGTTCGGTCTGTTCTTTTGCGGCGTATAATACTATTTCAAATTCACAAACTACGTTTAGTAAATTTGAGGTTGGTATGAAAAAATCACTTTTAATTCTGTTTTCCGTCGTGCTGTTGCTGCAAGTGATGATTTTCCCTTCGAAAGCGGTTTCCGTTAAGGCGGCGGGAGCTTTCGGCGGCGACGATGTAAGCGAATTTTTGGACGACGTCGGGGAGCTTTTCGGCAGTCAAGCGGTATCCAAGATAGACGAAGAGGTGTATTTGGGCGGCTATCCGATTGGGATAACGATAGACGGAGACGGCGTGACGGTCATCGGACTGAACGAATTTATCGGAGAGGACGGCAAACTGTGTTGTCCCGCTTTGGCTTCGGGCATAGAAATAAACGACGTGATCGTGGAATTGGACGGCAAAAAAATTTACGGTTCGGCAAAGCTTGCCGAGATAGCAAGTCAGTCCAAAGGCAGAGAACTGTCGATAAAATATATGAGAGACGGAGTGATCAAAGAATCGGTCATCGTTCCGCAAAAGGATCTTACGGCAGGTCAATTTCGATTGGGTTTGTGGACGCGCGACTCGTCCAGCGGTATAGGAACTTTGACTTACGTGCGCAAAAATCTCAATTTCGGCAGTCTCGGACACCCGATATGCGACGGCAAGGGCGAGATTATCTCCTGCAAAAACGGCGGCGTGTTCGATTGCACGATAGACGGTATCGAAAAGGGGCAAAAGGGCGCCGCGGGCGAGCTTAAAGGCGGATTTTGTTTCGATAAACGCATAGGCAACGTATATTCCAACAATAAATTCGGCGCATTCGGCAGCTTCAATACTATTCCGCAGTTTTGCACGGAAACAATATCCGTCGCCGACATAGGAGAAATAAAACCGGGAAAGGCGCAGATATATTGTACTCTCGACGACAACACGCGCGATTGTTACGATATAGAGATAGTAAAAGCGGTCCCGCAGTCTACCAGGGACGACAAGGGAATGGTTCTGCACGTGACGGATAAACGTTTGTTGGAAAAAACGGGCGGAATAGTGCAAGGTATGAGCGGCAGTCCGATAGTGCAAAACGGCAAGCTTGTGGGGGCGGTTACTCATGTGTTTGTCAACGACCCGACGCGCGGCTACGGTATGTACGCCAAGTGGATGCTTACAAATTGATTTTCGAGGCGGCTTTGTTCGCCTCTTTTTATTCGGTTTTATCGGACAAATCATGCATATTTTCGATGAATATTTCATAACTATTGGTATGAAAGTATTACGTAAAATAAAATTCGGTGCGGAGGATCTGTGGCAAACGCTGTGCGTCCACAAGTGGAAAACGACAGTTTGCGCATTGGTGGCGATCGTCGGCGTGGCGGTGGGCGGAGTGTTTGTAAAAACATTTGCGTACAGCTGGTGGTACAACAACAGGTGCGAATACGCCTACAAGCTGTTTGAGGGAAATTTCGGCTTGTTGTTCTCGTTTTTGCTTTGGACGGCTGTTTTTTACGGGTGTTTGTTGGCGTGTCAGCTGATCCCCTCGATTAAATACGTATCCCTTGTAGCGCTTGCGGCGGCTTGTTTTTATTGCGGGGCAAACACAGCCGCGGCGATAATGTGTTGGTCGGTGTGGGGGATACTTTTTGCGTTGTTGGTAACGTCGATAGAAGTGGTCGGCTACTTTTTGTCTTGTTTGTTGTGCTGTTGCCAACCCGCCGCCTGCCGAAGCGTAAGGGAAGCGTTTTGCGACACAAAGCCCGCATTGTTGATATTGATCGGGGCGTTTGCGGCAAAATTTATTGCTTTTTTCATTATATTGCGACTTTTAACTGCCGTAATTTAATTGATTAAAAAAATAATTTTTGCTATAATAATTTACGTAAGGAGAAATGTGCAATGAGAGCTTTCATTCTTGTGATCGACGGCTTCGGTATCGGAGCAATGCCCGATTGCAAAAAATTTAACGATTTCGGCGCAAATACGCTCAAAAACATTCGCGCCGCTTACGATCTGAACCTACCGGTTTTGTCGGATATGGGATTGTACAATATCGACGGTACCTACAACGACGACAGACAGCCTATCGGCGCTTACGGACGTCTCGAAGAAATGTCCAAGGGCAAAGATACGACCGTCGGACATTGGGAAATGGCGGGCGTTATCACAAACGAACCGATGCCCACATTTCCGAACGGTTTTCCGCAAAGCTTTATCGCAAAGCTGGAAAAAGAGTTGGGTACAAAGGTGTTGTGTAACAAGCCGTACAGCGGAACGGAAGTGATAAAGGATTACGGCGAGGAACATCTTAAAACCGGTTATCCCATTGTGTATACCTCTGCGGACAGCGTGTTGCAGATAGCGGTGCATATGAGTAAATACACAATAGACGAGCTGTACGATATGTGCGAAAAAGCCCGCAAGCTGTGCAGCGGCAAATATGCGGTCGGCAGAATTATCGCGCGTCCGTTTACGGGGGAATATCCCTTTACCCGTACGGCAGAAAGAAAAGATTTTTCCCTCAATCCTCCCGCAAAGACGCTTCTCGACTTTGTCAAGGACGCGGGAATGGAAAGCGTTGCGGTGGGCAAGATAGAGTATATCTTTAACGGACAGGGTATTACGCGCAGTATCCACACCGTAAGCAATCTCGACGGACTTAACAAAACGATAGAGATAGCCAAGGAGCGCTTTGACGGACTTGTGTTTGTAAACCTTGTCGATACGGATATGAAATACGGTCACAGACGCGACGTATTCGGTTACGCCGAGGCGTTGGAAGAAATTGACGGAAAGGTCGCCGAGCTTATAAAAGTTATGCATCATGACGACGTTGTGTACATAACGGGCGATCACGGGTGCGATCCCACGCACAAGGCGCACACCGATCATACGCGCGAATATACTCCTTTGCTTGTGTACGGCTGCGATGTGGTGCCCACAAATCTCGGTACGATGGGCGGATTCGACGTTATCTGCGATACGATAAAAGATCAACTCGGTATCGGCGGCGGACCGAAATCCGTTTGGGAAAAAATCACAAGATAATTGCTTGCATTATAAATATGGCAAAATTTCTCTCCGCAACAGTGTGTGCGGAGAGTTTTTTGATATAAATCAAATGCTGTCAAAGTTCTGCCGGTTGACGTGAAATTAAAAGCAAGAGCGGGGCGCGACGTCGAATATTCGTTATTCGGAATTTGCCGATATCAAAATAGAACTTCAATAAAATTTCTTTACTGTCAAAATTCCGTCTATAATTTCCGCAATATTTCACTCCTCATTTGCAAAAGTAGGTGGCAATATCAATAAAATACGGCTTTGATATACAAAAAAAACGCATTGGCTGTATTTTTGTGTGGCAGGGCGCTTCATTTGAGAATAGCCGCGTCCGCCCGAAGCCCGACCCGTCGCATCATCGCGGCGGGTTTTTGGTTTTGTAAAAAACGGTTAAAAACTCTTGCCTTATTTACCATAATAGGAAAACAGTGAATTTATTTCGTCGTTTAGGGAAACAATTACAAAAAAACGGAGGTTTTATATGAAAAAAAGCGAATTTATCGATTACGTAACGGACAAGACGGGCGAAAGCGCCAAACAAACGGGCAAGTTTTACGACGCATTTTGGAAAGGAATAGAGGAACAACTGAAAAAGGGCGACGAAGTTTGTCTGACGGGAGTGGGCACTTTCCGCATAAAAAAACGTCCCGCTCGAAAGGGAATAAATCCTCGATCCAAAGCGCAGATAACCATTCCCGCCAAAAAAGTCGTTGTGTTCAAACCCTCGCAAAGCTTTGCGGATCGTATCAACGATTGACGCGCTCGCTTCCTTTGAGAAGCGAGTTTTTTTACAAACATTCGGCTCGGACGATCGGCTGTGAAGGCAAGGTCCCGTCGCAAAACAATGGCAACGGGGTATATAAACGCCGCATTTGCAAATACTAACGGCAAACAACACAGGAGTGGTATATGAAAAAATTGTTTTTGATCGTATTCGCCGTTGCATTGCTTGCGGCAACCATTGTACCGGTGGCGGCATGCGCAAGCGGCTTGACTATTTCCGCCAAGGAGGCAGTGCTTATGTCGGAGGACGGGCGGATCCTTTTTGAGCATAATGCTACCGAAAAGCGTCCCATTGCCAGCATGACAAAAATAATGACGCTGTTGTGCGCATACGACGCTATCGACGCGGGAAAAATTTCTCTCAACGACGAAGTCGTAGCAAGTCAGCGCGCCGCCTCTATGGGCGGTTCGCAGGTGTTTTTGGACGCCAACGCGACTTATAAATTGGAAAATCTTATCAAATCCATAGTTGTTTGCTCCGCAAACGACAGCTGTGTGGCGGTGGCGGAACATATCAGCGGAAGCGTCGAGAGCTTTGTGGATAATATGAACGACAAGGCAAAGCAGCTCGGACTTGTGGCGACTCACTTTGAAAACTGCACGGGATTGCCCGCAGTAAGTCAGTATTCCTGCGCAAAAGACGTGGCGGTAATGTTGAGTAAACTGATAGAGCATCCCCATTACTTTACCTGCGCGAATGTCTGGATGGAGGACTTTGTTCATCCTTCGGGACGCGTGACGGGCATGACAAATACCAACAAATTGATCCGTTTTTACGACGGCTGCGACGGAGGCAAAACGGGGTATACGTCGGAGGCTATGCACTGTCTTGCGGCAACCGCAAAGCGCGGCGAAACGAGAGTGATCGCGGTCGTGGTCGGCGCTCCCGACAGCAAGACGCGCTTCAAGGAAGTAAGCGATATGTTCAATTACGCTTTTGCCAACTTTGAGAGCAAAGTATATTTAGACAGAAATTCGCAGTTGGACGAAGTGGCGGTTCAGGGCGGCAAAAATAAAACGGTAGGCGTCAGGGCGGACGGCAAGCTTATCGCATTCGGCAAAAAAGGACAAGCGGACGCTCAATTGAATATATATTTGTCGGAAAAAGTCAAAGCGCCCGTCGAGGCTGGCGACAAGCTGGGTACGGCACAGCTTACTGACGGCAAAGGCAATGTGATTGCCGAGGTCGGGCTTGTGGCGGAAAGCGGCGTGCAAGCGAAAACCTACCTCGATTACGTCAAAGATATTGTACGTGAGAGGTAGATATATCCGATCATTGAAAATCGAACGCGCTTTCGTAAGTTAATTCGATAGGCAGATCCGATCGCAACCCCCGCGAAACGACTATGGTCTCGCGGGGGTTTTGTTTTCGGATCACCGCCCGATATTTATATTGACTTTATTTGAGTTATTTGTTAAAATATATAATATGTATATTTGGGATCTGCTCAGAACCAATTACTTCACGGGAGAAACGAGATTTTGCAGAGAGGGCTTGCTTAATGTCGCGGCATTCGTAGTAGCCCTGTTGGCTGCTTTGATATTGCACGAGATCGCTCACGGTCTTGTCGCTTTGTGGAACGGCGACAGAACGGCAAAGCAGTACGGTCGTTTGTCTCTCAATCCGATCAAACACTTCGATATAGTGGGCTTACTGATGATGTTGCTTGTCGGTTTCGGGTGGGCAAAACCTGTTCCGATCAACCCGAACAATTTCAAAAATCGCAAAACGGGTGCGATAACGGTATCGATCGCCGGCGTGATCACCAACCTACTGTTGGCATTTTTGTTTGCTATGGGAGTTGTGCTGTTCGGAAAGATTCCCGTACGACAGAATACGGCGCTGTACTATTTCGTGTATTTCTGTTTTATCTTGTGCATATTGGCGACGCAACTGAATATCAACTTCGCGTTGTTCAACATATTGCCGCTGTATCCGTTGGACGGCTATCGTTTGTTAAGTTGTTTCGTAAACGAGCGCAACGGCTTTATGACGTTTATGCGCAAGTACAGTCTGTACATTCTGTTGGGATTTATCATTTTGGACTATATTCCGATTGTAGGCAATTATTCTCCGCTCAATTTGTACATCGGTTGGGTCGGCGACAAAATCGGAAACGGATTTGAAAGTTTTTGGAGGTTGATTTTCGGTGTCTGAGGAACTGCAACAGCAATATATATTCGACGAGCAGAAGTCTGTCCTCGAACTTAAACTGACCAACTTCAACGGTCCGCTCGACTTGCTTTTGGCGCTTGTAAAGGAAAACAAAATCGAGATAAAGGATATTTTTGTCTCGCAGGTGACAGAACAGTTTTTGCAATATATGGATCAGATCTCCGATTTGGACGTTGATCAAGCAAGCGAGTATATGGCTATGGCGGCTACGTTGTTGGAGATAAAGTCGAGAGCATTGCTGCCCATATTGGCGGAAAACGACGACGAGGACTCGCCTGAAAAGGTGTTGATACGTCAGTTGGAAGAATACAAGCTGTTTAAGGAAGTCGTTTCCGAACTCAAAGAACAGGAAAATGTGGACAGATTTTACCGCGAACCGGACAAAAACGTCGGT
The DNA here is from genome assembly GCA_947589685.1 of uncultured Clostridia bacterium. Lineage (GTDB taxonomy): Bacteria > Bacillota > Clostridia > Christensenellales > CAG-314 > Fimimonas. Next base: position 20,687 of record CANQCN010000019.1, read on the forward strand.
AAAGAAGTGTCCGTGATAAAGGAAAACCTCAGCGTTGAAGGTTTTATCGAGGCGTTCGGCAAGTTTTTGATGCGTATGCAAGTGAAAAACGCAGCGGAAAACGTGTCGCGCGCGATAGCGAGGGAAAGCTTTTCCGTTCCGCAAAAAATTGCCCACATACGCGAAATTTTGTTGGTCGAAGATCACTTTAAGTTTGATCAGCTGTTTGATGAAAACGCAAGCAAAAACGAGATAGTTACTACTTTTTTGGCAGTGTTGGAATTGTTGAAGCTTCAAATAATCAGCGTTAAGCAAAACGGTCTTTTTGAAGATATTGTTATAGAAAAACGCCCCGACAGCGATGACATCGAGGCTGTGATAGGAGATGACTATGAGTCTTTTGAGTAAGCAAATAGAAGCCGTGCTTTTTGTTTCGGGCAAAGCCGTCGAAGAAAAATTTATCAAGGAAAAACTCAATGCGGGAGACAAGGAGTTTTCGGAAGCGGTGTCGGAACTGCTTGCTAAATACAGCGGCGAAAGCGGCATACATATATTGCGTTTCAACAAGAAACTTCAATTTGCGACCAATCCCGACTACGCCAAGGAAGTGGAAGCCGTTTTGAACCCGATCAAAGAAAAGGAGCTTACCAACGCCATGTTGGAGACCTTGGCGATAATAGCTTACAAGCAGCCCGTTACGCGCATAGAAATAGAGGAGATACGCAGCGTCGACAGTACGTATTCGGTGCAAAACCTGGTGCGGCTGGGGCTTGTCGAGTGCGTGGGACGCAAGGATACGATAGGCAAGCCGTTGCTTTTTGCCACAACGGACGAGTTTCTCAAACGCTTTTCCATAAGCGACGTCAAGGAACTGCCCGACTACGAGACGCTGTTGGACAAGCTTCAACAAATAAGCAGCGACGCGCATGTGCAGGTGGTGGAAAAGCCTATGTTCGATCAAGTGGAAGATGTCCCCGATTTTTTGGAGGGAGAGGACGTCAAAAAAGTGGAGTAAAGCGGCGTCGTTCAACGAAATTTATCAAAGGTTTCTCAAATGTGACAGAGAAGCCTTTTATTTTTGCAAATACAATAAAAAATTGTTCAAAAATTTTTTCATAAGTATGGAAAAGCAAAAACGAGTATGATATAATTCAATTATGATTAAGCGGTGTGATGTTATTGCAAACAAATCATCGCAAGGAGGCGTTTATGCAGCGTAAAAAAGAGTGTGTGGCGATGCTTCTCGCGGGAGGACAGGGCAGCAGATTGTACGCCCTTACCAACAATATAGCCAAACCCGCCGTGGCTTTCGGCGCAAAATACCGTATCATAGACTTTCCTTTGAGCAACTGCGTAAATTCGGGCATAGATACCGTCGGCGTGCTGACTCAATACGAGCCGTTGGAACTCAACGAGTACATAGGCAACGGTCAGCCGTGGGATCTGGACCGCATTTTCGGAGGCGTACATATTTTGCCGCCGTATCAGGCAAAAAAGAGATCCTCTTGGTACGAGGGCACAGCCAACGCTATTTTTCAAAACATGAGCTTTATGAAAAAGTACAATCCCGATTACGTGCTGATCCTTTCCGGAGACCACATTTACAAAATGAATTACGCGGGAATGTTGCGCGCGCATGCGGAGTCGGGCGCGGCTTGTACGATCGCCGCAATAGAAGTTCCGTTGAAGGAGGCTTCTCGTTTCGGCATACTGAACGTAAGAGAGGACGGCTCTATTTACCAATTCGAAGAAAAGCCCAAAGTGCCCAAAAGCAATCTGGCTTCTATGGGAATATATGTTTTTACCGCGGACAAGCTGTACAAGTATCTCGAAGAGGACGATCAAAATCCCGATTCAAGCAAAGACTTCGGCAAGGACGTTTTGCCGACAATGCTCAACGCCGGTGAAAAAATGATGTCCTATCGCTTTGAAGGATATTGGAAGGACGTGGGGACGATCTCCGCGCTGTGGGAGTCCAATATGGATCTGTTGGGAACGGATCCTACGTTTGACGTTGGCGATCCTACCTGGAAAATACATTCGCGCAATCCGCTGGCTCCGCCGGAGTACATAAGCGACACGGGCGAAGTGGACAATTCGATGATCGCCCTTGGCTGCGAAATAAGCGGCAAGGTAAAACATTCCGTGCTTTCGAGCAACGTAGTCGTGGAAAAGGGCGCGACCGTGACGGACAGCGTGATAATGTCCGGTACGGTGATAAAAAGCGGTGCAAAGGTTTGCTATTCGGTGATCGACGAAAACGTAACTGTGGGCAAAAAGGCTTGCATAGGCGCCGACAAGGACGACGCGTCGGGCATAACGGTACTCGGACGTAATATCGCCGTTGCGGACGGGGCGCGGGTAGAAAGCGGAAAAATAATAGACAAGGACTACAAGGGGGAGTAAGAATATGGCACGTTCGGCAGTGGGAGTTGTTTTTTGCAATATTCAGGACAAAAACATTCCGGAATTATCGGCGTTGAGATCGATCGCTTCCGTCCCCTTTGCGGGAAGGTATCGGCTTATCGATTTTGCTTTGAGCAATCTGGTAAACGCCGGTATAACGACCGTCGGGATAGTTACCAAAAACAATTATCAATCGCTGATAGATCACATCGGCAGCGGCAAGGAATGGGATCTGGCGCGAAAAGACGGCGGTATCATACTGTTGCCGCCGTACAGCAACGAAACGGACGCTCCCTATACAAACAGGTTGGAAGCATTGAAGGGCATTACCGTCTTTTTGCGGCACAGAAACGAGGACTATGTGGTTTTGTATGACGGAGACGCCGTGGCGCGTCTGGACGTTGCCGACGTTATTCGTTTTCACGAGGAATCGCGCGCGGACATCACGATGGTTTATCATGAGTCGGTAGGCGTCGAATCTCACTACTATATGACGTTGGATACCGACAGGAGCAATCGCGTCAAAGCCATAAGGATCAATCCGAAGCTCGGCGACAAAAAGGTCAAGATGTATATGAGCGTGATGGTAATTCAACGGGAATATCTGATGAATATCATCCAAAACGCCGTGCAAAGCGGATTTTCCAGCTTCGGTCGGGATATTTTGTCTAAAAATCTCGACACGATGAAAATTTACGGATATAAATTTGACGGATATTATACCGGAATGGCGTCGTTGCCTACATATTTCAAAGCCAATATGGATATGCTCAACAAAGATGTGAGAAACGAGCTTTTCGGCGCAAGGGATATTTATACGAAGGTACGCGACTCCGCGCCGTCCAAGTACATCGAGGGCGCCGTCGTCAAAAACTCCCTTATTTCCGACGGCTGCACGATAGAGGGCACCGTGGAAAACAGCATACTTTTCCGCGGAGTGAAGATCGGAAAGGGCAGCGTGGTGCGCAACTCGGTGCTGATGCAGGAAACCGTTATAGGATCGGGCGTCAAATTGGATTGCGTTATCACCGACAAAAACGTGGTTATACGCGACAGACGGCATCTTTCGGGGTGCGAAGAACTGCCGTACTTTGTCGCCAAGGGAAAAATGTTGTAAAGGAGGTCAACTATGAAGAACAAGAGGAAAATTTTGTTTGTAGCCTCGGAGGCAACGCCTTATATTGCGACGGGCGGACTTGCCGAAGTGGTAGGCTCTCTGTCAAAGGCGCTTACGGAACGCGGCGACTACGATGTTAGAGTGATCTTGCCGCTGTATTCCGATATGAAGCAAGAGTTGCGCGATAAGCTTACGTTTGTAAAGGACGTCACTGTGCCCGTTGCCTGGCGCAATCAGTACTGCGGAATATTTCGCGGTGAGAGCAACGGTGTTGTGTACTATTTTATCGATAACGAATATTACTTCAAGCGTAAGGGGCTCTACGGGCATTATGACGACGGAGAAAGGTTCGCATTTTTCTGCCGCGGCGTGTTGGAGGCGTTGCCCGTCATCGATTTCTTCCCCGACGTCTTGCATTGTCATGATTGGCAAGCCGCGCTTGCTACCATATATCTGAAAACGATCTATTGTCAAAAGGACAAATATCGCAACATCAAAACGGTATTTACAGTACACAATATCGAATATCAAGGAAAATTTTCTTTGGATAATCTGCAATGGCTTTTCGGTATCGACGCGTATTACCAAGGATTGACGGAATATAACGGGTGCATAAACTTGATGAAAGGCGCTATCGAGTGCTGCGACAGATTCAGCACGGTGTCGCCCACATATGCGGAGGAAATAAAAGATCCCTATTTTTCGCACGGACTTGACGCAATAGTCCGTCGCAACGAGAGCAAACTGTGCGGTATACTCAACGGCATAGACACCGAATATTACGATCCCGCAACGGACAAGGCAATTTTCGCCTTGTATGACAAAAACAAACTCGCCAACAAGGCGGTTTGCAAGGAGCAGCTTCAACGAATGCTCAATTTGCAAGTACGTCCGAACACTCCCGTTGTCGCAATGATAACGCGTTTGGTTTCGCACAAGGGGCTGGACCTTGTGACAGCCGTTATCAACGAGGCGTTGGAAAACGATGTGCAGTTTGTTATACTCGGCACGGGAGAAGGTTACTATGAACATTATTTCGCCGAGCTTGCGGCGCGTCATCCGCAGCGTGTGGCGGCGGTGATAGCTTTCAACCCGGAGCTTTCACGGCAAATATATTCGGGCGCGGATATATTCCTTATGCCCTCGCAAAGCGAACCGTGCGGACTTGCCCAAATGATAGCATCCCGTTACGGGACGGTGGCGATAGTGCGCGAAACGGGCGGACTCAAAGACAGCATAAAGCCGTACGGCGCAGGCGGCAACGGCTTTACCTTTGCAAATTACAACGCTCACGATATGCTTTATGTGTTGAAACAAGCGTTGGATCTCTATCGCGACAAGACGGCTTGGCGCGAATTGGTGCGCAAAGCAATGTCTGCGGATTTCAGTTGGAAGGTGTCCGCAAACGGGTATGACGCTATGTACAAGGCTTTGACAGAAGCGTAAAATTTAACGGAATTTTGCAATATCCGCCGAGAGATCGGCGGATTTTTGATGGCTCTTTGTCAAATGTTGGGGTACATATAGTAAGAAACAATGCTAAAATTGTTTCTTTTGCACCCCAACATTTGTCAATTGAGCCT
>CANQCN010000020.1 GCA_947589685.1 uncultured Clostridia bacterium
GGCATAATTTGCCCGTTATATTCCTTCTTTTGGCTGATCGTTGCCGCGATCTACTATTTTGTTATCGACGCAAAAGTTATTGCCGCCGTGGTGTGGTTTGTCAATCATATCGAATTTGCTTACGTTGTCGGCGTGATTTCGGGGATTTTTATTGTGGATCTATGCCATTCGATAGGACTTGGCAGACGGATAAAGCGTTTTGCCGACGAACACAATGTCGTCGTTCATCTGGAAAAGCTGAAAGAAACCCTTTACGACAAAGCTTCGGAAGTGTATAATAAACATCCGGGATTCTTTTTCCCGTTAAAACTTCTTTCCTCTTTCAAAGATCAACTTGCCGAAATCAAAGAAAAGTTTTCTTCCTCTCGTAAAAAATAGTAAAAATCGCAGGGCGGAGCGTGATGCTCTGTCGGCGGTTGCCGTTTTTTAGGTTTATGACTTTCGGCGCAAACTCGCAAATCGTTTCTACGATAAATGTCCGATTCGGCTTTATTTGCAGCTGTACTACCAAGCGCGGCGGGCTTGCATTGAAGTCGCACAAAAAAAGGAACGCAAGTTGTTTGCGTTCCTTTTTTGTTTCAAATTTCAGTCGTTGGACTTCGGTTGCACCCAATCGCCGTAGTGTTCGGAAAGGTTGGACGGGTAGGGGAATGCGAGGGGCTTGCCGGTTTCTTTGTCCCAAAGGTTTTCGTTGTACGGGTGCGACGCAGTCGCCTTGCAAGGCAGATCGGTAAGGTCGCTAAACGCGGGGTCGCCGCTTGGCGTGCCCTTGCCGTACGTGCTAAGCGTAAATTTGTCAAAGCCGGGCAACGTTATCTCATAAGTAGTTGGATTTGCATTGATGATAACAACGCCCTTGGCGTACAGCGTTTCGTACGTTACGCTTTTGTCGAACGAGCCGGCAAACAGACCTGCTTTGGCTCCGCGGACGGAGCAAGTGGAGTAGCATATCCCCTTGAACTGCGCGCCCGCTTTTACTACGCCGACAAAGCCGCCAATATGTTCCGAACCGCCGACATTGATCGTGTCGGTACCGCTCTGTTCGGAATATGCCGGATAGCCGTCGAGATAGCCTTTGCCGTCATAGATCGTGGCGTTTTGAGTAAAACCGCCTGAGTAGCAATCGGTGATGACCGTGCCTTTTTCGACAATTCCGATAAAGCCGCCCGCCGTAAAGCCGAATACCTTGACGGCGGCAAAGCTCTCGGAAATGTTGCAACCGTAGGCGCCGCCTATCAAGCCGCCAACATATATATTGTCGTCGTTGCTGTTTATGGCGCGGTGACGGTAAATGGGTTGTTGGCTGGGTATGGCATTTTTATAGTTTGCGTCTGTCGCCGCCTCGTCGAATATGCCGCAGTTTTTGATGGTAGTATTTTCGGCATATCCCACCAAGCCTCCCATATAGTCGCCGAAATCGTCGCTGCCCACGAAAGCGGTGGCGTTCACTATGCGGATGTTTTGCAATGTGCTGCCGACCGTTTTGCCGAACAAACCCACGCCCTGCTGGTCGGCGATTGCCTCGCGGCTTAGGTAGATGTTGCGTATTATACATTCATGCCCGTCGTAGCCGCCCTTCCAGCTCATTGCGGGAACAATTCTGTCGGAGTTTTGTCCGCCGCCGGAAAGCAGTTGGGCGTTGGCGTACTTCTCGAAATCGATATCCATCAATTGGTGGAATTGCGCGTTTTTTACTGAGGCAATGCCTCTGCCGCCGGGGTTGGTGTAACAGTGGATGTTGGACAGCTGACGCGCCGAACGAATGATCACCGTACCTTCCCAATCGTTTGTAGCTTCGATTTTCTTGGGGGCGAACAGCGCGTTCGTTTTGCTGCGGCTCAATATTTCCAAGTCGCCGATGCGGTGTTCTTCGTCCAAGCCCTCCGCGCCCGGCTTTGCGCCGAAGGATATCTTGTCGGGATCGTCGTAGTCCGCGGGCTTGTTTTCGTACACTTCGCAGGCGAAGTGGGGATTGAAGTAGTAGGTCTTTACGCTGTACGGGTTGGTGTAGGTCTGACCGTAGTTGTCGCCGCCCTGCTGTTCGTACTTTATCGTGTAAGTAAGGGGCAGATAGTAGTTGGCTATCGGCTGATTGAGCGTATGGTCGCCGTCTGCGTCAACGACGCCCTCACCCGTATCGGCGGGCTTGTAACTGCTCCAATCGTACTCATAGCCGTTCCAATCGGCGGGTATGGAGATGGACGGCTCCTTTATGATGTACATTATGCAATCGGCTTGCACCCCGCGGAATGGCGTTGTAAGCGCTTTGGACTGTAATACCTTGGCTTTGCCGTCGATAGTCACGTCCAAGCCGAGCGGTTTGGACGTTTCGGGCGCGGACATGATAAACAGCGCGTATCCGTCGTCTATCACATAGTTGCGGGAGTCGAAGTCGCCGTCGATAGCGTTTTTAAGGGAGTTTACTTTCAGCCGTTCGTGGTTGGCGTACAAACCGAACGATTCATCGCCGTACTGCTCGTAGTACACCAGATAAGCCTCGCTCTCCTCCAACCAATCGCCGTAGTGGGGCATATATCCGCCCTCTGTTTCTATCTTTTGGTAAGGATAGTACGACGACATTCCGAATTGATGTTGCGTTTCGGGAATGGCTTTGTAGGGATGAACGTTTGCTTTTTCTTTTTGCTGCTGTTCGTCTGTGAGGAGCTGCTTGGTGCGCATCCAGCCGCTGACGTACAGATCGAAGGACGTAACGGGTTTGCCCGAATTTTCGACAAAATCGAGACCCATTTGCGAAATATATTCCGTCGAGCCGTCTCCGTAGAAAGTGCCGTAAACGGAAATCGACTTGGGATCTTTTTCCACGGACGTCACGATATTGCTGCTGTAACGCACTGCGGAATAGGTGCCGCTCACCGAAGCGGTGCCGTCGGCGACAAGTCCGCCCGCGGTTTTCGCTTTGGCAATTATACCCGCCGAGTAGGATTTTTTCACCGTCAGCGCGCCGATTGCTTTGCCCGCAAGTCCGCCCGCGAGGTCGGCGCTGTCGAGGTAGCCCGCGGCATAGCTTGAGGTAATGCTTCCGCCTTGTCCGAGCCGTCCCACAAGTCCTCCCAAGGTGTCGCCGCGCATAAACACGGAGGCGCAGCTGTTTTCGATGATTAATTCCTCGTTGGCGTCTCCCACAAGTCCGCCGACGGTCTTTCCGTCAAAGTACTTGTTTTTGTCGATGTCGGTCGTCCACACGCGGCAGCCGTTGATGTTCAATTTTTGAAGCGATTTGCCCATCAGCGCGCCTACGTAGTCTTTGCCGACGATCTGCGCGTCTATCAGGTAGATTTTGCTAAGCAAATTGAGACTTTTGCAATCCGAAACAAACATACCCGCTTCGCTTTCGCCCGTGCGGTCTATGCTCATATCGGATATTTCAAAGCATTGTCCGAGATATTTTTCCAGCTTGTCATTGAATATCGGCTCAAAATTTTTGCTCGGATAGGTTTTTTGCCAACAATAGTAGCTTTCCGGATCCTTTTGTTCGCCGAAGCGAATGTCGCCGCATTGTTGGGCTGCTGTCACGCCCGATTTGTCGTTGTTGAGGTTTTGCAGGTGACGTCCGTACGCAACAAACGCCGTATCATCCTCCTTGGCTGCAAACAGACTGTTTACGTTGTGTTTGCACACAATGGCGGGCATAAATGTCTCTGTTTCGCCGATCGCGGCGACGTCTATGCGTATCTCTATGTCGAAGTTGTCGCCGGGCGTTATGTCGTAAGTTCTCGAAACGGGGTCGTACGTCGCCCATTTTTCAAACGATTGCCTTGCGGAGATTTTGTCGTTGTTGTCGAAACGGAAGTCGATCGTATCGGGATGGACGGCGGGCGTTTCTTTGTCGAGGGTATCCAGCACGACAGTGCCGACATAGCCGCCGAACACGCTCGGACCTCCCGTCTCGTACCTGAGTTGCGCTTGATCTGTCACGCAAACTCTCGTTCCGTCCTTGCCGATGAGCGTTATCGTAGCGGTGGGTTCGAGGTTGCGTACCGACAGACTTTCGCCCGAAACATAAATGTTAAGTCGCAACTCCTCGGCGTTTATCAGCTCGACGGCGGGGATCGGCGTTTGGTCGAGATCGGGGCGATCGATGTCCATTCCTCCGTAGTAGCCCGCCATGATATTGTTTTTGAGGCGGAACGTCTTGTCGGAGTAGTCTATCCCGTCCGTATCCGAAGCCGCGTAGGTCAACGCGTATTCGTGCTTGATCGGCGTGCCGTTTTCCCAATACCACACCGCGTAAACGATGCCCGATTCGGGCAGAATGTCCACGACGTATTGATGTTGGTGCAGCTCGTAGTCGATAGATCCGTGCGGCAGCAACATATGCAGACCGTCTTGATCGTCGTGAGAGTCGCTTTCGGCTGCGACCATGATCACTTCCACGCCGTTGTCGCGTGTTCGAAGTTCGCCGAGAGCTTCGAGCGACTTTGCGGAAACGCCGCTGTTTTTCATAGCGGAAAGATTGTTTTGCGCCGCCATAAAAATACTGTGCGCGCTGTCGTCCAATGCCGTCAGCGTCAGCTCGCGAGAGTAAGCAATGATGTTGGGCACGGCAATACACAGCATTATCGCTATTATTGCAACCACGATCAACGCTTCCATCAGCGAAAAGCCGCTTTTGCGGGATGTAGATGTAAATTTTTTCATTTTGACCTCCGCAGTCAATGACTGCTTTGCACTCCGTTGAGAGCGGCTACCGTAATTTCGGCGGAGTACTGCGCGTCGGAGCTTCCGCATACGGTTATTTTGATAGTTATTTGCTGTTTTGTCTTGTCCGACGCCTCGGCAGACGTAGCTTGTTCGACGACGAACTCGCTTACGTGCAGCGTGCCGTAGTACTTGTCCGTCATCAGGTCGTAGCAGGTTCCGTCGGGGGCTTGGGCGCAGATCTTGCCGTCCTTCAAGACGAAAGCGGTGTCGTAGCCGAAGTTTACGCTGTCCACAACGATACGGTCTTCTTCCACGCGCGGATTTTGACCGTAGCGTATCTCGTCGGCGACGGTCAGCAGCACCGTAGAGGCGAGCATCTGACACTTGTTTACTTCCACCATGGCGATCTTGGTGCTGAAAACCACGGTAGTCAGGGGCACGATCGCCGCCGCAAACAACGCAAGCACGGCGATCGCTATTATCGCTTCCGCAAGGGTAAAGCCCGCGCGGCGTTTGATCGTTGATTTTTTCATACTCAGCCTCTATTCTTCCTTTTGAGAGTAGCCCGAAAAGGTCTCGTTTTCGTCCGTGTAAACGTTCACGTCGATACTGCCGTTTTCTACGACAAAGCCGTCCTCTTTTATTTGAAAATTCACTTCGTCCGCTTGGGGCGTTCCCGTTTGCGATTCCACCTCGGTCACCGAGTGGTAAAAATCCTCGTCCATTTTGCGTACGGACAGGTTTATCCTGCCCGCGGCGACGAACATCGACGCCACAAGCAGCGCCGACAGCGACACTATCAGTATGCTGACGAGTATTTCTATCAAAGTTTCGCCCTTGCGCGAGCGTATTTTTGCCGTCAATTTACGCATAAGAAACCTCCTTTTAGCTGTTTTTGGGTCGGCTCTGTTCTATCGAGGCGTGTTGATCGTCCCACCTCACAGTACGAGAGTAGCTCGTGCTGCCGTCGCCGTTGCGAACCGCCGTCGTCATCGTATCGAGCAGTCTTATTCTCAATTCCGTAGCGTACGGTTCGCCGCCCGATTCGTCGCAGACAAAGCTGAACGTAAGTCCGAGGTTTTCGTCCACGGTCAAGTTTACCGTCACTTCGCCTATTGCCGTCGAGTCTTTCGTTTTCAGCGTAAATTCTATCGTTTTTTCTTCGAGCTGCTTGGGCGAGACTCCGAGCGACCCTTGCACGTAGGCGACAAAAAATTCGTCGCACTGCGCAAGCAGACGTCCCATTTTGCCAAACAGATCGCTCCCGTTCGGCGTGGCGGGCTTGCTCGTTGTTACCGTTTTGTCGGACGTGGCGGTGCAGCTCACGTCAACGGAAAATTTTTCCAATTGACCGCGCACAAGCTTGACCGCGGAAGAGACGTTCAGGTATGCTTGTTGTTGACGTTTTGCGCCGGTGTATCTGCCCACGTTGGAAGTCGCCATGGTAAATACAGCCGTTCCCGTAAGGGCGGCAAGCAAAAACACAAGCAAAGCGATAATCAGCGACGCGCCGCGTACGCTTTTCAATTTACCGTAAGTGTTTTTTAACATTTTGTTTATTCTGTTTTTTAATAAGAATTTTGCTTTTAATCATTCAATTAAAAATCGCCATAAGCAAAAACGAAACAGCCATTCGTAATCAAATGAGAAAATGCAGATTTCTTATTTCGAAGTCATTCGATGTAACCTGACTTCGTTTGTTTGGGGTTACTGCTCGTTGTACAAATCGTTTCTCGTATCTCTCAGTGCGATGAACAAAAGGTATAAAAGAAACTGTACTTTTCCTTACCGCAAGTACTTGATTTTTTTTCCGTTGTGTATTATAATACAGATAGTTAAATTAACTTTTTTTTGTTATTATAAAAAAAGTACACTTTTTTTGTAAAATATAAGTTTAATAGAAAAAATTGCGGAAAGGGCTACACCCGATCCGCTTTTTTTTGGTATCATATCGGCAAAAAGGAGAGTAAATGTTATGAAAACTTATGCTTATGCCAGGGTATCCGCCCGCGACCAGAATTTGGACAGACAGATAGCCGCTTTTGTGGACTTCGGCGTGGATCCGAGCCGAATTTTTTCCGACAAAAAAAGCGGCAAAGACTTCGAACGGCGCGAGTACAAGCGTCTTGTAAAAAAGCTCAAACCGGGCGATCTGCTTGTAATAAAGTCCATCGACCGTCTCGGCAGAAACTACGACAGCATCATTTCCGAGTGGAGCCGCATCACCGATACGTTGGGCGCGGATATTTTGGTTTTGGATATGCCCCTGTTGGATACACGCGCCAAATCGGATACGCTTGTGGGCAAATTTTTGTCCGACGTGGTGTTGCAGGTGCTTTCCTTTGTGGCGCAAAACGAGCGGGAAAACATCAAGGCGCGCCAGGCGGAGGGCATACGTATCGCCAAACAAAAAGGAGTCAAGTTCGGCAGACCCGCCAAAACTTACTCCGAATTTTTTTTGTCCGTCGTGTCGGATTATTTGAACAAGCGCGTCACCTCGCGCGAAGCGGCGTCCAAGCTCGGCGTCTCGCGCGAAGACTTTTACTACCATGTCAACAAGATAAAAAACGGTCGTTTTTGACGCGTTTCTCCCGCAAAAAGCGTCTTTTGCGGCGTTTTTGGACGTATTTGCGCGGCGTATCACCAATTTTTGCGTCCGACAAGCTCGTCCAGCGTTATGCCGAAGTACTCCGCCAAAGCCACCAGACAGGATAGCGACGGGTCGCGCAAGGGAAATAACATACTTTTATAGCAAAAAACAAATCATTTTGAAAAATTATTTGCAAAAATTGCAAATAGTAGCTTGATAAAGGCTTAAAGTATTGACAAAAATGTATAATTATATTATGATAAATAAACCTATGTTTTATTTATTGTCGAAACGGCTTATTTTGTGACAAATTTTGTCGATTGAGCCGCGGCGCAAACGCGGATATGAATTTGTTCGATTCGGCGCATACTAAAATGCAAAGGTAAATTTCAACAAGAGAGATGACTATGTTCAACAACAAACAGTCGGCGACGGATCTACGCGAAACCGCGCCCCAACAACAGCAGCCCGATACGCAAGCTCCCGTGGTGGAAATTGTCGGACTGTGCAAAAAGTATTCCAAAAAGGCGGATTACGCCGTGCGCGACGTAACTTTCAGCTGCTACGCGGGCGAGATCGTCGGTCTGCTCGGTCACAACGGCGCGGGCAAATCGACCACGCTCAAATGCCTCGAAGGCATGTTGCCCTACGAAGAGGGCGAGATCCGCATTGACGGGCACGACGTCAAAAAAGAGCCCATCGCCGCCAAAGCCAATATGGGCTTTGTTACCGACAATCACGCCGTTTTCGTCAAAATGACGGGTATGGAGTACTTGTCCTTTATGTCCACGGTGTACAAGGTGCCCCAGGAGGCGCGCCGCGAACGCTACGAGGAGTTGGAAAAGATATTTTGCCTCGGACCCGCCGTCAACAACCTTATTTCGTCCTATTCGCATGGCATGCGCCAAAAGATTTGTATGATGGGGTCGCTTATGCACCGTCCCCGCTTGTGGATATTGGACGAACCGCTCACGGGTCTCGACCCGCGCACGATGAAAGCGGTGCGCGAATATATGAAAGAATATGCCGCGCAAGGCAATTGCATAATTTTCAGTTCGCACGCCCTCGGCAGCGTGGCGCAGATATGCGACAGAGTGGTGCTTATCCGCCGCGGCAAGCAGATCGACGCGCTGAACATCAAGCAAATGATGAAAGACAATCCCGACTTCGATTTCGAGGGCTTTTTTCTCGAAGGCGAACGTCAGGCGGAGGAAGAGCTGCAAGCGGCGGCTCACGGTGACGGCGAATGAAAAAAACGGATATTTCGCTTGTAAAAGCGTTACTTAAAAAGCAGCGGATAGAGTCCTCGTATCGTTTCCGTCGCGGCAAGTTCGACGTGATGGGCTTTTTGCTTGGCTTTTTGCTCGTTGCAGCCATAATTTCGTTGTTTGTGGTGTTTTTCGGCAAGTTTGTCGCCACGTACATCCAAGTCAAGGGACTTTTCGGCGCGGAAGGCTCCGAAGTGGTAGCCATGCCGCACCCCGAATTGCGCGTTTACGAATTGACGACGCTTATCTATGCGGTGGTGTTTGCGTTTATGACGTTGAGCGCGATCACGCAGATAAACCGTCAGATCTTCGACGCGGACGGCGCGCGGTTATATTCCGCAATGCCCATCGACTCCGCCTCCTTGTACGTCGCCAAGACGATCACGATATATCTTTCGCAATTGGCGATCTCCGTGGCGGTCGTACTCACCGTCAACTTCACCGTGGCGTTCAATGTTGCCGATCTGCTTGCGTCGCTCGGCTGGCAATTCTGGGTGGTGACGGCAGCCGTTTGTATGCTGTTGCCGCTGCTTACGATAGCAGTCGGCTCGCTGCTCGCTTTGCCCTTCCATTGGATAAAGCAGCTGCTTAAAGATCGCTTCGCCCTCAATTTTTTGTTGGTAACGGCGCTTACTGGCGTGGCGTTTTGGATCTATTCCGCGGTGCTCAACGCCGTGCAGCAAATGCTTACGGGCGACGACCTCAAATATTTCTTTGACGAAGTAAAGATGACCGCCGTTGTCAAGGCGGTCGGCTGTATGTATCCCGTCAAATGGTTGGCGGACTTGCTTTTCGTCGCTCTTGCTCCCGCCGAGTCGGGCATAGGGCACAGCGCTCTCGTGGCGGGCTTGGGCATTGCGGGAGTGTTGGCTGTGTGCGTGGCGCTGTCTCTGGTTATGCTGCGTTTCACGCTGCAAAGCGCATTGCAATCGCGCAACGTCGGCAGCGGCAGTCTCGCCAAAAAGGGCGGCGATATCAACGTCGGCAAACGCAACTTTTGGGCACTGGTCAAGAAGGACTTTTTGCTCATTTTCCGCACCCCATCCTATATGTTCAGCTATCTTTCGGTGGCGGTCGTAATGCCTCTTATGGTTTACTTCTGCATGACGGTCGGCTCCACCTTGATATACAATAAACTCGGCACATCTATAAATGTCGATCTTGAATTGGCTCTGTTTTTGACGCTGTTGTTCGGCGCGCTTACCAACATTTTCTGCGCTACCAACGTCAGCCGCGACGGCGAGATGTTCTACATTGTCAAGGCGTTTCCGCTTTCGTGCAAAACGGTGTTCTTTTCCAAAATATTGCTGTGTATGTTGATCACCGCCCTTTCGCAGCTGGCAAGCGCAGTTGTGCTTGTCGCCACGGGGTTGGTGAGCTGGTATATGGGCGTGTTTCTGTTTTTTGTGGGCACGGTGTTCGGCTTTGTCAACGTGTGCGTCGCCACCCGTTACGACTTCAATCACGCCCGTTTCTCCACCGAGGAGGACGGCGAGATCACCGAGTCCAACGGAGTGGTGTCCACGATCATCGTGTTCGGAATGTTGACCGCGTTTGTGGTGGGCGGCGCGCTGTTTGCGGTGCGCTTGATCTCCGAGCTTAAAGAGCTGTCGTTGGATTGGCTCACCTACGTGCTGGGCGCGTTGATCGCGGCGGTGTGCGCCGTGCTTGCCTACTTCTACTTTGTGGGCAGACTCGATGAAAAATATTACCGATTCGAAGGAGGGGAGATCTGATGAGAAAAACCGTTATCGCACTCATGTTGGTGCTTCCCATCTTATTTGTGCTAATCATTGATGGGGCTGCTAACACTGCTCCTATTTTTGCACCTATATCCGCCAGCGGCATACGTATCCTTGTGGACAAGGAAAGGTGGCAGGACGGCGACGTGTTGGAGATCGATCACACCGATATGTCCGACAAACATATCATATCCGCCGAGATCACGCCCGCCAACGCTTCCAACAAGGAATTTTCGGTGGAAAGCGACAATCCCGAACTGATTTCTTTTGAACCCAAGAACCAAGCTTACACAGTAAAAACAAACGGGCAGGGCACAGCCAATATCACCGTCACCAGCAAGGACGGCGGCTACACCGACAGCATACCAGTAGTCGTAAGCGCGGGCAGTGTGTACGCAGTAGACTTTAAGCTGTTCGATTCCGACGGCGATGTTGTTCCGTTCACCTTCGACGACAAATCCTTGACCTATTCCAGACCGGCAGCGGGGCTGATCGAAACGGGTATCTATTCCTACGAGATCGGCTTTACGGGCGGCGACTCGCGCGAATACGAGCTGGACTACAACAGTGAAGAATCCGTTTATGCGGACGTGCGCGTTGCCGAGCAGAAAATTTTGTTGCCTTTCGGCGGTTCGGTCAAGCTGGATCTCAAAGTTCCCGACGTGTATATCGAGAACGACGGCATTAGCGATCGCGTGTATCATATCAATCTATCTACCATTTCGCCCCCGTCCGAGACGGGTATCGTGATCAACGGCGTGGCGGACGGAGCCGTCGCTACGCTTACAAACGGTTCAAAGGAAACAGTGCTTTTTGTACAAAGCAACGGAGAACCCACAATCGAGGGAGAGGGTATCGTCGGCTGTTATTGCAAAACGCACGGCGCCGCAAGAGCTGCGGGCAATCATCACGAGCTGGTAGTCGAGTTGGACGACGGCTTCAAGGGTGACGAGATCAACGCCTTCATCACCGTCGGCGGCAAGCAAGCCCCGATAAGACTGACGTTTGCCGAATTCGACTTTACGCTGCGCGGCGACAATCTCAAAGAAATCCTCGCGGGTGATGTCGACTACACGCTCACCGTGTTGAAAAACACAGCCGTATCGCTGCATGCCGTCCCCGTGGCGGACGCGCAAAACGTAACTTTTTCGTGGGAGTACGAGGCAAACGCGCCCATTTCCGTCGTTCCGTCGTCGGACGGCCGCACGGTATCCTTCAAGGCGACCGCGGACGGCGATTACACCGTGACGGTCAAGGCGATGTACGACGGAAAGGAAGTTTCCAAGACGGTGGACATAAAGTCTGTCACCAAGGTGAACAGCGTAACCATCACCAACAATCCCAAGACGGACCTTGCCGAGCGCTACACGATAGGCGGCATGGGCTACAACGACAAATTGGAGATAGACACGGATTACTCCGGATATATGCTCAATCTGCTTGTGTCCAGACCGGGCGCGGCTCCCGTACGAGACAACGCGACGGATATAAAGTTTGACAGTACCGATGAAACCATCGCCAAAGTTAACGTTAAAGACGATCGCGCCTATATAGTTGCCAATGGCACGGGCGTGGTAACGATCACCGCCAAGTGGGCGTACCGCGACACCTTCAACAACGTGACGTCGCTAACGTCCGACTTTACCGTAAACGTGGTGAACGACGCGGTGGAAGTGAGCAATTATCCCCAATTGAAAAAAGCCTCCGAGGAGGGGCGCAAGATAGTGCTTTCCAAGAGCGTGGCGTTGGGCACCGACGCCGATTACGACACGTCGATAACCCTGCCCACCGATAGAAATTCGCCAACTTACCAAAGCGATTTGCAGGCATACCGCGCCAATCTGCAACACGTCATGCCTATGAACGAGCGCAAAGCCATCGCCGAAAGCCACAGATACAAGTCCACCTACAACGTGGAGTTCTACGATCAAAACAGCGACTACGGCGCGGCAAACGCCACCGTGATGTACGCAATGGAATTCAAGGCGGACGTGTACGGCAACGGCTTCAACATCGACGCGGAATACATCACAAACGCGCAGGACGCGGCGGGCGTTCACACGATATTCCGCGGACCGTTGGTATTTGTGGACTACAAGCTTGCCGCTTCCGTCGCGGGACAGGACAACTGCGCGTTCCTTATACGTACCGACGGCGTAAAGCTGTACGGAGTAAATCTGCTCGGTTGCAGCGACAGCTCGCTTTTCGAAATCGGCAGTAGCGGCGTCGGAGAATATCAACTCAACAATCTCAACGAGATAGGCACCACTTTGGAAATAAACGCCGACTGCGAGCTTGTCAACTGCCGCATACGCAACGGGCGCAACGTCGTTCGCGTCTACGGCGGCAACGGCAGCGGCAGCAGGTATATGGTCACGGCTATTCCCGCCGCGGATCTAAACGCTTCCGAGCGCATAGTTGTAATGATCGAGGGCTGCGTCATCTCGCAGGGAAGAGAATTTCTCGTCAAGTTGTGCGCAAACAAGGCTTTGCAAGCTAACAGGATCAACGGGCAAGAACCCGCTTTGAAGGACGAAAACGGCGCAGACTACAAGGAAACGACCAAGGTAGTCAACGGCAAAACCTATTATACCAACAACTACGAAGTAGGCAGCTTCGACACAAACAGCTTTTTCTACCGTCGTTACGTAATGACCGACCTTACCTTGAAGAACAGCGTGTTGGAAACCAGCGGTTTGTTTACCGTGGGCGTGGAAAGCAACTTTGCGGGCGCTTTGCTGTACGAGGGAGCCGCCGATCTTACGGGAAACGACTCCAACTACGCCAAGATAACGCCCGCCTGGCGCAAGTCTGGCGGCACGTCCTTTGCAAGCATATTGCGTCTGGCGGGCGACGTTCGCACCTACGATTGGAAAAAGGTCGCCAATGTGGACAGCAGTACCTTGATCGAGCCGGTAGGAGACGGCGTGCTGAGCGAAGTGATGAAGTTCAACGTCGCCGAAATGCTCAAAGAAGTGGACGGCAAATCGGGATACGCCAAGCTACTCGAAGTGGTTGACGGTCAGCCCCAAGTACACGGCGGCATAGCTTTCTACGGCGGCGGACGCAACTATTCGCAGATAGATCTTTCGCAGCTTAACGACGATCTCGCCAACTTTGCCGAACTGTCCATCAACATCGGACAGTTCGCGTCCAGCGGCAACGCCGTGGTGCAACGTCAGGCGCAGCTGTTGCCTCTTGCGGCGGGCAATCACGACTTCAATTTCTGGATGTACTCCGCCGACTGCGCCAACGACTACTATTGGCAGCAAAACAAATCCTATGACGGAGTTGCCAAGGTGCCCCTCTTCGAAGATTGACGATAACGATTCGAAACGCTTTTCCTGCGGGGAAAGCGTTTTTTTTGATTCTACCGACCAAACGTGCGTCGGTCGATTGCTTGCTGCTGCGCAAACGCTTGCGCAATCGACACGATGTGCGCTTACGCGCCGCCGCAGTCGGACTTGTGGGTTGCGCGTGAACGCACGCGCGGTCGGATAGACTTTCGCCGGGGAGTCGCATACCCCGGCATCCCCCGCAAGGACCGCAATCTCGGCGCATGTCCGTGATTGCGGAGTTTGATTGAAAACTATCGGTTTTATCTCGCCGACCTATTTCAAATCCATTTTTACGGGTATATACTCTTATATTATTCTTGACAATATTGTCGGTCGGTGGTAAAATGATTGCAGCCTATCGAGAGTGACGGAGAGACGGACTCTGTGAAGTCACAGCAACCTAAAATATTGTTAGGTGCTAAATTCCGCGACGTAAGTCGAAAGATGGGACCGCGAAGGGCTGTTTTGCGCGTCTTGTCTGTGGGCAAGACGTTTTTTTAACGGAGCCGTGGCGCGATAGGTAACATAGGAGAAATTATGAAAACAAACAAACGCAGATTTTTCACTTCCGAAAGCGTGACCGAAGGGCATCCCGACAAAATGTGCGACCAGATCTCCGACGCGATATTGGACGCGATCCTCGCTTTGGATCCCGACGCGCGCGTTGCCTGCGAAACAGTGGTATGCACGGGCACGGTGTTCGTGATGGGACAAATCACCACCACGGCGGTCGTGGATTACGCCAAGATCGTCCGCGATACCGTGCGCGAAATAGGCTACACCCGCGCAAAATACGGCTTTGACGCCGACAGCTGCGGCGTGATCGTGTCCTTGGACAAGCAGTCGCCGGATATTGCTCTCGGCGTGGATCACTCCGACGAGTATCGCAGTCGCGGCGAGATATTGGATATTTACGGCGCGGGCGACCAGGGCATGATGTTCGGCTACGCCTGCAACGAAACGCCCGAATATATGCCGATGGCTATCACTTTGGCGCAAAAAATAAGCCGCCGTCTTGCCGAGGCGCGCAAAACGGGCGAGATAGACTATCTTCGTCCCGACGGCAAATGTCAGGTCACGGTGGAGTACGACGGCGACAAGCCCTACCGCGTGGATACGATAGTGCTGTCCACGCAGCACGGTCCGGACGTGGACAGCTCGACCATAGCGCACGATATGATAAATCGCGTCATTCGCAAGGTCGTCCCGCTCGATCTGTTGGACGAGGAGACCAAATACTACATCAATCCCACAGGTCGGTTCGAAATAGGCGGACCCGCGGCGGACAGCGGACTGACGGGGCGCAAGATAATCGTGGATACCTACGGCGGCTACTGCGCTCACGGCGGAGGCGCTTTTTCCGGCAAGGACGCCACCAAGGTGGACCGTTCCGCCACGTATATGGCGCGTTTCATTTGCAAAAATGCGGTAGCGGCGGGTCTTGCCGACAAAATGCAGCTGCAAGTCAGCTACGCTATCGGGCGCAGCAAGCCCGTCAGCATAGACGTAAACACATTCGGCACGGGCAAGGTCAGCGACCGTGTCTTGGCAGAGATCATTTCGGAAGAATTCGATCTTCGTCCGCGCGCGATAATCGATCAATTTCAGCTGCAACGTCCCATCTACAAGGCGACGGCAAGCTACGGTCATTTCGGCAGAGACGAGTTTCCCTGGGAACAACTCACCAAGGTGGCGGATCTCAAAAAATATCTCGATTAGGAGCAACTTGTTGTGCAGCGGCTAAAAGGCACTGTTTCGGCGATAGTATTCCGAAACGAACAAAACGGCTACACGGTATTGGATCTGGAAACAACCGACGGTAACGACGTTACCTGCGTCGGCAATTTTCCCGCGCTTTCCGTGGGAGCGGTTTTGGACGTAAGCGGAAAGTTTACGGTACACAAGGTATACGGCGAGCAGTTTGTTGCCGAAAACTATACCGTATGCGATCCCACTTCGCGCGACGGTATCGTCAAATATCTTGCCAGCGGCTTGATCAAGGGCGTAGGCGAGGTGACGGCAAACAACATCTACAACGCTTTCGGCAACGACACTTTCGGCGTAATAGAGCGCAATCCCATGCTGCTATCCAACGTCAAGGGCATTTCCAAAAAGAAAGCAATGGATATTGCCAATGCCGTTTCCGAGTTGAAGGTGATGCAGGAACAGATAATGTTTTTGCAAAGCTACGGGATAACGGTAAATCTCGCCTTAAAAATTTACAACATTTACAAGACGGAAACAAAATCGCTGGTGCTTGCCAACCCGTACAGACTCATCGACGACGTGGACGGGGTGGGATTTGTCACCGCCGACAAGATAGCTCAAAGTATGGGCGTGGAACCGTTGAGCGAATTTCGCGTGCGCGCGGCGCTTGTGTACGAATTGAAAGAAGCCGCGGAAAAACAAGGCAACACCTATCTGGTTTTCGACGATCTTTTGAAGATCTGCGGCGAGCTGTTGGGCGAGGATCTGTCATTGCACGGCAAATTGGTGGAGGACTCCGTCGCAAAAATGGTGTTGGAGCCAGTCGTCAAACTGTTCGAAACGGACGGACAGCGGTGCATATCTCTCGTAAAATACTACAAGCTGGAAAAAGCCGTCGCTTCGCGGCTCATCACCCTCAACCACGACGCGCGACGCATAATGATGGACGCGGACAGTCTCATCGCGCAGTTTGAGCAAATACACAACATAACCTTTCACGCAAGTCAGCTCGGCGCCGTCAAGTCCGCGCTTATCAACGGCGTGACCGTCATCACGGGCGGTCCGGGCACGGGCAAGACGACGATAATCAGGTGCATTGCGGAAATTCTCACGTCGCACGGTTTGCGCTTGGAGTTTTGCGCGCCTACGGGCAGAGCGGCAAAACGTCTGTCCCAATCGACGGGCAGCGACGCCAAGACGATACACCGTCTGTTGGGCTTCGAGGCGCACGGCGACAAAATGCAATTCAAGTACAATCGCGGCAACACCCTGCCTTGCGACGTGGTGATAGTGGACGAGCTGTCTATGGTGGACGTGTCGGTAATGTACAGTTTGTTGTCCGCCCTCGAAAACGGCACACGTCTCATTCTTGTGGGAGACAAGGACCAACTGCCCAGCGTCGGCGCGGGAAACGTGCTTGCGGATATTATACGCAGCGGCGTGATAGAAATACGCTATCTCACGCACATCTACCGTCAATCCGAGGACAGCCTCATCGTTACCAACGCTCACCTTATCAACAAGGGCAAGATGCCGGAGATCAACAACAAAAGCCGCGATTTCTTCGTGATGAGCTACAACGATTTTCAGCAGGTCTCCGACACGGTGGTGGAACTCGTGACCACGCGGCTCCCCAAGTTTACGGGACTGCCGTCGTCGGACATACAAGTGCTGGGAGCGCTGAAAAGCGGCGTAGCGGGGGTGGAAAACCTCAACGTGCGTCTGCAAAACGCCCTCAATCCGCGGCAGTACGGCAAGACGGAGATCAACGTGGGAAAAAGCGTACTTCGCGAGGGCGATCGCGTAATGCAGACCGTCAACAACTACGAGCTGCCCTTCGTGCGTTTCGGCGAGGACGGCACGCTTTTTGACGGGCAGGGCGTATTCAACGGCGACATAGGGTTCGTTCGTCGCATAGACCGCGCCAACGGCATAATGGAAGTGCAGTTTGACGACAACCGTCTCGCCACTTACAGCGAGCAGGAGCTGTCCGATTTGCAGCTTGCCTACGCCATAACGATACACAAAAGCCAAGGCAGCGAGTTCGACGTGGTAGTCGTGCCGCTGGTCAGCGGACCGCCCACGATCATCAACAAAAATCTGCTGTACACCGCCATTACGCGCGCTCGCCGCGCCGTCGTTCTCGTGGGCAGCAGAAAGATACTTGCGCTTATGGTACACAACAATTACGTCGCGGCTCGCACAACCAATTTGTGCCGATTTTTACAGGAAGAGGACGCCGTTCACCGTCGTTTTTTCGGAACTGCGTCGCAGTCCGATTCGGGTAATGATGAAGATTAGCAAGCTTACTGACATATTGCGCGACTTTTGCGCGCCGACGGAATATCGCTGCGTCTGTTGCGGCAGGGACGTATTCGATCGGCTCGGTTTTTGTTCGGATTGTATCGAGCGCGTTCGTTTCAACAACGGCAAGCGATGTCTCAGATGCGGAGTGGCGCTCAACGGAGAAGCCGACTACTGCGGCAATTGCGCCTTCGACAAAATTTATTTCGACAGGGCGTATTCGCCTTTTTGTTACGACGGCGCGGTACGGGACGCTATTCTCGATATGAAATTCAACAATTTGGGCGCAAACGCAAGGGTACTTGCGCGCTATTTGGCGTACACGGCCGTGCGCGAAAAATTGCGTTTCGACGCGGTCACCTTTGCGCCCATATCGGCGGGTTCGCTGAAAAAGCGCCGATACAATCAAGCTCGGTTGCTTGCCGAGGCGTTTTGTGATATACTTGACAAGCAAACGTTGTTGCAGGAAACCATCGTCAAAATACGCGAGACCGACCCGCAGGAAAAGCTGTCCGCTTCGGACCGCAAAACCAACTTGATAGGCTGCTACCGTCTGCACCCGAAAGCCGACGTCAAGGGTAAGCACGTGCTGCTTATCGACGACGTAAAGACGACGGGCGCGACCGTCAACGAATGCGCCAAGGTGCTTAAACGCGCTGGCGCGACGGAGGTGGTGGCGCTTACCGTCGCCTCGCGCGAAGAAAACTTCGATTTCGACAATTCAGAGGAGTAATTTATGAAAGAAAATTACGGCAGAGCAAATGCCAAAGCGCTTAAAAAACTGAGAAAAATTCTCCAACTTGTCAACGACAGAGAGGCTGTCTATGCCGCGATGTCCGACGACGAGCTTGCGGGGCAAACTCCCGTTTTGAGGGAAAAATACAAGGCTGGCGCGTCATTGGACGAGCTGTTGCCCGACGCATACGCCGTTTGCCGCGAAGCGGCGCGGCGCACTCTCGGACAGCGTCACTTCGACGTGCAGGTCATGGGCGGCATTGCGCTGCATCAAGGACGCATCTGCCAGATGGCAACGGGCGAAGGCAAAACGCTCACGGAGACTCTTCCCGCGTATCTCAACGCGCTTACGGGCGAGGGCGTGCATATCGTCACCGTCAACGAGTACCTTGCCAAGCGCGATATGGAATGGATGGGGCACGTTTTCAAGTTTTTGGGTTTGACGGTGGGCGTTACGCTCAGTCAGCAGCCCTTTGAGGAAAAGAAAGCCGCCTATTTGTGCGACGTAACTTACGGCACCAACAGCGAATTCGGCTTTGACTATCTGCGTGACAATATGGCTACCGCCCGCGTTCAACGCGTTCAGCGCGGACTCAGCTTCGTGATAGTGGACGAGGTGGACAGCATCCTGATAGACGAAGCGCGTACGCCTCTTATCATAAGCGGCCGCGGCGACAAACCGGGCGGCGAGTATGCGCGCGCCAAGGATTTCGTAATGCGTCTGCAAAAGTCCACCAACGTGGACGTTGAGGGCAACACCGACGGCGAGGGAGACCGTTTCGCGCGGTTTGTCAAGTCCAAGGACGAAGAGGAAGCCCCCAACGGCGATTACGTGGTGGACGAAAAGAACAACAGCGTACGTCTTACCGCGCGCGGCGTAAAAAAAGCCGAGTTGTACTACAAGGTGGACAATCTTTCCTCTCCCGAAAATTCCGAGATCAACCATTTCATCAACAACGCGCTGCGAGCGCAGGCATTGATGAATCGCGGAGTGGATTACATCGTGGAAAAGGGCAGAGTCGTCATCGTGGACAACTTTACGGGGCGAAAAATGGAAGGACGGCGTTTCAGCAACGGCTTGCACCAGGCTATCGAGGCAAAGGAAAACGTCACCATACAGCCTGAGGACAAGACGGTAGCCACCATCACTTTGCAAAATTATTTCCGTCTGTATCGCAAGATGAGCGGCATGACGGGTACCGCCAAGACGGAGGAGCGCGAGTTCAACACCATCTACAACGTGGACGTCGTTGTTATCCCCACCAACAAGCCCGTCATACGTATCGATCACGACGATCAATTTTTCCGCACAAACGAGGGCAAAATGAAAGCCGTCGTCAACAGGATACGTGAGTGTCACGAACACGGTCAGCCTGTTTTGGTGGGTACCACCAGCGTGGAAAAGAGCATTGCGCTCTCGCGCAGACTGCGCGAATCGGGCATAACGGACAAGCAAGTGGTGACGCTGCTCAACGCCAAGTCGGACGAGGAAAAGGAAGCGCTCGCCATTGCCAAGGCGGGCATGCCGGGAGCTATAACCATAGCCACCAATATGGCGGGGCGCGGCACGGATATTCTTCTCGGCGGCGGCGATCCGCTGCCCCTTGCGCGGGAGGAATTTCGCCGTTTGATGAAACAACGCTACCGTCAGACGGAAAAGGATCCTGCGGCGGTGGAGCAAAAGGTGCGCGACGCTTTGGAATTGGCAATGTCCGACGAGGCGGGCGACGCCTTCGCCGAAGAATGTCGCAAGATCTATCGCGAAATTTACGACCGCTATGCCGAGGAGTTCAAGCAAAACAGACAAAAAGTGTTGGACGCGGGCGGTTTGTTCGTGATAGGCACCGAGCGTCACGAGGCGCGCCGCATAGACGATCAGCTGCGCGGTCGTGCCGGACGTCAGGGCGATCCGGGCGAAAGCATGTTTTTCGTATCCGCCGAGGACGATATGATACGTTTGTTCGGCGACACCTTGCAGCGCACGTTGGCGTTTCTCAAAATGGACGACGATACGCCCATTCAGATGAGAATGATAACAAAAGGCGTGGAAATAGCTCAAAAGCGTATCGAGGGCATGCATTTTACCGCGCGCAAAACGGTGTTGCAGTACGACGACGTAAACAATCAGCAGCGCAAGGTCATTTACAAGGAACGCGATCGGATAATGGACAACGAGGACATACACAGCGACATCCTCGCCATGGTTCCGGATTACGCCCGTTATGCGCTTGCGGAAGCCTGCGGCAGCGACGAAAACGTGGACAATTGGGATCTTGACAACGTCAACAAGGTGTTGAGAGGCTTCTTCGTGTGCGATCCCGATACCGATCTGGTAACAAAAGATGATCTTACAAGCGCGAGAGACGTGTGCGACAAGCTTGCTGAATATCTCAAAAACTTTTTCAACGAACGTCTTGCCGAGGCGGGCGAAAACGGCGCGAGCTTCTATCACAGGTTGGAACGCGACATGCTGTTGAGAAGCATGGATTCGCTGTGGATGGATCACATCGACGCCTTGGACGAGCTGCGCAAGGGCGTGGGCTTGCAGGCGATAGGTCAGCACGATCCGCTTGCCGTTTACAAAAAGGAAGCCTACGAGATGTTCGAGGAGCTGAACGAACAGATAAAGGTACAGGCGTTGCGCAGACTTATGCGCTATCGCGTGACCGCCTCCGCCAAGCCGGAAGATCCCGCCGACAACATCAATGCGGAAAAGAAGCTCAACGGTCCGTGTCCTTGCGGCAGCGGCAAAAAGTACAAAAACTGCTGCTATCAAAAGGATCTGCAAAAACAACGCGAAAATTCGCAAGATGACGAACAAGAACAAAGACCCCTCACCAAGCAAGAGATCTACGCATTGAAGCGTCAGCAACGCAAGTCGGAAAAAGAATTGCAAAAAATAACCGACATAAAAAACAATCGCAAGCAATAACAAAACAATTATGATTCAAACAGACGAACTGAAACTTAATATCAAGGATCTGCAACAAAAGCTCAACGGCATAGGCGAAAGCCTCAATATCCCCAAGCTTACCGAGGAGCTGGATTCTCTCAATCAACAGCAGCACAAGGCGGATTTTTGGGAGGACGTAAAAAACGCCCAGCAGGTAAGCCAACGCGCCAAAAACATAGAGGACAAGATAGCCCGTTACAACAAACTGTGCAAGCAGCTTGCCGACGTGGGCGATCTGTTGGATATGTGCGACGGCGACGAGGCGATGCTTGCCGAAACGGCGGACGAGCTTGCTTCGCTTGCCGAAGCGGTCAATGAAATGCACGTCGAGACGCTTTTGAGCGGCAAATTCGACGGCAACAACGCGATACTGACGTTGCATGCGGGCGCGGGCGGCACCGAGGCGCAGGATTGGGTGCAGATGCTTTACCGTATGTACACGCGCTACTGCGAACGCCGCGGATACAAGCTGACGGTATTGGACTACCTCGACGGCGAAGAGGCGGGGATCAAATCGGTCACCTTCAAGGTGGAGGGGCCCAACGCCTACGGCTATCTCAAAGCGGAAAAGGGCGTTCACCGTTTGGTGCGCATATCTCCGTTTGACGCCAACAAACGCCGTCACACCAGCTTTGCCAGCCTCGAAGTAATGCCCGAACTCAACACGGACAGCGAGATCGTCATCGACGACAAGGACCTCAAAATAGATACCTATCGCAGCAGCGGCGCGGGCGGACAGCACGTAAACAAGACGGAAAGCGCCATTCGCATAACCCACCTGCCCACGGGCATAGTGGTGTCCTGTCAAAACGAGCGCAGTCAGATCCAAAATCGCGAACAAGCGATGAATATGCTCCGAAGCAAGCTCGCCGAGCTGAAAGAACGCGAGCAAATGGAGGAGGCTGCGTCCATAAAGGGCGAGATAAAAAAGATAGAGTGGGGCAGTCAGATCCGTTCTTACGTCTTTTGCCCTTACACCTTGGTAAAGGATCATCGCACCAACTTCGAAAATCCCAACGTCGCCGACGTTATGGACGGCAATCTTCAACCCTTTATCGAAGATTATCTTAGCAAAGCTTATTGAGCCGATCGGGATATGCCCCGCGAGGCTTGTTGCAAAAGGAAAAAAAGATGAAAACGTTTACAAGACAATTTTATACGGGCGAACGCGCTATGTTCGCCGTAAAGGACGTCCGTTTTTCGGAGTGTACCTTCGACGCGGGAGAATCGCCGTTGAAGGAAAGCTCCGATCTGCTTGTCGACGGATGCTTGTTCAAATGGAAGTATCCTTTGTGGTACTGCAAGCACGTGGAGGTAAACGACAGCACGCTGTTCGAAACGGCGCGCGCGGGGATGTGGTATACCGACAATATCGTTTTCAACGACTGCGTGATAGAAGCGCCCAAAAGTTTTCGCAGATCGAGAGGCATAACGCTTAACAACGTCACGATGTCCAACGCCGCCGAAACGCTCTGGAATTGCGCCGACGTCAAGCTCAACAACGTCGTTGCGCAGGGGACTTACTTTGCAATGGGGTGCAAGCGCGTCGTCTGCGACCGCCTCATTCTCACGGGAGACTACTGCTTCGACAGCGCGGAGGACATTACGTTGCGCAACTGCAAGCTGCTGAGCAAAGACAGCTTTTGGAACTGCCGCAACGTCATCGTGTACGACAGCTTTATTTCCGGCGAATATCTTTGTTGGAATGCCCGCAACATAACCTTCGTCAACTGCACGATAGAAAGCCTTCAAGGTATGTGCTACACGGACGGGCTCAAACTCGTCAACTGCAAGCTGCTTAACACCACGCGCGCGTTGGAGTACAGCACGGTGGACGCGCAGATCCTCGGTCATGTCGACAGCATAGTCAATCCCTCGTCGGGGCAAATAGTTGCGGGAAGTATCGGCGAGCTTACGCTGGACGACAGGTATGTCGATCCGAGCGCAACGACCGTAACGGTCACGGAGAAAAAATGACAAAATTCGACAAAACGATCGATCGTCGCAACACACATTCGCTCAAATGGGACGTCGCCGAGGGCGAGCTGCCTATGTGGGTGGCGGATATGGATTTTCCCACCGCGCCCTGCGTCGTCGACGCTGTCGTTGCCAGGGCAAAAAACGGCGTTTTCGGCTACGAAGATGTACCCGACGAGTGGTACGACGCCTATATAAATTGGTGGAAAACGCGACATGGGTGGGAAATTTCCAAGGAATGGCTGTGTTTTGTTACGGGCGTGGTGCCCGCTATCACAAGCTGCGTCAAGAGTCTCACCTCCCCGCGCGACGGCGTGTGCGTGCTTACTCCCGTTTACGACATTTTCTTTCACTCTGTCGAAAACACGGGCAGGCGCGTGGCTGAGTGTCCGCTTAATTACGACGGCAAACGTTACAGTATCGATTTCGTCGGACTGAAAAAAACTCTTTCCCAACCGGACGTGTCGCTGATGATACTGTGCAATCCCGCCAATCCCGTCGGGCGCGTGTGGAGCAGAGAAGAGCTGGCTCGCATAGGCGAGCTTTGCGCGCAAAACGGCGTTACGGTCATTTCCGACGAGATACACTGCGATTTGACGGAGCCGAAGGTCGATTACGTGCCTTTCGCGTCCGTGTCGCAGATATGCGCCGACATTTCCGTCACGGCAATATCCGCAAGCAAAGCCTTCAACCTTGCGGGCATGCAATCGGCGGCGGTGGTAGTTCCCGATACGCGGCTGCGCCAAAGGGTGGTGCGGTATCTCAACTACGACGAGGTCGCCGAGCCCAACAGCTTCGCATGCGTTTCCGCGGCGGCGGCTTTTTCGCGGGGCGGCGATTGGTTGGACGGTCTGCGGCGCTATATTTCCGCCAACCGCAAGACGGTCAAGCGTTTTCTCGCGGAAAACTTGCCCTTTTTGACGCTTGTAAAGCAGCAAGCCACCTACTTGCTTTGGGTGGATTGCTCGGCGATAACGGACGACTCCGAGCGGCTGTGCGAACATATCCGCAACGAAACGGGACTGTATCTCAACAACGGCGCCAAATACCGCGGCAACGGAAGCCGCTTTATACGTATCAACGTCGCTTGTCCGCGTTCCACTCTTTCGGACGGCTTGGAGCGCTTGAAACGCGGCATAGAAACCTACCTTTCCAAACAGTGAACTCTATATACGCGGTTTGACCTCGCTGTTTTTCGCACGCCGCTGCTATTTCCAAACGCAACGTCTGTTTTGTCGAAAAACGGCGACGCTTCGCTCAATTTTTCGGTAAAAAATTGCTTTCCGTTCGCGGAAAGCATTTTTTTAGGTTCTATAATAAATGTTGGGGTGCAAGCAAAAAAGATAGAGCAAAGACTCTTTTTCAGTGTATAATTGAATTGGAAAAACCACTAGGAAAAAGGGAGATTGCTCTATGGATAATTGTATCACAAAGTTTCTGGATTTGGGAAACGTTTTTGTAGAAAAAGTTGAAAATTATTCTAATAATATTGTCGTATATGTAAGTACCGAAAGCAGGGAGGTGGTATGTCCGCAGTGCGGGCATACCACCAAGAGAGTACACGACTACCGATTGCAAGATATTAAAGACGTTCCGTATAATGGCAAAAGCATAATTATTAGATTAAGAAAGCGAAGATATGTATGTTGTGAATGCGGGAAAAGGTTTAGTGAAAAGTATGGTTTCTTACCAAGATACCACCACATGACGCAGAGAGTATATATGCATATACTCAGGGAATGCAGAGAGTTGGTTTCATACAAGAACATTGCTCAAAGATTCGGAGTAAGTTCATATACCGTTATGAGAGTAATGAATATGTACAGTAGGGAGATATACAAAGCTCCGAGGGTATTCAGTATAGATGAATTTAAGGGAAATGCGGGAGATAGATTTCAGTGTATTATTGCAGATCCTGTAAGACATAAAGTATTGGAAATATTACCAAACAGGGACAGTATACAGTTATTGGATTACATAAAGGGCATAAAAGGGAAACAAAATACAGAAATATTTGTATCGGATATGTATAAGCCGTATGTAGATATTGGGAAGATATGTTTTCCAAATGCAAAGATAGTAATAGATAAGTACCACTACACCAGACAAGTATATTGGGCATTGGATAGGGTGAGAAAGCGAATACAGAAGAGATTTGGTAAAGAGAAAAGAATCTATTTCAAGCACAGCAAGAAACTTATATTTGCCGAATACAACAAGTTGAAAGACGAGTCGAAATTGGCACTTGAAGTAATACTCGGACATAGCGATGAGTTATATACCGCTTGGATATTAAAAGAGCTGTTCAGGGACTTTGGAAAGTGCAAAGATTCGAGAGAGGGGAAAGTGTTCTTAAAGAATTGGATAGAGATGGCAAAAGAGAGCAGGATACCGGAATTTGGAGAATGCATAAGAGCGTTTGAGAATTGGTTTGAGTATATATGCAACTCATTGGATACACCGTATACAAA
>CANQCN010000021.1 GCA_947589685.1 uncultured Clostridia bacterium
ACGGGCGTCAATCCCGATACGCGCGTCAAGGACCTTACCGAAGACGACATATCCAAGATCCGTGACTGTATTGAAAAGAACTATCACGTCGAGGGCGACCTGAGACGTGAAGTTTCAATGAACATCAAGAGACAAATAGAAATCGGCTCCTACCGCGGTATTCGTCACCGCAAGGGTCTGCCCGTAAGAGGACAGTCCACCAAGCAAAACGCGCGCACCCGCAAGGGACCCAAGCGCACCGTTTCCCGCGGCAAGAAAGCCAAATAGGAGGTAAGTAGAAATGGCAGGAAAGAAAGTTGTCAAAAAGAGAAGAGATTTACGCAAAGTTGACAAGGGACAAGTACACATTCACGCTTCCTTCAACAACACGATAGTAACTTTTACCGACCTCAACGGTAATGCTCTCACTCAATGCAGCAGCGGCGCGTTGGGTTTCCGCGGATCCCGCAAAAGTACCGCTTTTGCCGCGCAGCAAGCGTGCGAAACAGCCGCCAAGGCAGCAAAGGATATGTACGGCATACGTTCCGTGGAAGTTTATGTCAAGGGACCCGGTCAAGGACGCGAGTCGGCTATCCGCGCTCTGCAAACGGCAGAGATCGACGTCACGCTCATTCGCGACGTGTCGCCCATCGCTCACAACGGCTGCCGTCCGCCCAAGCGTAGAAGAGTTTAGTAAAGGAGAATTACCATGGCAAGAAATACAAGTGCAGATTGCCGTCAATGCAGACGTGAAAAATGCAAGCTGTTTTTGAAGGGCGAGAGATGCTATACCGACAAGTGCCCCGTAACAAAGCGCGGCAAGATCCCCGGTGTACACGCCGACAGCAGAAAGAAGGTCACCGAATACGGACAACAGCTCCGTGAAAAGCAAAAGACCAAGCGTATCTACGGATTGCAGGAAAAACAATTCCACAGCTACTACGAGGAAGCCGAGCGTATGAAGGGCGTAACGGGCTCCAATATGCTTATATTGTTGGAGCAGCGTCTCGACAACGTTGTGTACCGTCTCGGTATCGGCGTTTCGCGCAGTCAGGCAAGACAGTTTGTCAATCACGGTCTCATCACCGTCAACGGCAAGCGCGTCACCATCCCCAGCTATCAGATCAAGGTAGGAGATATAATTTCCATCAAGGAGAACAAACGCGAGCAAACCCTGTTTGCAGAACTCAAAGGCGCAAAGAAACCCGCAAATATTCCTCAATGGTTGGATTTCGAACCCGCCGAGCTTACGGGCAAGGTGCTGGCAAAGCCGCAGAGAGAAGACATCGATATGAGCATTCAGGAGCATATGATCGTCGAGTTGTACTCCAAGTGATCTCTCGCGGAAACCGATCGGGTTTTGTTCCGATCCGCGCTTGCATGCGCGTAACAAATTAAATTTAATATAAAGGAGATTGTTGTCCAATGATGGAAATAGAAAAACCGTTGATGACAGTAGACGAAAGCGGACAAAATGCCAGCATCATCAAGATCGTTGCCGAACCGCTCGAAAGAGGCTACGGAATCACCCTCGGAAATGCTCTCCGCAGAGTGCTTCTGTCCGCCCTTCCCGGCGTTGCGGTGGTGGGTCTCAGGATCGAAGGTATCCAGCACGAATTCAGTACTGTCAACGGTGTCAAGGAAGACGTAACGGACATTATTCTCAACATCAAGCGTTTGGCTTTGAAGTCGGATAATGACGACAATGATTTCAGAAAGACAATAACAATCAACAAAGTTGGTCCTTGCGAGGTACATGCAGGAGACATCATCACCGACAGCGAAGTGGAAGTACTCAACCCCGATCTGTACATTTGCACGATCGAAGAGGGCGGCTCGCTCAACTGCGAACTGTACGTCGCGCGCGGTCTCGGATATGCCTCTATCGAAAAGAACAAGGAACGTAACCGCGAGTTGAAGCTCAATTATCCCATCGGTTACATACCCATCGATTCCATTTTCGGGCCCGTCAAGAAAGCCAGCTACACAGTGGAAAGCGCTCGCGTAGGACAAGACATTACGCGCGACAAGCTCACTCTCGAAGTTGAAACCAACGGCGCGTTCTCCGGCAGAGAGATCGTCTCGCTGGCTGCACGCATAATCGAGGATCACATCAAGATGTTTGTGGACTTGTCCGAGAGCTTCAACAAGGATATTCTTATCCCAAGAGAAAGCGACAATCACAAAAAAGTGTTGGAAATGAACATCGACGATATGGATCTGTCCGTTCGTTCCTACAACTGCCTCAAACGCGCCGGCATCCAAACGGTGGAGGACCTCACGCGCCGCACCGAGGACGACATGCTCAAAGTGCGCAACCTCGGCAGAAAGTCGCTGGACGAAGTTATTGCCAAGCTGGAAAGCTACGGTCTGTCTTTGAAGAATAAGGATGAATAGGAGAAAATTATGGCTACACAAAGAAAATTAGGTAAAGCGACCGACGCAAGACTTGCGTTGCTCAAAAATCAAGTTTCTCAACTGCTTTGGAACGGCAAGCTGGAAACGACCGAAGCTCGCGCCAAGGAAGTGCAAAAGCTCGCCGAAAAATACATCACACTTGCAGTAAACACCTACAAGGACACCGTCGAGGTGCAAAAGGCAAAAAAGGTCAAAGGCAAGGATACGACCGTCACGATACTCAACGACGGTCCGCAAAAGCTTGCCGCCCGCCGCAAAATGATGGCGGGACTTGCCGACTTGCAGGAAGCGCGTCTCCCCAAGGAGAGCGCTACCGAATACAAGGTGCGCACCAAGGATGTTCGCCATCCCCTCATTGAAAAGCTTTTCAACGAGTACGCGCCCAAGTTTGACAAGCAAGCCGAAGAAAAGGGACAGCGCGGCGGTTACACCGCGATCTACAAGGAGAATGCCCGTCGCGGCGACGGCGCCGAGATGGCTCTCATTGTGGTGCTGTAAGGATCGGTCACTTATTACGTTTGACGCAGAAGGCTGTCGCAAGCGGATATCCGCATGCGACAGCCTTTTGTCATTTGCCGCTCGCGCGGTATCGCTGTCGGGCGGCGGCTCCCCTCCCCATATCACCTACCGTATCCACGTCTACGTCCACCCGCCCCCGTTCGCGGATATACAGTCTACAACAGTGAAATTAACCTTCCCCGTCAATTGCGTCAAACTTCACTTGTCCGCGCCCACCCGTCCCTGCCACGGGGAAAGTCCTTTTTTCGGTGACAAAGCCTAAACTGTAATGAAAGGCGCCCCTTGATGAGCAAGGGGAGCTGGCACCTGTCAAGGTGACTGAGGGGTTTGACATTCTAAACTCGGTCCCGACCTCAACTTTGCGGCGTAGCCGCAAAACTTCACATTTCGACGAACGTCGAAATACTTCACACGCGCTTTGCGCGTACTTCACTTCGCGCAACGCGCGAAACTTCACCCAATTCACAGCTCAACCGTCCCCGTCACGGGGAACATCCTTTTTTCGGTGACGAAATTTGCAACTGTGATAAAAATGCGCCTTTATTTCCAAAAAATAAAATCGCCTTACACGTTGACAGCGGGCGGGTTCGATGTTATAATTAAACAATAGGAACACAACCGACGACAATTGACGCCAAGGAAGCCCAAATGAAAAAGAAAAGATTCATCGCATCGCCCAAAATGTTGATATTTTTTACGGTAGTGGTGTGTCTGGCGCTCGCCAGCCTTGTTTACTACCTTGCGGACACCTTTTCCGCGCCCGTCGGCGATACGGTGATGACGGTGTTCCTCATCGTGCTGTTGGGCGGACTGTTTGCGGCTTTGTTGGTCATCGGTATCACGCTGGGCGCCTTTGACTTGGTAAGCCTGCGCAAAGAGGACGTTGTGCTGCTGCGTTTCGGCAAAAAGCTGCGCGTGTACCGTCTCAGCCAAAACACACTCATCTATGTGCAGAAAAATCACAAGGGCTCGCAGTATATAGAGGTGCAGTTTCCCGAATATTTCGAGTCCGCTCCGCAGGGCTTCAAGTCGGCTCTGATGCGCGAGGGATATGTGCGCATATCTTACAGCGACAGCCGTTTGCAGTACATCAAGGACGTGTTGCAAAACTACAAGCACAACATCGCGCCTATCGAGCAACCGACGCAGGAGTGGTGAAGGGCGCAATCTTATGCCCCTTGGGACGTTCCACGCAATTTACCAACCGACATTTTCCCGTTGCAAGCCGCAACGGTTTTTTTGTGGCAATTGCGACGAATGCGGCAGGCTTGCAGTTTGCTCCGACAAAAACGCCCGCAACGCCGAGGCTTGTCGGGACGACAATTTGCGCAAAACAACATTGGGCACAAGTGACGATAAAAAGCGACAACTCAACCGTTGTCGCTTTGCGTTTATTTCAATATTTTTTATTTAACAGGCGTTTGTGCGCCGTCAGCGCGTTTTGTCCGTTGCGGAAGAGGCGTTTTCCCAAACAACTTGCTGTTCGGTGCGCATCGGATAACATGCAAGCGCCTTTCTGTTGAGATCTTCGCGGTGCATATCCACCGCCGTCAAGCAGCCGTTGTTGTAGGTGGTGTAGTAGTAAACGCCGCGCGCGGTGTTGCAGCAACAAGAGTAGATCGTGTATTCGTAGCCATGTTCCACGGCGCAGCTGCCCTTTTGCTGAGCCACGCTGCCCAGCAGTTGAAAAAAGTGTCCCACGCTGCTTGCCTCGTCGCCGTCGCACACGGAGTTGTTCAGCGCAAACGCCGCCCGTACGAAACGGCTCGCCGAACTCAGATCCCCCGGCAAGCCAAAGCCTCCCGCTCCTCGACTGTACGCTTTGAGCGGCACATTCGGCGCAAATCGATTGCTTGCTATCTCGCGCGTTGCGCCCATATAATGGGAAAGGTTCAGCATATGAAAGTCAAATGTCGGGCTGTTTGTCATCACGTTTACGGGGTCGTCGTATATTTTCAACCCGTCGTCTGCGCTTTCCGCCACGATGGAGCAATTTGCGTCTGCAATGTGCCAATGCAGCGGCGACGCGGGCAGTTTGTCGCTGAAATTTTCCGCGCACAGATTGACGTCGGCAAGCAGCTTGCGAGCCTCCGCAACGTTGGCGCACTGCGCAAGCACGTAGGGAACAAATTCAAACGGCGCAACGTTGATCTTGTCTTGTTTTTGATCGAAATAGCGCGCAAAGCCGGGAAAGTTCAGCCCCGCCATAGACAGTCCCGCCTCGTTGGTAGCTTCGTAGTAGAGCGGATAGTCGTCCACCACGAAAGCCATACCTATCAAAGCGTAATGCGTTTCAAGGGCGGGCGCATGACGAAAGCGAAAAACAAAGTTGCGCGGAGTTACCGTCACCGACTCGTTGTAGCCGAATTCGTAATCCAGATTTCTGCCGAAGTAGTGATCTTTTGTCTTAAAAGAGAGTGAAGTACACATATTTTTTTACCCCATATAATCCAAGTTGTTCTTTTCGAGCATATCGAGTATTATACAATACTTTCGACAAAAATACAATAGTAAAATTTTATCGTCGTTGCAAAAAATTTTCACTCTTTTTTGTACGTAGTATTGACAATATCCGTATCTTTGCGTATTCTGTTTACAGAAGTTGTTTCTTCGTTTGAAATTAAGGCGGGCTTAATTGCCCTGTCGTTCGGCGAAGAAGCAACTTTTTCGTTTAATGAAACGCCATATATATTCGTTGTTTTTGCTCTTTTCACGCCGACCGCTTTTTCTATATTGCATTGACCCTCTGCGCCGTTTGATTTCTAACGTCGGGCAGTGCGCTGCTTTTGCGAATTTTTGCACGGCAACTGTACACACTACCCGAAGTGTGGTATAATAATTTCGATTTGCGGCAGGTCGGCATTTTTGCAGGCTGTCGGCGTGCCGTGACGATGTATGCCCGCAATATTTCTGGTGTGGGTCTGTACAATGAAAAAAATAATTTTTACGGTGGTGACGGCTGTTATGTGTATGGGTTGGTTTTTCGGCGGCGCGGGCAATTTCGCGCGAAAGTTGGACGGCGACGAGCGTCCTTTCGAGGTGTTTACCGACTTGGCACGGCTCAACGAATATCGCGCAAGAAGCGAAGGAGACTTTTTCAACCTTACGGACGAGGAGTACTCACGCTACGGCGAGGAATTTTTCGTCGACAACGCTTTGGTGATGTTTCTCACGCAGGGGATGAGCGGCTCGATCAGATGCGTTGCCGAGGACGCGCGTTTGGAGGACGGCAAGCTGATAGTCAGGGTCAAGGAGATCAGTCCGCCTATGCACACGATGGATCTGCATTACAACACACTCGCCGTGGCTGTGCCCAAGGGTATCGCGCGTAACATAACGGCGGTGTACGTAGAGTCTTATCGCGAGGAGGTATCCCGTTGACAACGCGCAAAGGGCAAACATCAAGCAATACAATAGACAAATCCGCTCGTTTGTGAGATAATTTGTACAAAATTACAAACTTTGAGGTGAAACAAATGAATCTGCACCGTGACATTCGATACATCGGCGTAAACGATCGCGAAATAGACCTTTTTGAGGGACAGTACGTTGTCCCCAACGGCATGGCGTACAACAGTTACGTTATCCTCGACGACAAGATAGCCGTCCTGGACACAGTCGACGGACGGTTTACAAGCGAATGGCTGCGCAATCTCGCCGCCGAACTCAACGGACGAACGCCCGATTATCTCGTGGTGCAGCATATGGAGCCGGATCACAGCGGCAGCATAGCCGATTTTTTGCGTATCTATCCGCGCGCCACGGTGGTGGGCAATGCCAAGACTTTTCTTATTTTGGACAATTTCCTCGGCAAAAACGCCGCGTCCGACCGTCTCGAAGTAAAGGACGGCGACTCGTTGAGCCTCGGCAAGCACAGCCTTACCTTTGTTTTTGCGCCTATGGTGCATTGGCCCGAAGTTATGGTCAGCTACGACGCTTACGCCAAAACGCTGTTTTCCGCCGACGGTTTCGGCAAATTCGGCGCGCTTGACGCGCAAGAGGATTGGGACTGCGAGGCTCGCCGTTACTACTTCGGCATTGTGGGCAAGTACGGCAATTCCGTGCAGCTGCTGCTCAAAAAAGCCGCCGCGTTGGATATAGAAACCATTTGCCCCTTGCACGGACCCGTTTTGAGCGGCGATCTTTCCAAGTATCTGCATTTGTACGACGTTTGGTCGAGCTACTCCGCCGAAAGCAGCGGCGTTTGCGTCTGCTACACGTCGGTGTACGGTCACACGCTCGAAGCGGTGGCGCTGCTGCGCGACGAATTGGATAAAAACGGCTGTCCGAAGGTGTCCGTCATCGACCTTGCACGCGACGATATGGCGGAGGCGTTGGAGGACGCTTTCCGTTACGACAGACTTGTGTTGGCTTCTACCACTTACAACGCGAGCGTATTCCCCTTTATGCACGACTTTGCGGATCGTCTTGTCGAACACAATTTTCAAAACAGACGCGTTGCCATCATCGAAAACGGCAGCTGGGCGCCAATGGCGGCAAAGACCATAGTCAACTTGCTTGCCCCTTGCAAAAATCTCACTTTCGAGGGCACTGTGACGATCCTTTCCGCTCTGACCGATGAAAATCGCGCGCAGATCGCCGCCCTGGCAAAAAAGCTGTGCGAATGATCGTAAAAGAGCAAATAAAACCCGAAAAATCAAATCAAAAAAATTTCTCACCGAAACAAGGTGAGAATTTTTTTTGAGAAAATATGTTTAACCGTTGTATTTTTGCATAACCGCGTCAATAGGCGCGCCGTGGACAAATTCGTCCAAAGCCGCGGCGGCGGAGTCCAATACGGGGTCGAGCAGAGCGTGATCGTCGTCGGTCACCTGCGACAGCACGTAGTCTATCCGCGCCATTGGGGTATCCTTGCCTATACCGACCCGCACCCGAACGAAGTCCTCGGTACCGAGGAGCTGCACGATATTTTTCATACCGTTGTGGCTGCCCGCCGAGCCTTTTGCGCGTATGCGCAGTTTGCCCATAGGTATATCCGTATCGTCGTAGACCACGACAAGGTTGCCCTTTTCGATCTTGTACTTGCGGCACAGCTCCGCCACGGCATTGCCGGAGAGGTTCATATAGGTCACGGGTTTGGCAATTATCACCTTGGCTCCGTTGACTTTGGCGTGCGCCGTCACCGCCATACATTCCCCTTTCGTAAATTCCGCTCCGAGTCGTTTCGCCAACCTATCTGCGGCGGCGAAACCCATATTGTGCGGCGTATTGAAATATTTTTTTTCGGGATTGCCCAAGCCTACGACAAGATACATTGTTTACCTCGGTGATATATTAACATAAAATCACGCAAATGTAAACAAGTTTACAATCGCGCCGCAATGTGGTACAATATCCGTGTATTTGCGGTTATACGCCCCGCCGAGCAAAGCGGCGAGCGTTTTTCGGCGGTTTGCGCCGAGTTCGCCCCGACGCGGTTCGAGCCTCGCCTGCCTTAGCCGCAACCTTTCACCCAAACGGCAATGTACTATTTTTTCGATAGAGTAAATAACGTTGCAGCGTACAAAGATCTGCTTGAAGATACCCGTGACAAAAAATTTGTCGCGGCTTTTGGCGTGCAGCCCAACGAAAAGCCTTTCATCGCGGCAAACGTCAACGGTTTTGCGCTGTACGTAACGAGCGACTATGTGGAGGCGCAGCGCGTTTTGCGCACGGTGGAGGCGATATTCGGCGGCAAAGCGGTGTATTTGCCCGCCAAAGACGACGTGCTGCTGTACAAATCCAACTATTCGCGCAACGCAGTATTCAGCCGCAACCGCGCGTTGCATCAGATATTGACGGGCGCGGAGTTCGCCGTTACCACGGT
Organism: uncultured Clostridia bacterium; assembly: GCA_947589685.1. GTDB lineage: Bacteria > Bacillota > Clostridia > Christensenellales > CAG-314 > Fimimonas. Next base: position 8,744 of record CANQCN010000021.1, read on the forward strand.
AAACGCGCTTATGCAGTATCTGCCCGATCGCCGAAAGTTTTTCGACGGCTGCTTTACGCTGAAAAAAGGCGTATGCTACGACACATCCGTCATCGCAAAAAAGCTGGTGGAAAACGGCTTCAAGCGCGTGGATGGAATATCCGGCGAGGGAGAATTTGTGTTGCGCGGGGACATTCTTGACGTATCAATGCCCTTCGAACAGCGTTTCCGCGTGGACTTTTGGGACGACGAGGCGGAGTCCGTCCGACGCGTCAACGAGGACGGAACTTCGGGCGAATCCGTCGGGCAGGCGGAGATATACCCGCTCTACGACACGACGGGCTTGTCGCAGTCGCAATTGAACGAGGTGGCGCGTTTTGCGTCCAAGCAAACGGCAAAGCTGTCTCCCGACGCTGCCACACGACTCAACGAAATACTTTCGTCGCTTTCCGTATCGGCGGCGGGCGGCAAGGCGGACAGCGGTTGGCTGGCGCCCTTTATTTCCTGCTCGACGCTTGCCGACTATCTGCCCGCGGATACCGTCGTGTTTTGGGACGAACCCAAGCAGCTGAGCGGGCGGGTGGATTTTCTCTATCGCGAGCATGCCGAACGCGTCGCCAATCTTACCAAGGCGGGCGAGGTGCTTCCTTTGCACGAAAAAGCGTTGGCAGAGCGGCAAAACGTATTCAAACTCGCCGCGCCGCAGATCGCGTTGCAAACCTTGCCCTACCAAAGCGAGTGGTTCGCTCCCGAATCGATCCGCAGTTTCAAAACGAGCGCCGTAAGCAACTACGCCGCAAATTCCGAAGCGTTGGCAAAGGATATCAAAAATTGGCTGCGTCTCGGCTACGAAACGGTTATCTTCGCGGGAAGCGACGGGGTCGTTTCCACCAAGGAAAAGCTTACCGACGACGGCGTGTACGTGACGGACGCGGAGAGGCTTTTGCCCAACGCCGCCGACGCGTTGGTGTTGCCCGTCGGCATAGAAAAAGGCTTTGTGTCGCACACAAACAAATTGGTCGTGGTGGGCACAAGAGACCTCGGCAGGGGGCTGAACAGACAGACCGTAAGCAAAAGTCGCAAGCAGGCGTTTTTGTCGGTGGAAAAGGGCGACTACGTTGTACACGACGTTCACGGCATCGGCTTGTGCGAAGGTATCGAAAAGCTTACGACTCCGTCGGGCGAAAGCAAGGACTACATAGTGGTGCTGTACAAGGGCGGAGACCGGCTGTACGTGCCGGTGGACGCCACCAACTTGCTGAGCAGATACTCAGGCGGCGAAAATCCCGCCTTGTCGCGTTTGGGCGGAGACGACTTTGCCAAGGTCAAAAACAAAGTAAAAAACAGCGTTCGCGAGATGTCCATCGACCTTTTGCGGCTTTATGCCGAGAGGGAAAAATCCCGCGGGTTCCGCTATCACATAGACGAATATCTCGACGAAGAATTTCAGCAATATTTCCCCTACAAGGCGACGGAAGATCAATTGCGCTGTCAGGAGGAGATCCGCCGCGATCTTACGAGCGATCGCATTATGGATCGTCTGCTTGTGGGCGACGTCGGCTACGGCAAGACGGAGGTCGCCATGCGCGCGGCGTTCGACGTGGTAAGCAACGGTTATCAGGCGGCTGTGCTTGCGCCCACGACGATATTGACCGAACAGCATTTCAAAACCTTTTCCGAGCGTATGTCTCACTTCGACATACGGGTAGCCTGTCTCAACCGTTTCCGTTCGCCCGAAGAGCAAAAGAAAATACTCAAAGGCGTTGCCGAGGGAACGGTAGACATAATCATCGGCACGCACCGATTGCTGTCCAAGGACGTAAAATTCGGCAAATTGGGCTTGCTCGTGTTGGACGAGGAACAGCGTTTCGGCGTGGAACACAAGGAAAAGATCAAGGCGCTGAAAACCAGCGTGGACGTGCTTACCATGTCGGCTACGCCCATTCCGCGTACGCTGCATATGGCGCTTAGCGGCATACGCGACATTTCCACGATAACCACCCCGCCCGTTGAGCGTATCGCTGTGGAGACCTACGTCGTGGAGGAAAACGACGCGTTGATTTCCGACGTGATAGCCAGAGAGTTGGCGCGCGGCGGACAGGTGTTTTGCGTGTACAACAGCGTGCAGTCAATCGACGGCTTTGCGGGACGGCTTTCCGAGCTTGTGCCCAATGCGCGCATAACCGTTGCGCACGGGCAAATGGAAGAGACGGAGCTCGAAGACGCGGTGATGTCTTTTGCCGATGGCAAAAGCGATATTCTCGTGTGTACCACGATAATCGAAAACGGCATAGATATTCCCAACGTCAACACTTTGATAGTATTCGACGCCGACAAATTGGGTCTTAGTCAGTTGTATCAATTGCGGGGCAGAGTGGGGCGCAGCGACAGACTCGCCTACGCTTACTTTACCTATCGCCGCGACAAAATACTCACCGAGGTCGCCTACAAACGGCTGAGTTCCATCACGGAGTACAGCGAGCTGGGCAGCGGTTTCAAGATAGCAATGAAGGATCTGGAAATTCGCGGCGCGGGCAACATTTTGGGGCGTGAGCAGCACGGGCACATAATGAAGGTGGGCTACGATATGTATGCGCGTCTGTTGAAGGAAGCGGTGGCGGAGCTGAAAGGACAAAAGTACGAGGAAAAGCCCGACGCCGAATTGGAAATAGAAACAGACGCCTATGCGCCGGAGAGCTATATGCCTCTTCAATCCGACCGAATGACGTTTTACCGACAGCTGGCGGACTGCGCGTCCGTCGGGGAGTTGACGGAGCTGCGCGCACAGATCGCCGACGTTTACGGGGCGTGTCCCAAGCCCGTACTCAATCTGTTTACCGTCGCCGAGCTTAAAGTGCTTGCAAGGGGCGCGGGCGTAAGCAAAGTGACGGTGCGAGCGTCTCGCGGCGAGTTGACCTTTGCTTCTAAGGAAAAAATGATGCGCAAAGAGGTTTTCGACGCGCTTGTCGCTGAGGGAAAACGCGCAAGCGTCGCTTCCGACAGCTTTACGATAGCGTTTTCTTCGTCCGATTTCATTCAAAGAGAACGACTTTTGGACGCTTTGAAAGGATTTTTGCAAAGTATTCAAACTAATTAGCACAAAAAACAAAGCAAACGCTTGCCAACTCTCCGTTAAAAATGTATAATATATAAGTATATGTGGCGGTATGTCCCCAAAAGACGCCTCCACGATGTTCAGGAGCAACAAAAATGAGAAAAGCAACCAAAATACTTACGTTGATACTTATCGTTGTATTTGCGTTGAGCGTATTCGCAGGCTGCGACCTTATCGGTCGAAACATCGCCAAGTACCGCAATACGGAAGCTATCACTGTGGGAACGGGCGACAATGCCGAGGTCATCACGGTAGGCAAGCTGTTGGATACTTTCAACTCCTATTACAACAATTACTATTACTACATCAGCGCGGGCTATCTCGACGCAAGTCAGCTTTTGGATATGGCAATATCCTCGCTTGTGCAGCAGTACATGCAGTTGAACGACTATGTATCCAAAAATCAGCCCTATCCTCAGGCGGAGCTGACCGATTTGCAAAAAACGGTGCATAACGCCGATTACCTCACAAAGGACGAGTTTGCTTACGTGGTAAAATACGTCAATTATTTGGCGTACAATGCGTTCGATCAATACACGGAGGACAACATCACCTCCAAGTACGATCTCGAAGCCGCGCCCTCCGAGGACACGTCGCGCGACTTCACCGAGTACGAAGAGCTTACCGATATGACGGGCGAACCCGCTACGAGTTTTGCTCAGTATACCCGCGATCAAAACTTCGTCAGCGAGGAAGCCGACGAATATTTCGAGGACAATTATCCGTATCTCGACGTGATAAACGGAATAAACCTTGACGGCTATCTGTACGATCTCGGCAACGCGGAGCAAAAGGCAAAGGCGGAAGCGCGCGTCAAAGAATACAACGACAGACGCAGCGACGACGAGAAAGACGAACTCACCTTGGAAGAATATGCGCAAATTTTGCGCGACACACGCAAGCAGTACGAAGAGACCGTCGAGAACAACTACGGCATTTCGCTGTCCGAGTTTCTCAACAATCAACTCGGCGATATGGTCACAAGCTGTATCCTCGCAAAGTGGAGCTATCAATACTACAAGGATATAGAAAATGACCCCGCTCTCGAAGAAACGTTGAAACAGCAGTTTGCCGCAGCCAAAGAGGCGCAGATCACCGACTTCAACATTCAAGACAACTTCGACAGCTTCATCACAAGTCTCGGCAGCAGCAGCAATATCTATTATTTGCCCGAAGAAGCCGACAACTATGTGTTTGTCAAAAATATTCTTATCCCCTTCGACAGCTATCAGACGGCATTACTTACCGCATTGCAGAACACTCTCGGTTCCACCGAGCGCGACGCTTACATCAAAGCGCGCAACGAGGAAGCAGGCAAGATAGTGGCGCAGTACTTCGATTCCGACAAGTATGACGAAGAGATCGAAAAGCTTTTCGACAAAGACAAGTGGTTCGAGGACAAAAAGGAAGAAGAGGACGACGACAGTCTGTGGAAAGCCAAAACCGCCGTGTTTACTTTTGACAAAGAAACCAATGCGGTAGGCGTCAATCCCGACGGTGTACTCGGTCAATTCTTTGCCGACGACGGCACGGTAAAAGCCATGTCGGACAAGACCGCGGCGGAAACCGTCATCGAATTGATGAAACGCTTCAACACCGATACCGCGCAGCATACCGCAGCTTACGACTATGTTGTGTATGTGGGCGACGATTGGGAGGACTACGATCACAGCTGGGTAAAGGAATTTTACACGGCGGTCAACGAGGACCTTGTGCGCGGCGGCAAGCAGTACACTTTGTGCGTATCGAGTTACGGCGTGCATATCATCTATCTGACGGGCAAGGTCAGCGAGTCCGACAAGATATTCTCCGAGTTCGATATGAATGATATTCTCGACCCGTCCACTCCCAGCCACAATCTGTTTGAGACGTATTTCAATTCGCAGATGAGCGTCGCGACGGAAAATGCGTTAAAGGAATTGCAAAAGTCCAAGCTCGTAGACGCGGACTACAAAGAATACATCAAACTTTCCGACGGTTTCAAGCTGTTCCTCAAAGACAACGAATTCTCCTTCGATTTCGACGAGTTTATCACGAGCCTGACGGAAGAACTGTAAAAATTTTCAAATGCGCCCCGTTGAGGGGCGCATTTTTCATATCTATGCGGCAAAAATCGACATATTTTTCCATAACAATTGTATTATACGGCAAAATGTGATATAATATTATTTAAGGAGTCCGTGGGCTGCCATTAAAATAAAAATTTAACAGGAAGAAAATGAAGAAAACAACAGACCTTGCGGTCAGATCCTTAAAATTCAAAAAAGTCAATTCTTTTGTAAATGCGTTGCTCGGCCGGATCGCTCGCTTCGTCTATTACAAGCCCTGCAAAATCGACATCAAGCGCAGCGTCGATCTTGCCGACTACAAGGACAAACCCGTCATCATCGTTGCAAATCATGCGTCGCGTTTCGATTACGCGTTTGTCAACTTCGCGATGAACGGACGCCCCGTCAACTTTGTCGCCGCCGAGAACGAATTTCACCGCTCCAAATTCAAATTTATCTTCAAGATAGGACATGTGATACCCAAGCGCAATTTCGTGCCCGACGCCAAAACGATTCGCGGCATGGTGCATATTTTGCGCAAGGAAAAAGCGGGCTGCGTGGCAATCTTCCCATGCGGTATGAGTACCGCAAGCGGCGCGCAGCAACCGAGCATGCTCGGCACGGGCAAGATGCTAAAACATTTCGGCGTACATGTATTGGGCGTGCGGATACACGGCGGCTATCTGGTGTGTCCCAAGTTCGACGTAAAGGAGCGTTTCGGCAAGGTGGAGATAGAGCTGTTCGAGATGTTCGACCCCGACGCTCTCAAAGAAATGTCCGCCGACGAAATTCAACTCAAAGTGGACGAAGAGTTGTTTTGCGACGACTACGTCTGGAACGCCTCTCGCCAAAACAGTTACAATCGCAAGGACGGCAAATACGCCGAAAATATGGAGCAAATACTCTACAAATGCCCCAAATGCGGCACCGAAATGCGTATGGAGGGCAAGGGTAAGGACATCAAATGTCTGCATTGCGGCAACGGCGCGACGTTGGACGACAAATACAATCTCACCCCCTACGTCGGCAGCAAAATTCCCGCCGACCCGCGCGAGTGGTTCGATTGGCAGCGGCGCGAAATGCGCAAGACGGTGACGGATCCCGACTTTGAGATGGAAGAACACGTCAAGTTGGGACTTTTGCCCAAGTACGGCTATCTCAAACACAACAAGGTTTCCAACGCGGTGGGCGAGGGCGTGCTTCATCTGGACAAAGAGGGGCTCAGCTACACGGGCACGCGCGAAGGAGAGCCCTGGACGGTGTTTATACCGCGTGACGCGATCCCCACGATATGTCTGCCGGTGGACGCAAGCTTTTTCTACACCTACGCGTCGGGCGAATTTTTGTGTTTCACTCCCGATACGCCGAGCAGTATGCGGTGGTCGCTTGCGGTGGAAGAGATCTACCGCGCATTCGGCGGCAAGTGGCGCAACTATCCCTGGTTCGACTACGACGCCCCGATGCAATTGCGCAAGCCCAAGCTCAACTGAACAAAATATCCGTGCGCGGAGCCGAAAAATTTGTCATACCGACCACACGTGCGGCGGTCGCTCGTGCGGTCGCGCTCAAAAAGGAGGTCGCTCGCATATCCCCTGCAAAAAGGCTTCACTGCTTGTGCCACACCGTTTAGCGACATAGTCGAGACTTGGTGTGGCACACTTGTTGCAGATTATTTTGCATGGGGATGTACTCGCTCTTTGTAGAACAAGGTTAGACATTATATAAAAAGGCTTCGCTTCGGGCACTAATAAAAGGCGCCCCTTCAAGCGGAAGGGGAGCTGTCGAACGAAGTGAGACTGAGGGGTTTGAAGTTTTTAAGCGGTGCCCTCGTTGCAGATTATTTTGAGTCGCGACGCACTCGCTCCCGGTGGAACAAGGACGAAATTGGCGTTTGATAGGTGAAGTTTGACGCTATGCGCAATCGACGGTAAAATAAACAACATTTAGGAAATCGACTTCCTCGGCGAAAGTCGATTTCTTTTTATACTGCAAACACCCTGAACCAATGCGCTTACGCGCCGCCGCAGTCGGACTTGGGAGTTGCGCGTGAACGCACGCGCGAATTGTTGTAAACTTTCGCCGGGGAGTGTCCCATATAAGGTAGCGGGGCGCGCTTTTGTTCCACTGCGCCCCGCCGTGGCTGCGGTCAACACCACACTGTGGTGATTGACTTTTCGCGCCACGCCCTTTACCCCCACAAGGACGCGAAGGTTCGGTACACGCCCGAACTTCGCGCATACTGAGTTAAAATATTTCTTGACCACACGTGCGGCGGTCGCTCGTGCGGTCGCGCTCAAAAAGGGAGTCGCGTCGGGTATTCGGTGCAAAACGGCTTCGCTTCGCGCACTGCGTACGCTCGTTGCAGATTGTTTTGCACCGAACACCCTCGCTCTCGGTAGAACAAGGACGGGGCATTGTTTGAAACTTAGTCGCTCGCATATCCCCTGCAAAAAGGCTTCACTGCTTGTGCCACACCGTTTAGCGACATAGTTGAGACTTGGTGTGGCACACTTGTTGCAGATTATTTTGCATGGGGATATACTCGCTCTTTGTAGGACAAGGTTAGACATTATATAAAATGGCTTCGCTTCGGGCACTAATAAAAGGCGCCCCTTCAAGCGGAAGGGGAGCTGTCGAACGAAGTGAGACTGAGGGGTTTGAAGTTTTTAAGCGGTGCCCTCGTTGCAGATTATTTTGAGTCGCGACGCACTCGCTCCCGGTGGAACAAGGACGAAATTGGCGTTTGATAGGTGAAGTTTGACGCTATGCGCAATCGACGGTAAAATAAACAACATTTAGGAAATCGACTTCCTCGGCGAAAGTCGATTTCTTTTTATACTATATATTCCCTGAACCAATGCGCTTACGCGCCGCCGCGGGCGCTTGTGCCGAATGAAGTGCGCCGAGCGTTGCGTTTGATATTTTTCCATACTTTATCTCATACTATATTTGTATGAAAAAACACGGAGAAAACTTTATTTCCGGCGCGTTGATACTCAGTCTCGGCGGATTGTTCGCTAAGGTTTTGGGCGCGCTGTACCGAATACCGCTCACCAACATTATCGGCAGCTACGGAATGGGTCTGTACCAGTTGGTGTTTCCGCCCTATATTTTGTTTTTGACCGTCGCGCAGGCGGGCGTACCCATTGCGCTGTCAAAGTTAATCGCGGAAAACAACCAGCTGGGCAACGCGGAGCGTTCTCGCAAGATATTTCGTTGCGCATTTGCGTTTTTGGCGGCTTTGGGGGCGTTGTGCGCGGTTTTGATGGCTTGTCTTTCCCAAGTCATTGCCACGGCGCAAGGCAACAGAGAGACCGCCGAGGCGTTTCTGATAGTGGCTCCCGCGCTGTTGTTCGTGCCCGTAACAAACGCGTTGAAGGCGTATTTTCAAGGGCATATGAACATGGCTCCGTCCGGCGCGACGACCGTTATCGAGCAGTTGGTCAAGCTGGCGGTGGGGCTTGCTTGCGCGATAAAATTTATGCCCGACGTACACAAGGCGGTAATGGGAGCGGTATTTGCGATCACCGTCAGCGAATTCGGTTCTCTCGTCATCATGTCGGCGGTGTACTTTGCGCACAGGCGGCGCAACAAATACGTCGGAAAAATTTCCGTCGGTTGGGCGGACGTGAAAAGCATCGCGCCGAGCATAATGTCGCTTGCCGTACCCGTCGCTTTGGGCGGCTTTGCAATGCAGATGTCGCAGGTGATAGATTCGGTCATGGTGGTCAACCTACTCACCGTGCCCAACGCCACCGAGATGTACGGTCTGTGGACGGGTCCCGTCAACTCTATGCTCGGTCTGCCGATAGCGTTAAGCAGCGGAGTGGCGGTGTCGGCGCTGCCGGGAATAACCAAAACCTTTTACAGCGGCGACAAAGACGCTTTGAAAGCGGGTTTCAACACCGCAATGAAGCTAACGCTGGTGATAGCCTTGCCGTGCGCTTTGGGCATGATATTGCTTTCCCGCCCGATATTGTCGTTGCTGTACGGCAGTCTGCCCGAAAACGAGATACACGTCGCCTCCGTTTTGTTGTCTCTTTCCGGTTTGTCGATAGTGTTTTTGGCGATATTGCAAACGTGCGTGTCCGTGTGTCAGGCGGTGGGCAAGCCTTATGCCACGGTGATAATCGTATCCCTATCCATTGTGGTAAAAGCGGCTGTCAACCTTGCGCTGCTGCCCAATTCCGAAATAAATATTTACGGCGCGGCGATTTCCGAGACGTTATGCTATCTTTTTGCCACGGTTTGTGTTATAATTTACTTGCGAGTAAAGGTCGGACTCAAAACGGACGCAGTGCCGTGTCTTATCAAACCGTTGGCTTGCTCTATGCTGATGACCCTTTTCATCACCGTGGCGCTCGCGTTTTTCAACGGATTTTTTGCGGGCACGGTAGGCACGTTGGTGCTGATAGCGCTCTCGGCGTTGATATATTTGTCGGGGCTTGTCGCCCTCAAAACCTTCGACAGGAGCGAGTTGCCTTTACCCGTCAGACAAAAATAAATTTTTTCGGGGTACGCTTATGATAACGGTAGTGGGAATGGGCACAAAACGAGGCGATTTGACAATGGACGGCAAGTCGGCAATAGAACGCGCCGACGTTGTGGTGGTCAAGTCCGCCAAAACTCACGCGGCAAAGGCTGTGGCTGTTATTCGCGACGACGCGGTATACTGCGACGATCTGTACGATCAAGCGACGGATTTCGACGCGCTTAACGTCTCCATAGCGGACAGATTACGTTCCTACGGGGACAAAAAAGTCGTTTTCTGCGTGGTCGGAGACGGCTCCGACGACACAACGGCGCAGCTTCTGGACGAGGCGGAAACGGTGTACGGGGTCAGTCTTTGCGCGCCCGTTGTAGGCAACGATCTTGTCGGCGGCAGCGTCGTTTACACCGCCGCGGAGCTGCTCTCTTCCGCACGCGTTTTGCCGCGCCCCACGGTGGTAAAGTGTATCGACGACAAATACGTCGCAAGCGACGTGCAGCTTAAACTGTCCTCGGCATTCGACGACGACGCCGAAGTTGTTTTTTTCAGCGGCGCAACGGTCAAAAAAATTTCTCTTTGTCAGCTCGGCAAACAGCGTTACGACTATCGGTCGACGCTGTACATCCTGCCCAAGAGCCTTACCCAAAGGCAAACCTTCGATTACTATGATTGCGCAGACATAATGACGGTGCTTTGCAGTCCCGACGGCTGTCCGTGGGACAGGGAGCAAACGCACAAAAGCATTGTAAAAAACGTTATCGAGGAAGCCTACGAGCTGGCGGACGCCTTGGAAAAGGAGGATACCGAACACGTCATAGAGGAGTTGGGCGATCTGCTTATGCAGGTGATTTTTCATCTCGAAATCGCTCATAACAACGGCGAATTCGAACCCGACGCAGTGTACACGGGCTTGTGCCGTAAGCTTATCGACCGTCATCCGCACGTGTTCGGAGACGTAAAAGCTGCCGACTCCGCCGAATCGCTGGGCGTGTGGGAGAGCCAAAAACTGAAAGAACACAAGATAGGCGGCACCGCGCAAAACGTTTTGGACGTTCCCCGCGGTATGAGCGCGCTTATGCGCTGTCAAAAGGTAAGCTCGCGCGCTGCCAAGGGCGGGTACGAATTCGAAAACGTAGAACAAGTGGCAGGCAAAGTAAAGGAAGAGCTTGCGGAATTTATGTCCGCGCCGCAGTCGGAAAAGCAAATGGAAGGCGGCGATTTGTTGTTTGCATGCGCAAGTCTGCTGCGCCTTTCCGGCGTTGACGCCGAAACGGCATTGCTGCTTTCCACCGAAAAGTTTCTGCGCCGCGTAGTGGAGTGCGAAAGGCTGCTTGCGGAACGCAAACAAAATTTGAAAGAAATGTCTATGGCGCAATTCGACGAATTGTGGAGCGAGGCAAAGCGCAATGTCGGCTGAATTCAAAACGGTCCTTGCGCCGATGGCGGGCTACACGGACTTTGCGTTTCGCGCTATTTGTCGGGACTACGGCGTGGATCTGACCGTTACGGAAATGGTTAGCAGCAAGGCGCTTGTTATGGGCAACGCGCTTTCCCGCCGAATGTTGTATCGCGAGGGTGCGGACAAACCCTCGTTTTGTCAGATCTTCGGTCACGAGCCGAACGTAATGGCGGCAAGCGTGCAAATTCCCGAAATGAGCGTTTACGAGGGCGTGGACATCAATATGGGCTGTCCCGTCCGCAAGATCGTGTCGAGCGGCGACGGTTCCGCGCTGTTGGAGAACGTCCCGCTTGCTTCCCGCTGTATATCCGCCGTCAAGCTGGCGTTGAAGGGCAAGCCGCTGTCCGTCAAATTTCGTTTGGGCGTTTCCGACAGTAGCCAAGCGGTGGATTTTGCCAAAATGTGCGCCGATTCTGGCGCCGATTTCATTACAGTGCATTTTCGCACGCGCAAGCAGATGTACAGCGGCAGCGCCGACTACTCGTTGCTGCCGAAGATCGCCAAGATAGGCATACCCGTCATTGCCAACGGCGACGTTGCCTCGCGCGAGCAATGCTTGCGGCTTTCGGATATGGGCGCAAGCGGCGTAGCCGTCGGACGAGGCGCGTTGGGCAGGCCGTATTTGTTTTCGGAACTGCAAGGCAAGAGCTTTCGCTTCGACGTTTTGGACGCTATCGTGCGCCACGCCGAGCTGTTGCTCAAAGTGTTTGACGAGCGCGTCGTCGCCAACGAAATGAAAAAGCACGTCGCCGCCTATCTCAAAGGAAAGCGCAACGGCAAATCGGTGGCGATAGCGGCAATGAGCGCGCATACTCTTGCGGAAATTCTTACCCCATGTCGCATTTTCTTTGAAACTTATCCCGATCTCAGGAGCATAGAGCAATGATACATATCGTTTTGGTAGAGCCGGAGATACCCCAAAACACCGGCAACATAGTGCGTACCGCCGCCGCAACGAACAGTGCGGTCCATCTTGTCAGACCCCTCGGCTTCGACACAAGCGACCGTATGCTCCGTCGGGCGGGTCTGGACTATTGGAAGGACTGTCGGATATTTTATCACGACAGCTTCGACGAGCTGCGCAAGCAGTATCCCGACGGCGAATTTTGGTATTTTTCCACCAAGGCGCAGCAAGCGCACACGGCGCCGAACTACGGCGAAGAGGTTTTTCTGGTGTTCGGCAAGGAAACAAAGGGCTTGCCCGAACAGCTCATACACGACAATTACGATCACGCCGTGCGCATACCGATGATAGCCGACACGCGCAGTCTCAATCTGAGCAATTCCGTGGCTATCGCCGTCTACGAAGTACTTCGTCAGCGCGATTTCGAAGGCTTCAACCTTGTCGGACGCCTGCGCGAGTTTTAAGACGAAAGGTCTGTTTTGTTTACTTTCGATCGCAAATTGTTTACGCAATTTGCCGCAATTTATTGAATTGTCGGGTAAAATGTAGTATTATACAATCGGTAGAATTTGTAGATAAAAATTTTTCTGTTCTTCTACGTATCAAGGAGCAAATTTTTATGGCAAAAATAGAAAATTTCGAAACGGAAATAACCTCTCTCGGACGTATGCGTACCGTGTGGGTGTATCTGCCCGACAACTACGACGACAAGGGAGACGGTTTTCCCGTCATTTATATGCACGACGGGCAAAATTTGTTTTACGACCGTCTGACGGCTTACGGCGCGGCATGGCATGTGGACAAGGTCTTGGGAGAAATCTATCGGACGACGGGCATGAGCTGTATCGTCGTGGGCGTGGAGTGCAACGACAAGGTGCGTTTTTCCGAGTACAGTCCCTGGAAAGCCGTGTCCAATATGCGTCACCGTCCCAAGGAAAAGGGCAATCAAGGCGGCGAGGGAGGCAAATACGGCGAGTGGTTCGCCACCGTTTTGAAACCGATGATCGACGACAAATACAACACCGACAGACACCGAATGGCAACCGCCGTGGCGGGCAGCAGCATGGGCGGTCTGATAAGCTGTTACATCGGGCTTAAATATCAACGCGTCTACGAAACTATGGGTTTGTTCAGCACCTACACGGCGTTCAACAAGCCCGCGTTCAATCGTTTCGAGATGACCACTCCGCAAAGTCTGCCCCAGCACGCGTTCATCTATGCGGGCGGCAAGGAGTGGGGCGATGACGCAGCCGCCAACAAGGAAATGGTCGCGATAGCCTGTTCGCTGTACAACAAACTGTTCAAAAGGCAGATCTGTTGCGAGTTGGCGGTGGATAGCGAGCTTCCTCACTACGAAACGGCATGGGAGACCTATTTCCGTCCCTTTGCCGAACATTTCCTCGAACGTTACCGCGAGTTCAAAAAGAAACAGTAACGTCTCGCCGTTTGCGCGCAAAACCGTTTGTATAACCCGAACGCGTTTTGCGGAGCGGATTTTTTCGGCGGACGCGCTCGTTTTGTGAGAATATCGGGCTGCAAAAAGTCAATTTGTGAGGCGTACATCTTTACAAAGCGACCGAAATGAAGTATAATAATATAGTTATGCGACTGATTTTGGCAAGCGCTTCGCCGCGCAGACGCGAGTTGCTCGGCAAGCTTCCGTACAAATTCGAAGTGATCCCCGCCGCGGGCGAAGAGGTAAGCGCCGAAACCTTGCCCGCCGAGATTGTTCGCGAGTTGGCGCGACGCAAGGCGCGGGAGGTGTATGCCTCGCACCCCGACGCGGTCGTGATAGGCTGCGACACGGTGGTGGACTTCGACGGGCAGGTAATGGGCAAGCCTCGCGACAGAGAGGACGCGCTGCGTATGCTTCGCACCCTTTCGGGCAAGGTCCACTTCGTACACACGGGAGTATGCGTGCTTTCTCCGATAGGCAATTGGGAGTTTTGCGACAGCACCGAAGTGCATTTTCGCACGCTTTCGGAGGACGAGATAGCGCGCTATGTGGATTCGGGCGAGGCATACGGAAAGGCGGGCGCTTACGGCATACAAGACGACAGTCGATTTGCGCAAAGCTTTGTCGGCGACTACGACAACGTGGTGGGATTGCCCGTCTACCGCTTGAAGGAAATTTTAGATACTATTTACAAAGGGTGATATTATGGCAAACTACGAATTGGTTTTTGACCTCGGCTCGGCATACGTGTCGGCAGGCAGCAAAAAGGACGGCTTTACGGACAAGATACCCGCCGTGGTGGCGGTCGCAACGGACACCAAGCAGATCGTGGGCGTGGGCGTTGAAGCGATACGTCTCGGCAACACCGTGGGCAGCGGAGTAAAGCTGTCGCACCCGATATTGGAGGGCGCGATAATCGACAACGACGGCGCAAAGGCGCTTATATCCGCTTTGCTCAATCGTCTCGTCAACTACAAGATGAGCGCGTTCAGCCGTTACAACGTCACGTGCGCGGTGCCGTGCGGAATGATAAGCAGCGACAAAAACACCATCGAAACGGTATTTTTGGGCTTGGGCGCCAAGCAGGTAAGCTTTATCGAAGCGCCCATTGCGGACAGCGCTTATCTTTTCAACGAATTTCGTACGCGCCAAGGCATCATCGTGGATCTGGGCTACGATTGCGCCGATCTGGCGATAGTATCCGCCAATCAGATCGCGGCGGGCTGCACGCTGTATTACAGCGGCAAGAGCCTTACGGAAGTCATTTCCGACAGGATACGCTCCAAGTATATGATCCGATTGAGTACCGAGGCGGCGGAATATCTCAAACTCAACTGCGCCGGCTTGTATCCCAACGATTCCACCGTGGTGGCTGTTTCGGGGGTAAACACGCAATCGGGCGTTGTGGAGCAGGTCAATGTCAGCAGCAAGGAGCTTTACGACACGGTGGTGGAGTTCGTCCGCAAGTACGTGCGCATAGTGCAAAGTCTTATAGACAGCGTCAGGAGCGATCTTGCCGCTTTGGTACACAGCGACGGCGTTATGCTGTGCGGCGGCGGTGCGAAGCTTGCGGGGTTGGATATGTTTTTGCAAAGCGAGCTTGGCGTGCCCGTTTATGTGGCGACCTATCCCGATGACGTGACTATCAAGGGACTGTTGGCTCTTTGACGTAGCCGTTAGGGCAAAAAACGCCGATAAATTCCACTGCAATTCAAAACAGAAATATATTTACAATAAAACACGGAGGAAATCACTATGGATCTCAAAGGCAGCAAAACGGAACAAAATCTTATGGCGGCTTTCGCGGGCGAAAGTCAAGCGCGCAACAAATACGACTACTATGCGTCCAGAGCAAAAAAGGACGGCTATGAGCAGATAGCGGCTATCTTCCAAGAGACCGCCAACAACGAAAAAGAACACGCAAAGCTGTGGTTCAAGCTGTTCCACGGCATCAACGGCACGCTGGACAATCTGTTGGACGCGGCAGCGGGCGAAAGTTACGAATGGACGGAGATGTACAAAGGCTTTGCCGAAGTCGCCGAGCAGGAGGGCTTTTACGATATCGCCGCAAAATTCCGCGGAGTCGCCGCTATCGAAAAGCATCACGAAGAGCGTTATCGCAAGCTTGCCGAGGCGGTAAAGGGCGGCGAAGTGTTTGTAAAGATGGACGAAAACGTGTGGGTATGCCGCAACTGCGGACACATTCACATAGGCAAGTCCGCGCCGGAAGTGTGCCCCGTTTGCGCTCATCCGCAAGCCTACTTCGAATTGCTTAAAGAAAATTTCTGACAAAGCGTTTAATTCAAGCCCCCGCGCTCGTCGCGAGGGGCTTATTTTGTAGCTTCAAAAGGGTATCCTTTTGTCGCGTCGTAGCGTGCGGCAAGATATTTTACGTCATTGTCTCTTTGATATATCGTACTTGTATATCGAATTTTTTAAGCAACAATAAAATTTTTTTGCAACATATACAAAAATGTTTGACTTTTTTCAGCGGATGTAGTATATTAAATAGGCTGTTGCGAATAGGCGGCAGCGAGAAGCTTGA
>CANQCN010000022.1 GCA_947589685.1 uncultured Clostridia bacterium
GTCGCGCTCAAAAAGGCTTCGCTTCGCGCACTGCGTGCGCTCGTTGCAGATTATTTTGAGTCGCGACGCACTCGCTCCCGGTGGAACAAGGACGAAATTGGCGTTTGATAGGTGAAGTTTGACGCTATGCGCAATCGACGGTCAAGTAAATAACATTTAGAAAATCGACTTCCTCGGCGAAAGTCGATTTCTTTCTATACTATATACCCCCTGAACCAATGCGCTTACGCGCCGCCGCAGCTCGGTAGGGTACCCGCACGATTTGAGCTTGCGAAAATTGTGTGGGAGAGGAGTGCCCTTGTGTCAGCTGAACCGAGTACGCTTGCGTGCTTGGCGCTGACAAACAAGAGGCGCGACGAAGTTGCGCGTGAACGCACGCGCGAATTGTTGTAGACTTTCGCCGGGGAGTGTCCCGCCCCGGCATCCCCCACAAGGACGCTAAGGTTCGGTACACGCCCGAACTTCGCGGAGTTTGATTGAAAGCTATCCGTTTGAATTCGTCGTATTCGGTTATAACCAACTATCAAAGCAGCAAATTTTTTAAGTCAAATTTGCGCAAATAATTGACTTATTTCGGCGCAAGGTATATATTTGATTTTAGAGAGATTTTGTAGTAAGTACAAGATCTCTTTTGTTACGAGAGGACAAAGTGAAAAAGCTCACGGCAGTATCCGTTTGGACAAAATTTAAGGAATTTTTTTGGATGACGGTGGCGGGCGCGCTCAATGCGACGAGTCTGTACACGTTTCTCAACCCGTCCAAGCTGATAGCGGGAGGATTCAGCGGACTCAGCTCCGCCATCACCTACATATTGGAATTGTTTGTGCAGGGCGTCCCGTACGACAAATTGATGTCGATAGTGTACTTTATCATCAACATACCTCTTCTTGTTTGTTCCGTCATTTTTTTACGCGGCGACTTTACCGTCAAGACGATCTACGCCACCCTTGTCTGCACGGGAGCGTTGGCGATCTTCCCCTATGTCAATTTTCCTCGATTTACCGATTCGCGCATAATAGCCGTCATTTTCGGCGCGGTACTCATCGGCTACGCGATGTACATTGCAAGCGAATTCAACGGTTCCAACGGCGGCACCGAGATCATTGCGCGCATAGTTTCAAAGTATCACCCCGAAATCGACCTTTCCAAGGTGATACTCGGCGCCAACTTTCTTATTACCATCATCGGCAGCATAATAGTTATCGCGATAGAACACGAAAACGCCACGATCATCATCTATTCTTTCACTTACGTGATACTCGGCTCCACGTTTATGGGAATGTTCAAGCGGGGCTTCAATCATCCTCAAAAGTTTATGATAGTCACCGCCCAATACGAAAGT
This sequence comes from uncultured Clostridia bacterium, assembly GCA_947589685.1. Taxonomy (GTDB): domain Bacteria; phylum Bacillota; class Clostridia; order Christensenellales; family CAG-314; genus Fimimonas. Next base: position 1,343 of record CANQCN010000022.1, read on the forward strand.
CTTACTCAGGACATAACCACCTATTTCAAGCGCGGTTGCAGCTGCGTGGACGTGGTGCCCGAAAGCGATGACGAGCCGACGCGCAAGATAGTCGTGGTGGTCGTGCAGTACCGACAGAAGGTATACCTCGAACAGTTGATAAAGGCGCGCGATCCGCATGCGTTCGTGTTTGTCAAGGATGTATACGACGTTTTCAGCCGTCCCACCTTCAACAGGAGTTACAAAAACAAATGAAAAAAGGCTTTGTGTACTATTTCAAACAATATCTGATAATTTTCCTCGCAAGCCTGGCAACGGCTGTGGCGGTAGAAGTGTTTTTGCTGCCCTCCGATACCGTTATCGGCGGCGTATTGGGGTTGTCCTCCGTTCTCGACTTGTTGCTTTCCGGGCTGTCTGCCGAAAAATGGTATTTTTCCGCGGGCGTCTGGCTTGTGGCGATCAACGTGCCCATCATCATTTACTGCTTTTGCAGGTTCCGCAGACGTTTCGCCGTCAAGACGACCGTTTACCTGCTGTTTTTGGGCGCCGAGCTTGTGCTGTTTCGCGTACTCAACATCGCCGAGCTGGTCAAAAACATTATGTCGGGCGACGACGGCGTATTCGACAAGGTGCTGTACGTGCTTTTGGGCGGCGCTTTGCACGGTATATCGCTGCCCTTGCTGTTGTCCGTCAACGCCTCGACGGGCGGCACGGATATAGTGGGTATCATTGTGCAAAAGCATTCCAAAAAAAGCAGCAGCGACGCAATGCGCTTTATTCTTATGGCGAACTTTTCGGTGATAACCGTCGGCAGCGTCGCTTACGGTCTGTTCCGCGACAGTCTTTCCGAGGGAGTAAATATGTTTATTTTCTCCGTCGCGGCGCTGTTTGTGTGCGAGATCGTGCAGGAAACAATATTCAAGGGCTTTTCTTCCGCTATCGAGTTGGAGGTCACCACGGACAAACCCACGGAAATGGCTGCGGCGCTCACCGAGCAGCTCAAACACGGACTCACGGCAGTCAAGGTGGTGGGCGGCTACTCTCATCGTGAGAAAGAAATGCTGCTGTGCGTCATACACAAGTCGCAGCTTGTAAAGGCACGCCGCATAATCAATCACGTGGATCCGACCGCCTTTGCTTATGTGGAAAACGTCAAGGAAGTTATCGGCAAGGGCTTTGCCAACAAGGAGATAGAGTTGGAGCAGGAAGACGACCCGCAAGAAAAACAGGAAAATTAGCGTTTTTTATGCGGTCAGACGTCGGGTTTGCCTTTAATCGCAAAGCTTGCCGACACACAAGCGTTTATCGTCAAAAATCGAAAGGACCGTTCGTGCGAGCGGTCCTTTTTTGTCGCAGGGTATGTACAAGAGAGTTCGTTGCCTATGCTATTTGTTGCAGCCGTTGCCGAGAGAAATTCCGCCCGTGCAGAACAGCAAAGCCGTTAGCAGGATCAGGCAGCAGGGATTTACGTTGACGCTGAAATTTTTGAGCTTGCCTCCGCAGCAGCACAAAAACAGGATGATAAGCAATATCCAGGTGCAGTTGCATCCGCCGAAGCTCATTCCGCCGCAACCTCCGTTGCATCCGCCGCCGCAATTGTTGTCGCCGTAGCCGCCTTCGTTAAACATTCCGTTGAACATCTTTACCTCCATTCGCCGAGAAACTCGACTTTCGTATTTGACTTGATCAGTCTGTTGTACAATATGGTTTTTTCGAAAAAAGTGTTACCGCTCGGCAAACTTGTTTGACATTTGTTTTTTATTGATATAGTATAATATAAGTTATTATGAAAATTCAACTCTCCGACAACTTCACCTACGGCAGACTGCTGCGTTTTTGCCTCGGACCGATATTTATGATGCTCTTTGCCTCCGTTTATTCGGTGGTGGACGGCATTTTCGTTTCCAACTTTGCCGGAGAAGACCCTTTCAAAGCGATAAATCTCATCTTTCCCGTGATAATGATACTCGGCGCGGTCGGGTTTATGTTCGGCGCGGGCGGCACGGCGGTGGTCTCCAAAACTCTCGGAGAGGGAGACAAACAGCGCGCCAACGAATATTTCACGCTTGTTGTGGCGACGACGTTTGCGTTGGGCGTAGCTTTGGCTGCGGGCTTTTTCTTTTTGCTGCGTCCGATCGCTTTGCTTATAGGCGCAACGGGAGCGGTGTTGGACGACGCGGTGACGTATTCGCAAATAATCATCTGCGCAATGCCCTTTTTTATGCTGCAAAACCTTTTCCAAAGCTTTTTCATCGCGGCGGAGAAGCCCCGTCTCGGTTTTGCGTTTACCGTGGCGAGCGGGATCACCAACATCGTGTTTGACGCGGTGTTTATCGTCGGATGCAAGATGGGAGCCGCAGGGGCGGCTATCGGCACCGCGCTTTCGCAATTTGTGGGCGGATTGCTGCCTATCGTTTATTTTTCCCGCAAAAACGGCAGTCTGCTTCGATTTGTCAAATTTCGCATACATTGGCGTATCATAGGCAAGTCCTGCGTAAACGGTTCGTCGGAGCTGCTCGGCAACATTGCGATGTCGTTGGTTTCCATCATCTACAATTGGCAGTTGATACGTCACGTCGGCGACGACGGCGTTGCGGCTTTCGGCGTGATAATGTACGTTCAATTTGTGTTTGTGGCGATATTCATCGGCTACTGTCTCGGAGTCGCGCCCGTTGTCGGTTACAATTTCGGCGCGCGCAACAGGGCGGAATTGCAAAACGTGTTCAAAAAATCGATGATGATACTTGCCGTTACGAGCGTAGTTATGACGGCGGCGGCGGAGGCGCTTGCCGACGCGATAGCGCTTGTCTTTGTCGGTTACGACGATACGCTTATGCAGATGACGACGCGAGGTATGCGTCTGTACTCCGTGTGCTATTTGTTCAGCGGTTTTTGTATGTTTTGCTCGTCGTTTTTTACCGCGCTCAACAACGGACTTGTTTCCGCAGTGGCGTCTTTCGGGCGCACGCTCGTGTTTCAGCTTGCGTGTATCTTTCTGCTGCCGCTGTGGCTCGGCATTGACGGCATATGGATAGCGACGCCCGTGGCGGAGGGCGTTGCGGCGGTACTTTGCGCGGCGATGTTCATCGTCAACAACAAGCGTTACGGATACGTTGCAATAAGAAAAGAAGTGTAGTATAATATGAGATACAAAGGTTTCGACCCCATATACGACGAAAACAGCCGCGTGCTTATTTTGGGCAGCTTTCCGAGCGTAAAGTCACGCGAGACGGCTTTTTACTACGGCAATCCGCGCAACAGGTTTTGGACGGTGCTTTCCGCGACGTTCGGCGACCCTCTTCCGCGCACCGTCGAGGACAAAAAGCGTTTGTGCCTGGGTCACGGCGTCGCGCTTTGGGACATTGTCGAAAGCTGCGAGATAGAGGGCAGTCTGGACGCGAACATTCGCGATTATCGGACGGCAGACCTGTCCCAAGTGTTGAAAAAAGCCCCTATCGAAAAAATTTTGTGCAACGGGCAAACGTCGTATCGGATCACGAAAGCGGCGTATCGCGGAGAAACGGAAGTCGTTTGTCTGCCCTCTACCAGCCTCGCAAACGTGCGTTTCGACGAGGCGTTGTGGACAAACGCGCTGTTGAAAAAATAAGGAGGCTATTATGTCGGATATCGATCTCGTCAAAGCGGAGTTTACCGATCTGTTTTGCGCCAACATTCATCGTGAGGGCGCGGACAAGCTGTTGGATTATCTCGACGGAAGCGACTTTTTCACCGCTCCCGCGTCGGCGCGTTACCACCTGTCGGAAACGGGCGGGCTGTGCCAACACTCGATAAACGTATACAAACGTCTTAAATCGGTGTTGAAAAACGAATTTGACGATTATTCCAAGGCGTACAGCGACGAAACCGTCGCCATATGCGGCTTGCTGCACGACGTGTGCAAGGTCAATTACTACACGACGGATTACCGAAACGTAAAGGAAGGCGGCGAGTGGGTAAAAAAGCCCTTCTTCAAGGTGGAAGAAAAGTTTCCCTACGGTCACGGCGAAAAATCCGTGTTTATCGTTTCGCAGTACATCAAGCTCACCGCCGAAGAAGCGATGGCGATAAATTGGCATATGGGCGGCTTCGACGAACGGGTAAAGGGCGGAAGCAACGCCTTGTCCGAAGCGCTTGCCAAATACAAATTGGCGTTGTATCTGCATGTTGCCGATCTCGAAGCGACTTACCTGGACGAGGACAGGGGCTGACCAAGCCTTGCGAGCGTTGCTTTCGGCTTCGGCAAAAAGGAAAAATTCAACGAAAAAAAGGATGACAAAATGAACGAAAAATTGTTGGAAAGATTTTTGAGATACGTGCGCGTCGACACCGAATCCGTCCCCGATGTAGAGCAGTTTCCCAGCAGCGCCAAGCAAAAGGACTTGCTCGCAATGCTGTGCGACGAACTCAACGGTATGGGCGTAGCCGCTCGAATGGACGAATACGGATACGTCTACGCGGAAATTCCCGCCAACGTCAAATGCGGCTACAAGCTGGGCTTCATCGCCCATGTAGACACGTCGTCGGCGGTTTCGGGAAAGGACGTAAAGCCCATCGTCACAGCAAATTACGACGGAAAGGACATCGCTCTGGCAAACGGAACGCTTTCGCCCAAGCAATTTCCCGATCTGCTCAACCACATAGGGCAGACGATAATTTGCTCCGACGGCACGACGTTGCTGGGTGCGGACGACAAAGCGGGCGTCGCAGCGATAATGACCCTTGCGGAAACGCTTGCCTCTCACACCGAGATAAAACACGGAACGATCAAGATCGCCTTCACCCCCGACGAGGAAGTGGGGCGCGGCGCCGATTTCTTCGACGTAAAAGGTTTCGGCGCGGACGGCGCTTACACCGTCGACGGCGGCGGCGCGGGCGAGTTGGAGTACGAAAACTTCAACGCGGCTTCCGCCAAGGTGCGCGTAAAGGGCATGTCGGTGCATCCGGGCACAGCCAAAGGCGTTATGCTCAATGCCAATCTTGTGCTTATGGAGCTGCAAAATATGTTGCCCGTAGAGCAAAATCCCCGTTACACAAGCGGTTACGAGGGGTTTTTCCACCTGGACAGCATGCAAGGCTGCTGTGACGAAGCGAGCGCAAATTACATCATTCGCGATCACGATCGCGCCAAATTCGAGCAAAAGAAAAAGCTGTTCGGCGACGTTTGCGATTTTCTCAACGTCAAGTACGGCATGGGCGTCGTTACCGCGGAAATAACCGACAGCTATTACAATATGAAAGAAAAGATCCTGCCGCATATGCACCTTGTGGACAACGCCAAGCGGGCAATGGAGCAAGCGGGCGTAACGCCCAAGGTAACGCCCATTCGCGGGGGCACGGACGGAGCCCGTCTCAGCTACGAAGGGCTGCCCTGTCCCAACCTGTTTACGGGCGGCTACAATTGTCACGGAAGATACGAGTACGCCGTGGGCGAGGAAATGGACGCATGTCTCAGAGTATTGCTTAACCTGGTTGAGATATATAAAAATCGCCGAAATCCATAGACAATATTCTGCCGGACAAAGTACAATCGACATCGCAGCATCCTGCAGATAGAAAATAACAATCAGTTACAGGAGAGAGATATGATAGAGTTTAAGGGCGATTTGTCGTCCGAGTGTATCCATTTTTATATCAAAAAGGATATATTAAGATCATTAATTATATTCTTACTGCCTGCATTGCCATTCATAATTCCTATGTTAATTCTATCCATAGTCAAAGAAGAGTTGTTCTGGGGAGTACTTGCCGGTTTAATTTTTGTCATCGCCGTAGGTATGGCAATCGTTGAGGGAACGGTATTTTTGAAAAAGAAATTACCTACTCAAATAACAATCGCCGATGGTAGAATTGACAAATTAAGTGTTTTGGAACCCAAAAACAATCCAATCAGTGAAATTGAAGCAGTGGTTGACTACGGTCGGTGGTATCAAATCTATTTCAATATTGGATTTAGAAATAATTATGTAATTTGTCAAAAGGATCTTATTGTGAAAGGAACTATTGAAGAATATGAAAAGCTGCTTGAGGACAAAATAATTCGTCTGAAAAAATAGCCATAAAATATAATAGTTAAAATATAGTTGTAATCTATATATTGCTTTGCTGAATTATTGGCAATTCGGTTTAGCTGCTATTATATTTTTGTTGCTCAGAAAGTTGACCTTGAGTTTATCAACGCAGTATATCATCATAAAAATGAAGTCATTTTTGTGTTTTTTCAATATCCTCGCGTAAAAGCAGGTTTGAGCAAAACAACTTTTGGAAAAAACAGTAGCATACGGTTACTGAAAGAGGTATTATCATGCAAAAGCCGAGAGTTTTGGTTACCTACATCGAGTCGGGGTTCGGACATATTATGTCTGCGAGAGCTATCGCCGACGGACTTAAATCCAAATACGGCGACAAAATGGAAATAATCGAGTCGCAGATAATGAAGGATGACAATGACGAAACGCTCATCAAATTTGAGCGGTTCCTTATAAATCAGACAAAAGCCACCAACAAGATTTGGCATTACGGTGATTTGATTTTTGCTGTTATGAATCTTGGCAAGCGTCCGTTTATGAATTTGGTTCATAATGTGTTTTTTCGTAAGGCGGTCAATGAAATGGTTGACGCATTTTATGTGCGCCGTCCGGATGTGATCATTTCCACGCACTATTTCATCACATTTTGCGCTATGGAGTATAAAAGGCGTTACAAAAACGAATTGGACGTTACGGTAATCAGCTACAACCCCGACAACAACGTACATATTTGGTGGGACAGAACCTGCGACGTGTTCATTACCAATAACAGCCTTGCAAGCACCGAAGCAATTCGCCGTCGTAAGTTTGACTACTCTCATGTCAGACAGGTTTATTTCACCGTGCGCAAGTGTATTCGCGAGTTCAATCTCACAAAGCAAGAGTGTCGTGACAAGTACGGAATACCGCAGGATAAATTTTGTATAATGATTGCCGACGGCGCCTATGCTCTTTCCAAATCGCGAAAGTACTGCAAGTATTTCGTTTCTCATATCAAACAGCCGCTCACGATACTGTTCCTTGCGGGCAAAAACGACAAGCTGTATGACGAGTTTTGCCGTATTGCGCAAAACGCTCCCGACAATATTACTCTTATTCCGCTGCGTTTTACGGAAAAAATCTACGAGTACTACGCTGCATGTGATTTGTTTGTTACCAAGGCGGGGCCGAATTCCATTTTGGATAGCTTGTTTGTAGGCACTCCCGTAATGGTGGACTACTGTCCGCATCCCATTGAACGCGCAACATACAAGCTGTTTGTCAAGTATTACGGCTGCGGAGTAACGGCATTTCACCGTCGTACCGCATTAAAGCTTATCAAAAAATATGTGGCAGATCCAACGCAATTGGACGGATGCCGAAAGGCAATCGCCGAGCATATAGACAAGTCCGTCGACGGCGGACAACAAATTGCCGACATAGTATTTGAACAGGTAAAACACAAAATTGAAAACGAGCAAGCGTCAACAGTTAATAAGTAGCCTGGAAGCCCGCGGGGCCTTTGACGAAGATTATCTTCCTCGCGGCAAACGTTACACTTTACCGGATGGTGAGTACAAGTATGTGCGAACAAATATTTTTTACCGCCTCTCCTGTATTTTTTGTCGCACTGTTACGTTTCTGTTCGGTCCGGTTGTATGTTTTATTAGATACGGATTGCGTGTTCGCGGTCGCAAAAATCTAAAGGGAATCAAGGGGGCGATAAGCGTTTGCAATCACGTGTCTGTGTTGGATACGCTGTTCGTCAAACAGGCAATAGGGCACTATCGAAGCTATCATACAGGTGCGCCGCACAACAACAAAAAGGGGTTAGGCGGCTTTATCATGCGTCGAGCGGGATTTTTGTCTCTTGGCGGAAGCTTTTCCGCACAAAAAAATTTGCTGCGAACCATGCGCATACTGGTAAGTAAAGGCGCGATAATAAACTTCTATCCCGAAGAAGCTCTTTGGCAGTATTATGAAAAACCGCGTCCGCTGAAAAACGGCGCATTCAATTACGCAGTAAAGCTCAACGTCCCCGTTGTCCCGCTGTTCATAACCTTCGAGGGGAGAAACAAGCGGGCGGTTATAAATGTATTGTCACCCATCTATCCAACGGAGGGACTTAGCGACAGGCAAAATGTCGAAAAGATGAGAGAGAAATGTTTCTTGCAATGGAAACTATTGTATGAAAAGGTGTATCACAAACAGCTTGTATATGATACCGATATAAATATTGTGTAATCTCTTGACAGTGTTTAAGCGTGTAGTATAATTTACGTGTAAAATTTAGTTTGCTGCAGCTTGTAGGAGAAAAAGCTATGAAGTACTGTGCTCATTGTGGAAACGAACTGTTGGACGAGGCGGTAATTTGCCCCAAATGCGGCTGCCGTGTTGAAAATGGCAAGGGCGTTAAGGCCACCGACCAAAAGGATTTTATAATGGTGATAAAGATATTTATGATAGTTGCCTGCGTATTGGGCGGCTTCGCGTTTCTTATCCCGCTCGCTTGGATGATTCCGATGACTGTCAGCGTCGTTAACCGTTTGGAAAGTCGTCAACCCATAGGCGTCGGTTTCAAGGTGTGCGTGCTGTTGTTTGTAAGCGTCATAGCCGGAATTCTGCTTTTCTTTATTGATACGGAAAATTATTTGTGTTGAATGTTGCTTGAAGGTGAACCGTAAACGGCGTACCGACCTTGGCTAAAATTGTTATGGTAATAGGATGTACTGCAGTTGAATCGACGCATTTTTAACTGGGTTGCTTAGACTATTCCGATGACGGCGGCGTTGCTTAGACGTGCGTAATTTTTATGCCGGCGCGTTTTAAATTAAGTTGTTCGTATATAAAATCGCGGCAATATTGCTTTTTTGCAGCGACACCGGCGCGATTATACATTGATTGTAAACAAAAAAACGACTTTCGCATGAAAGCCGTTTTTTGTCGTTTAGTCGTCAAGCTTTATTGGCGGAACCGAGCACGTTAACTATTTTGTGCTTTACCATTTCCTTCATCATTGCGCGTGCGTCGCCCAAATATTGTCTTGGGTCGAAGTGCGACGGATATTCTACAAAGTGCTTGCGTACCGCCGCAGTGAAGGCAACGCGCAGATCGCTGTCTATATTGATTTTGCACACAGCCATTTGTGCGGCTTTTCTCAATTCACTTTCGGGGATGCCTATCGCGTTGGGCATTTCTCCGCCGTATTGGTTTACTATCGCTACCTTATCTTGGGGTACACTGCTGGCTCCGTGCAGCACAATGGGAAAGTTGGGCAAGCGCCTGCCTACTTCTTCGAGAATGTCCAATCTGAGCTTTGGATCCTGACCGGGCTTGAATTTGTATGCGCCGTGACTGGTTCCTATTGCGATAGCCAAGCTGTCGATCCCTGTGCGTGCGGTAAACTCTTCCACCTCGTCGGGGCTGGTAAACAGCGCGTCCTTGTCCTCGACGCGTACGTCGTCCTCCACGCCGGCAAGCTTGCCGAGTTCGGCTTCGACTACCACGCCGTGCGCGTGAGCGTATTCCACAACGCGTTTTGTTGTGGCGATGTTCTCTTCCCAAGGCTTGGAGCTTGCGTCGATCATTACGGAGGTAAATCCGCCGTCGATGCTTGCCTTGCAAATTTCGAAATCCGCTCCGTGGTCAAGGTGCAAAGCGATGGGTATATCCGTCGTTGCCACGGCGGCGTCCACCAAATGTTTCAGATACACGGGGTTTGCGTACTTGCGCGCTCCCGCCGACACTTGAAGTATCACGGGCGAGCGACATTCGTCCGCCGCCTCGACTATCGCCTGGATCATCTCCATGTCGTTGACGTTAAAGGCTCCCACCGCATAGCCGCCCTTGTAGGCTTTTGAGAACATTTCCTTTGTTGTTACAAGTGGCATTGCTTTTCCTCCCGATATAGATAGATTTTATATGAGACAAAACGGAAATTTATAGTAAAAATTTATTACTTTGTGTTGTCAAACCGTTTGCCTTGTGATATAATTTGAAATGGTGGATTTGGGCACCAAGGGGATTTTCTCCGTGGATATTGTACCACAATACGTATTTTTAGTAAAGAAGTATTGCAAAACCAACTAAAAATTTTTTTGGAGGTAAACTCACAATGGCACAAAAAAAAGTAAGAGTTGCGATCAACGGATTCGGACGTATCGGACGTTTGGCATTCAGACAAATGTTCGGGCAAAAGGGATATGAGATAGTCGCCATCAACGACCTCACCAGCCCCAAGATGCTTGCGCATCTTCTCAAATACGATACGGCGCAAGGACGTTACGCTTTGGCAGACACCGTATCCAGCACCGAACCCGTATTTTCCGAGGACGGCAAAAAGGTCATCACTCCCGGTACGCTCACGGTCAACGGCAAAACCATCAACATCTATGCCGAACCCAAGGCGGAGAAACTTCCTTGGAGAAGATTGCGCGTAGACGTGGTGTTGGAATGCACCGGTTTCTACACCAGCAAAGCAAAGAGTCAGGCTCACATTGACGCAGGCGCCAAGAAAGTCATCATTTCCGCACCTGCCGGCAACGATCTGCCCACGATCGTTTACGGCGTAAACGAGGGTATTTTGAAGCCCGATGACACGATCATTTCCGCGGCAAGCTGCACGACAAACTGCCTTGCTCCCATGGCAAAGGCTTTGAACGACTACGCACCGATAGTTTCCGGTATTATGACCACCGTTCACGCTTACACGGGCGACCAGATGGTTTTGGACGGACCTCACCGCAAGGGCGACCTTCGCCGTGCGCGCGCAGCCGCTCAAAATATCGTTCCCAATTCTACCGGCGCCGCAAAGGCTATCGGACTCGTCATTCCCGAATTGGACAAGAAATTGATCGGTTCGGCTCAGCGCGTTCCCGTTTGCACGGGCAGTACGACGATCCTTGTCGCAGTTGTCAAGGGTCATGACGTCACCAAGGAAGGCATCAACGCCTATATGAAGAGCGTTGCAAGCGAAAGCTACGGCTACAACGAGGATCCCATCGTTTCCAGCGACATCATCGGCGAAACTCACGGCTCCATCTTCGACGCCACGCAGACAATGGTCTCCAAGCTGGACGACGACACCTATCAAGTTCAGGTAGTGGCTTGGTACGACAACGAAAACAGTTACACCACGCAAATGGTGCGCACGATCAAGTATTTCGCGCAGCTTTGCGAGTAATTCGTCAGATAGATACTTTTGTTCAACGCGCCCCGACGGTTTCGTCGGAGCGCGTTTTTGTCTCTGTGTCGTTTTGGGGGAAAATTTGTTGCCCGAACGACAAGATCGTAATTGTTCATATAAAATAAAAAACGATGTCTTTTTTATCTTGACCTAAGTGATACATTGTGTTATAATGTACACACGAATGACTTGCAACATTATTTGCAAGGATAAACATAATTTATAAAGGAGAAAAACTTATGAATTACATCGCCTTAGGCATTGTCGCCATGACGATAGTACCCATCGTATTCGGGATCCTTTTGGGATTGTTTCGCGGATGGCGCCGTTCTTTGTTGCGTTTCGGTTTGATAATCGTCTCGCTGATCTTGGCGTTCGCCTTTTGCGGAATGATGGCAAAAACGATCCTCAACATCAACGTGCAAGGTCAAACGCTCGGCGAGTACATCTCCGAGATGATAAAGGACGCTGCGCAGGGCGTGGATATAAGCAACCTCGCTTCCGCGTTGGTGGAAAGTATCATCAAGATCGCGTCGTTTTTGCTGCTGTTCGGTTTGCTGATGTTTCTCACTTGGGCGGTGGTGTTCCCCATCTGCAACATTTTCGTCAAGCCCTACAAGGACAGCGAAGGCAAGGTAAAGAAACGTCGTCTTATCGGCGCGGGTATCGGCGCGGTGCAAGGTCTTATCGTGGGCTTTGCCGTGTGCATCGTACTTTCCGGCTTGTGCTTCCAGACGGGCAGAATCGGCGAAGTGGCAGACAAGCTTGCCGACCTCAATATCGGCGGTTCTTCCGTTACCGCCTCGTCGGAGCCGACTTCGTCCGGTTCGAACGAAGCTGCGGCAATGTCTGACGTGCTTAAAGTATTCGAAGAATACAAGTCCACATCCACGGGCAAGTTCTACAATTCGCTTTCCGCCCCCTTCGATATGATATCCAGGGTCGAAACGGTCGGCTCCAACAACGAAACGAGAAAGGTCACCCTTTCCGGCACGGTGGACGCGCTTGACGGCATAGTCAAGCTGGCGGGCAAGCTTTCCGACGTTCAGCAAAAGGTCAAGGATCTTGACATAAACCAAAAGCTGGAAAGCGGCGAAGAGATAGATTTCAAGGATTTAAAGGATACCTTCAAAGAGTTGGACCAGATCAAGGGAGATCTTTCCGATGAAGCGAAAGAGACCATCAAGGATACTCTCAGCGCCGTCAGCGACAGTCTCGATCTGCCCGTAGACCTCGATTTCAGCTCGCTGGATCTTGACGAACTGAACTTCGAACAAGAAGGAGATACCCTTGAAAGTCTTTTCAATTACAGTCAACAAAAAGAAGAAATCAAGGAAGAGGATGCCAAGGAGGTCGTCGAAAAAGTTCTGGAAAGTCAGATAGTGATGTCCGTTTTGGAAAGCTCCGACATCAACGTTGACGAGGTACTCAACGAGGAACAGAAGGATGTGGTCGAAGACGCTTTGGATCAACTCGAAGAGGAAGGCGACATCGACCAAGAGAAGATAGACGCGCTGCGCAAGCTGCTGGGTCTGTAATTTATCGCGTCGGGTGTTCCACGCAAAAAGGGAGTCGCGTCGGGTATTCGGTGCAAAACGGCTTCGCTTCGCGCACTGCGTGCGCTCGTTGCAGATTGTTTTGCACCGAACACCCTCGCTCCCGGTAGACCCCTCCGTTCCATATAAGATAGCGGGGCGCGTTTTGTTCCACTGCGCCCTGCCGTGGCAGCTACCAACACCACACTGTGGTGATTGGTTTAACGCGCCACGCCCCTTCGCCCCCCCCATTCGCAGAGACAAAGTCAACAACAGTGACACCAACCTTCCCCGTCAAGCGAGTTGAGGGGCGCGCCACGAAAAGCGAACGTGTCCTGTGGACACTTCGCTGTGAGCGCGGGCAAGTTGGTGCTTTTCTAATGCACCAACGCAGTCGGGACCGCCAAAAGGGTACCCGCACAATTTGAGCTTGCGAAAATTGTGTGGGAGAGGACGACCCGCCTGTCAGCGGTACCAACCCCGCATTGTGTGCGGTTGGTGCTGACTATGGCGTGGGAGGACGAGGTGGAAGAGGGGTTTTAAAGATAGATTTGATTCGAGCATCACAAAAGGCTCCACTTGATGAGCAAGGGGAGCTGTCACCTGTAAAGGTGACTGAGGGGTTTGAATTTTTTTAGCTACGCCCTCGTTGCAGATTATTTTGAGTCGCGACGCACTCGCTCTCGGTAGAACAAGGACGGGGCATTGTTTGAAACTTAGTCGCTCGCATATCCCCTGAAAAAGGCTTATTTCAAATATCCCTCTATCGTCGCCCGATGGGCGCCACTTTCCCCGTAACGGCTTACCCGTGACGGGGAAAGTCCTTTTTTCTGTGACAAAGTTCGCAACAGTAATATTTAACCGTCCCCGTCACTTGTTACGGGGAAGGGGGACCGCCAAAAGGGTACCCGCACAATTTGAGCTTGCGAAAAATGTGTGGGAGGACGAGGTGGAAGAGGGATATAATAAAATATTTCAAAAAAGTTTTGCAACTTTTGCCGACGGTATTGAATATGTTGTTAAAATATGCTATAATATAATACTTAATCGACTTATTTAAGTTGCAAATCAAGGAGCTGCTATGAATATATTGGATATTATCGAAAAGAAAAAGAACAAGTCGGAGCTTACAAAAGAAGAAATAAGCTTCTTTATCAACGGATTTACCGACGGCACGATACCCGATTACCAGATGTCGGCGTTGCTGATGGCGATACTGCTCAACGGCATGACGGACAAGGAAACCTTCGAAATGACGGACGCCATGCTGCACAGCGGCGACGTGGTGGATATGTCGGCGCTTGGCGGGATCGTCGTGGACAAGCACTCTACGGGCGGCATAGGAGACAGCACGACGCTTGCGCTTGCCCCCATACTTGCTTGCTGCGGCGTGTTTGTCGCCAAGATGAGCGGCAGAGGTCTTGGTTTTACGGGCGGCACGATCGACAAGTTGGAAAGCATTCCCGGCTTTGACACCGCTTTGAGCGAAGAGGAATTTTTCGACGCGGTCAAGCGCGTGGGGTGCGCGGTCATCGGACAAACGGCAAATCTCGCGCCCGCCGACAAAAAAATATACGCGCTGCGCGACGTGACGGGCACGGTCAATTCCATTCCGCTCATCTGCGCAAGTATAATGAGCAAAAAGCTGGCAAGCGGCTCGGATACCATACTGCTGGACGTAAAGTACGGCAGCGGGGCGTTTATGCCCGATCCGCAAAGCGCGTTGGAGCTGGCTACCAAAATGGTGGCGATAGGCGTTCTCGCGGGCAAGCGTATCGGCGCGCTCATCACCGATATGCAGCAGCCGTTGAGCGATCACATAGGCAATTCACTGGAAATAATAGGTATCGTGGACGTGTTGAAAGGCAAAAAGAACCGCTTGTATTACGAGATCCGCGAGGTGGCGCTCAGACTGTTGGCATTGACGGGCAAATACACCCTTGCGACAGCGGAAAAAGCCTTTAACGACGCAATAGACAGCGGCAACGCCCTCAAAAAATTTGCGGAAATGGTGCAAGCTCAACACGGCGATCCGAGCTACATTTTCCACCCCGAAAAATTCGAGATCGGCGCGCGCGACGTCGTCACGGCGAAGCGCGACGGTTACGTCACGGCTATGACGGCTGCGGATATAGGTCGCGCCGTTACCCGCCTCGGCGGAGGTCGCATGACCAAGAGCGATTCGATAGACTTTTCCGTCGGCGCGATAATGCACGTTGCGATAGGCAGCAAGGTAAAGCGCGGCGACGTGCTATGCGAGGTGTTCCACAACAACGGCAAAGGGCTCGAAGAGGCTAAGTCGCTCATAGAAAACGCGATCGCGCTCGGCGACGAAAAGCCCGCCGAACACAAGATTGCCTACGCTTACGTCGGCAAGGAAGGAGTGGAGCTGTACTGATGCCGCAGACGAACGTTTTGCTCAATTACTACAACTTTGACGGAGATTGGGCGCGGCAGTATCTTGGCGATCTGCTTAAAAATCTACCCCATGTGCTTGTTTTGCCCCTTGCCTACCGAGAAAGTCAGGCAACAGACAATGACAGCTGGCTGTCTGTCTACGGCAAGGGCGGCGAAAAGTACGACAACATTTTGCGCCCGTTTCTTTCCTACGGCTACGGCGAAGAGGACATAGAGTGGCTCAACCCCTATGACGGAAGCGATCATCTCGCGCAGATCGCGAAAGCGAAAATGCTTTTTTTTACGGGCGGTATGCCGGAAAAAGCCCTTGCGCGTTTGGAAAAGCTGGGATTGACGCAAGCCGTCAAGGATTTTGACGGCATTGTGGCGGGAGCGTCGGCAGGCGCAATGCTGCAATTGGATACCTATCACATAACTCCCGACGAGGACTACGACAGCTACGGCATTTGGTACGGCTTGGGGTTGGTGCGCGGCTTGGATATAGAAGTCCATTACCTTGCTTCCGATCTGCAAAAGCAATGCTCCCGACGCGCCGCCCGCGAGCTTAACGTGCCCGTCTACCGAATGTGGCACGAGGGCGGACTGTTGCTGTCGGAGGGCAAGCTCACCGTTATGGGCAAGGTGGAAACGCTTCGATAAACGACCGAAATACATTTCCAAAAAACGAACCGCAATTTTTGCGGCTCTTTTTTTATCCTCTCAAACATTCAAAATGTGCCCCTTGTACATTGACAATCAAGCTTATTTTGATTATAATACTAAATTGTGATGTTATGCACGATCGGGAGTTTTTATGCCGGAAAAATTTGACAACGTTTTGAAATTTTGCACGCCCGCACGCTGGTGGGGAGAAAAATGGCGCGAAGGTCTGTATCTCGGCAACGGCAAAACGGGCGCAAACGTATACGGCGGCGCTTCGGAGGAAAAAATTTTGCTCAACGACGCGTCGCTCTGTTGGCGCGGGCGCACGACGGTGGTGCCGGACGTGTCCGAACGCATAGAAGAAACCAAGCGTAAAATAAACGAAGGCGATTTTTTGGGGGCGCAAAACGTCATTCCGTCCGCGCTCAGGCAAAAAAGCTTTCGTCCGCAAACGGCATATCCTCTGCCGCTGTGCGAATTGGATATGATATTCGACCAACACGACGTTACGAGGGATTTCGAACGCACGTTGGATATGGAAAAGGGCGAAGCGATCGTCACCTACCGCGTGGGCGACACCCGTTACAAGCGATGCGCGTTCGTGTCGCGCGTCGACGATCTGTTTGCCTATCGCGTCACCAAGCAGGGCAACGGCACCGTGAGCGTGCGGTTGAGCTTGCGTTTGATGCACCGAGTCAATTCTCACACCTACGAGGGACTATGCGATATGCCGGAAGGCGTAAGCGCCAAGTATGACAGGCAAAATATGTTTTTTGCGGCGCGCAACGACGACAACGGCACCGATTTCGGCGCGGTGGCTAAGCTGCACGTTCTCGGAGGCACCGTGCGGGCCGAAGAGGAGTACGTGGACGTTTTGCATGCGCAAAGCGTGCTTATCCTCGTAAAGGTATTTGCGTGCGGATCGCGCGAAAGAGAGTGGAACGAGCTGAAATTGCAGCTGGAAGGCTACAAAGACGGCTACGAAAAGATGCTCAAAGCGCACGCGGCGATACATTCCAAGCTGTACGGCACGGCGTCGCTGCAAATAGGCAAAGCGGAGGACGTCAATGTGGAAAATCTGCTTTTGCAAGCCGACGGCGGATATTTGCCGCCTCAGCTCATTTGCCGACTGTACCGTTTTGCGCGTTATCTTTCCGTGGCGGGCACGCCCGACGGCGGCTTTATGGGGCCGTGCGGTATCTGGAACGGCTGTTACAAGCCGTATCGCGCTTACATATCCGCAAGCGGAGAGCTGCAAATGAGCGTGCTGCACGCTTTGCAGGGCAATATGATGGGCGGCTTGGAGCGCTCGTTCGAATATTTTTGGAACAACATCGGCGACTATCGCAACAACGCTCAGCGTATATTCGGCTGTCGCGGCGTAGTCGTCCCCGTTGTGGCGGCTCCTCACACGGGCAGGCTGGGCAGCACGGATATGTTTGCCGTACATTTTTCGGGGTGCGCGGCGTGGGTCGCCAACTTGTACTATAAATACGCAAAATACAGCAACAACGTAAAGTTTCTCAAAAACAGGCTCATACCTTTTATGAAAGAGGTCGCGCAGTTCTACGAGGATTTTATTTCTCATACGGAAAACGGCTTGGAGATGAACCCCGCCGCGCTTCCCATGCGTATCGCCGACGGTTGGGACATCACGGATCGTCCTTTCGTGGCGAAAAACAGCGCGTTGGAGCTTGCTCTTGCCAAGGATCTGCTTGCCAACCTCGTAGAGGCGTGCAAAGAAAACAACGTCAAAGGTCGTCTTGCGGTGTGGCAAAAGCTATTGGAAGAGTTTCCAGACAAACAGATCGCCAGCGACGGCACTTTCCGCGAGTTTGTAAATTCCCTCATTTCCGTAGACTACACGGGCATTTCCAACGGCGCCTTGTATTCCGCTTACTTCGGCGAGGACATAAATTTCCTTTCCGACGACGAAACCAAGACTCACTACGCGCTTACCGCCGACAAAAAGCGCGGCGAACCCGCATTGCAAAACAGCTTCAATATGACCGTGCTTGCCGCTGTGTATGCGCGTCTCGGCGAAAGCGACAAAGCCAACGAAAGCCTTACCAACGCAGTACGCGGCTGCGTGATAAACAATCTTGCCTTTGTGGACAAGGATTGGCGGGGCATGGGCGTATGCGGCAGCGGCGTGTGGACTCCCGTCCAGCTTAACGTAAATCTTACGTTCGCGCATGCCGTGCAGCAGATGTTGATGTACAGTCACGGAGATACTGTGAGCATATTTCCCGCTTTGCCGGAGGCGTGGGGCAGCGCAAGCTTCGAGGGCTTTCTCGCGGAAAACGGCGTTGTCGCGTCGGCGTCCTTCGATGCGGACAAAAAGTTTCTTCGCGTGTCGTTGGAGTGCAAAAAGGAAACAACCGTGCGGCTTTATCTGCCCGACTTTGTAAAAAAGCTCACGAAATCAACTTTGCCTTTCAAACCGCAGGGCAACGGCTTCGAGCTGACCGTGCCGGCGGGCAAAAAGGCGGAATTGCAATACAAAACCAAATAGGTGTTTTATGGAATTGAAAAAATGCGGTCTTATCTCCGAAGGCAAAACAAAACGGCTTTGGGCAACCGACGATCCGCACCTGGCGATCGCCGAGTTTTACGATGACGCCATGATGTATCACAGCAAGCATCGGCAGTACTTTGACGGCAAAGGCGCGCTTGCAAACCAAATCAACGTGATACTTATGCAGGTGTTGGAGGACAACAATATCCCAACGGCGTTTGTAGCCAAGTATTCGGACAACTCAATGGTAGTCAAGCTTGCGGAAATGCTGCCCATAGAGGTAGTTGTGCGCAGTTATTCGGCGGGCACGATGTGCGAAAGGCTGGGATTGGAGTATCACAAAAAACTCAAATCGCCCGTTTTGGAGTTCTGCTACAAAAACGACGAACTCGGTGACCCGGTAATAAACGAATATCACGCTTATGCAATGGAGCTGTGTACGCAGGAGGAGATGTCCGTTATGTGCTACAACGCCACGCGCATAAACAAGGTGTTGACGGATCTGATGAAGCAAGTGGGCGTGATAGTCGCCGACTTCAAGGTGGAGTTCGGTCGCGTTTCGGGCAGATTGCTCGTAGCCGACGAAATTTCTCCCAACGTGGCGCGTTTTTGGGACAAAAACACCCTGCGCAGAATGGACAACGAGGGCAAAAATCCCGAATTGGAATACGAAAGACTGCTTGCGTTGCTCAAACAAGTCACAAACTACCGATAAGGAGATGACTTATGAAATGTATGTATTGCGGCTGTGAGGACAGCAAGGTGATCGACTCTCGTTCCACCGACGACGGCAGAAGCATACGCCGCCGCCGCGAATGTATCAATTGCGGCAAGCGTTTTACCACCTTCGAAACCATCGAAACGGTGCCGTTTCTCGTCATAAAGCGGGACGGAACGAGGCAGATATACGACCGTTCCAAAATCAAAAACGGCGTGTTGCGCTCTTGCGAAAAGCGTCCCATTTCCATGGCGCAGATAGACAAGCTGGTGGACAACGTTGAAAAAATGCTCTACAACAGCTTGGAGGAGGAAATCACCTCGCAAAAAATAGGCGACCTCGTGATGGAGCAGCTGAAAGAATTGGACGACGTGGCTTACATTCGTTTCGCGGCGGTTTATCGTCAATTCAAGGACAGCGCGACGTTTTTCGAAGAGATGAGCAAGATATTCAACTCCGGCGGCAAGGAGAAGAAAAAACGCTGATGAAAAACATCGAGCAGGAGCTTAAATTGCAGCTTACGGAAAGGGAATACCGTTTGCTTTCGGACGCCGCTTGCGCCGAGCCGCGGTTGCAGAGCAATTTTTATTTTGTCTGTCCCGCTATGCCGCGCGACGCGATGGTGCGTATACGCAAAAAGGACGACGTTTACGTTTTGGGCTACAAGCGCAGGCTGTCCGTACGCGACGGCGTTTCGGTGTGCGACGAAAGGGAGTGCGAGCTCAGCGCGGAACACGCAAATTACATTCTCGATCGCGGAGTAACTTCGGACGAAATGCGAAAGCTGCTGCAAGTACGCGTCGAGGCTCCGTTGCGCCTTGCGGGCAGATTGGATACCTATCGCACCGTATTCGAGATCAACGGCTGGACGTTGGAGTTGGACAAAAACGTATATCTCGGCGTCACCGACTACGAGTTGGAGTGCGAAAATGACGACGTAAGCGAGCTGGCGAAGCTCAAAAATTACCTTTTTTACACCTACGGAGTGCCGGAAAGACCCTCCAAACCCAAGTCGGAGCGCTTTTTCGAAGCATTGAACAAATGAAACTCTCCAAAACCTACAAATACATAATTTTCGATTTCGACGGGACTATCAACGACACCTCGCCGGGCATTTACGCCACGTTTACAGAAGTGCTTTCGCAATTCGGCGTGGACGCGTCCTCGGTGGATCTGTCGCGGCATATCGGACCGCCCCTCGACGACAGTTATACACGGTTGGTGGGCGCGGAGCGCTGTCGCGAGGCGGTCGAGCTGCACAAACGCGTGTTTACGCAGACAAACGCCGCGGCAAACAGCTTTTTGTACGACGGGATAACGGACGTGCTGACCGCCCTCAAAAACAGCGGAAAATACGTGTTGGCTATCGCGTCCAGCAAGTACGAGCCGCACGTGGTCGAAAGTCTGCGCTGCAAGGGACTTGCGGGTTACTTCGACGCGGCGTACGGTCAGACGGACAAGCGCGGCTTCAAGCGGGACGTCATACGTCAGCTTGTTGCGGACAACGGTTGGCAGCCGTCGCTTTGTCTGATGATAGGGGATACGCCTCACGACATCGAAGGCGCGCGTGAGTGCGGTATGGACGCCGTTGCCGTCACCTACGGTTTCGGAAAAGAGTCGGAGCTGATAGCGGCTGACCCCATTGCCGTTGTCGGCTCGCCGAAAGAAATTACGGAGTTGCTTTTATGAAGCGAAAGGATTACAAAAGTTATTTCAAAAACGTCATCGTGCCCGTGTTCGTTTACGGCGCTTTTACGGGGCTGTTGGTGGGCACGATAGTGTACTTTTTCAAGTGGGTGGCGGAGTGGCTTACGGAAAAATCCGCCGAAATCTACCATTTTGCGCAGACGAAATGGTACATAGCCGTAGCCGTCCTGGCGGCGGTGGCTGTGCTTGCGATAGCGCAGTATTTTTTGCAAAAATGGTCTCCCGAAACAAGCGGCGGCGGTATCCCGCGCGCCGAGGGCGTTTTGCGCGGACTGCTCACTTTCAGGTGGCTGCGTACGGGCATTGCCGTGATAGTCAACAGTTGGTTGAGCTTTTTTGCGGGGTTGCCCCTCGGCAGCGAAGGTCCCAGCGTGTTGTTGGGAACGGCTATCGGCGGCGGTACGTGCAAGCTTCCGCTTTCGCACAACAGTTGGGATCGCTACATAATGACGGGCGGCGCATGCGCGGGCTTTGCCGTAGCCACGTCCGCTCCCGTAACGGGCATTTTGTTCGCGTTGGAAGAAGCGCACAAGCGTTTCACTCCGATGATATTTCTCATGGCGATGAGTTCGGTGCTGTTCGGAATGGGCGCCTCCGAGCTGTGGACGCTTGCTCTCGGCGAACATTCTTTGCCGCTTTTTGCGGTGCAGTTTACCAAAGCGTTCGCGTTGAAGGACATCTGGATACCGCTGTTGCTCGGCGTTGCCGTCGCGGCGCTTGCGATAGGCTACAATCATCTGGTATTCGTGATAGGCAAGCTGTACGATACCAAGCTTAAAAGGATACCTCAATGGGTGCGCCTCGTCATTGTGTTTGTGCTTACGGCGGCTATCGGCTTGATAGCTTTCGGAGACTTTGACGGCGCCGACGCTCTGTTCGGCGGAGGCGGTCTCATCGTGCGCCTTGCGAACAAGGCAAATTTCGGTTGGAAAATAGTGTTTGTTTTGTTGGCGATACGCTTCTTTATGATAGCTTTCTCCACGGGCAGCGGCGCAACGGGCGGAGTGTTCATTCCTATGCTGAGTATCGGCGCTTTGTTGGGCGCATTGCTCGGCAACGCGTTTGCGGCTATGGGCATGGACGAAGAGCTGTTCCCCACCGTGGTGATGCTCACGATGACGGCGTTTATGGGCGCAACCACCCGCGCGCCCCTCACGGCGTTGGTGTTTATGGTGGAGAGTACGCGCAGCTTTTCCAATCTGTTCTACGTGGCGGTGACGGTGTTTATCAGTTACTTTTTGTGCGAGATATTCAAGGTGGAGCCGCTGTACGACGTGCTGTTGGAGCGAATGATCCACAAGCAAAACAAGGACAAAGAACCTGTCATTTTGCGCATCGTGTACACCGTGCGCGAGGGCGCTTTCGCAGTCGGCAAGTCCGTTCGCGACGTGCTGTGGCCCGCCAACACCAAGGTGAGCGAAATATCCGCGGGGGACGTTGCGCGTATGGACGACGACGGCGAACGCAAAATGCACGTGGGCGACGTGCTTACGCTCATCACTCAGACCTACGACGAGCAAGCCACGCGCGCCGAGTTGCAGGAGATATTGGGCAAACAACCCGATCCCGCCGCACAAGACCTGTCGAAAGAGGATACGGCAAAAACATAGCTTATGTTTCGTCCTTACACGGTTCGGCGAGCGTTTAGTTCGGTTCGGTTGAATTCCGCAATAAAATTTTCGTCAAATTGGCGTAAAAGATTAGACAAATTTTCAACGGCTGTGTATAATGTAATTATCCTAAAAAGGAGAGGATACGGTTATGGCTCACAAAATAAGTAACGAATGTATTGCATGCGGCGGCTGCCAAAGTGTTTGTCCTTGCGACGCTATCAGCGAAGGCGACGGCAAATTCGAAATCGCGGCAGATCTCTGCGTTGATTGTGGTGCGTGTGCAGCACAATGTCCGGTTGGCGCTATCGAAGAGGCGTAACCACAAACTTTTTCGCCCGACGCTTTGTTGCGTCGGGTTTATTTTTGGCTCTATGTCAAATGTTGGGGTGCATATAGTAAGAAACAGCGCCAAACTTGTTTCTTTTGCACCCCAACA